>NZ_JAGQFP010000002.1:1551445-1861734 GCF_019090095.1 Stutzerimonas stutzeri | reverse complement strand
CAGCCCGCTCGCGCCGGTCAGGCCGGACGCTCTGTCACGGCCATTGCGGGCAGAATTGCGGGCTACCGCAGGGGCGCGACCCGACGTTTGCCTGGCAGCCCCTGCAACGCGCGCGAGGCCTCGGCAGAGCCCTGCGCTGCAGCCAGCTCCAGCCAGTGCCGCGCCTTGGCCAGTTCGCGATACTGCGGCTGGCAATACAGCTGGCCGAGCTCCAGTTGCGCCTGGCAGTCGCCCGCGCGGGCCGCCTGACGCAGCAGCTCGAAACCGATGCGCCGATCGCGCTGGCTGTCGCAATCGGTGCACAGCAGCCGTCCGAGACGGCTTTGGGCTTCCACCACACCTTCGCGGGCCGGCTGCTTGAGCATCCGTCCGGCGATTCGTTTGACACTCTTGGTCTGTCCTAGACGCTGGCTGTCCAGCAGCCACAACGCCATGCGCAAAGGCAGGCGTGGAGTTGAAGTGCTATCGATCGAGGTCGATGCGCGAGGACGCGTTCTCATGATCACCGAGAGCTTCGGGGGAACAAGGGCGCGCACTCTACTCCTTTTTTCACAGAGTTAAAGTCTTGAAAAATTCAAAAAAAAGCGAACTGACTCACACAAATATTTAATCCACAGAACCTGTGGATAAGTCGGTGGAAAACAGGGTTACAAATTTCCCTAGCGCCTATCAGCACTGGCTTGCGGTTAAACTGGCGGTTTTTTCACCAAAGAAATTTTTCCTTATTTTTCAGTAAGTTATTATCGATCTATGTCGCTACAGCGTTTGTGCCTGTTGGTCATAAGCGCTTGACAAGGCGCGCCGACGAATGTGCACAAGTCTGGCGCGAGCTTTGCGAATGGAGCGCAAACGCCAGTATCCATGCGGTTTTCCCAGCGCCTGCTGGAACTTTTTGCATGACTGCTGGTCGCCCTCACCTACCCCGCTTCGGGGTTCGCCAACAACGGCCGACGGCTTATGCTGAACGCCCCGAGTAGACGGAACCCACCATGACCCGGCTGCGGCGAACCCTGCTGTTTACAGCGCTTGGCGTGCTCGTGACGTGCTTGCTGCTGGCGTTCTATGCGGCAATTCGCTGGGATGCCTTCAAGGAACAACAGGGCATCGTCGCGTTCGATGTCGACGGTGTGCGCCTGTCGACGAACGGTATCGGGCTGCGACAATTCGCCCTGACCCAACAACGCGCCGACGGCGAGCGCCTGACGGTGCTGATCGATGATCTGCAGCTACCTGTCGACAGCTGGCGACACCCTTTACCGCTGGGCGCCCTACGGGTGGCCCAAGCGCGCATCGAATGGCAGCCGGCCAAGGAA
Organism: Stutzerimonas stutzeri; assembly: GCF_019090095.1. Lineage (NCBI taxonomy): Bacteria > Pseudomonadati > Pseudomonadota > Gammaproteobacteria > Pseudomonadales > Pseudomonadaceae > Stutzerimonas > Stutzerimonas stutzeri. The sequence continues at coordinate 1,860,421 of NZ_JAGQFP010000002.1, read as the reverse complement.
CGCGAGCCGGACGTCGCCTCGCCGAGCCTGCCCGACCGGCAGCAGTTACAACGCTGGGCAGCCTGGGTCCCACGCGATGGCCTGATCGACAGCCTGACACTCGAGCTGCCCTGCGCCAGTGGCCGGTGCCTCGAAACCGGTCAGGTCAGCTGGCGTCATGCTGGCCAAGCGATCCTGCCAGCCGAACTGCAGCTCGATCTGCAGCACGGCGATCGTCGCCTGCAACTGACCGCCGAGGCGCGCGAGCAGGCCGCCGACACCCTCCTCGACCTGCGGCTGCTGCTCGATGGCGAGCCGCGGCTGACCATGCAGAACCAGTTCACGCCTGGCAGCGGCCTGACGCGCTGGCGCGGCGCGCTGAGCTCGACCGAACTGCCCGAAGCGCCCTGGCTGCTGGACTGGCTGGCCGACTGGGTGGACTACACCCCTCCTGAACTGCCTGAGCTCCCCGAACAGATGCGCATCGGCGGCGCCTGGGACCTGAGTATCGACCCGGCAACCATCGTTGAGGACTTCCGTGTGCAAGCGGGCGAGTTGCGCCTCTCGGCGAATCTGCCCGCGCCATGGCCGGTGCCGGGCATCGGCCAGATGCAGGGACGACTGGACCTCGGCGCACGCGTCGAGGGTGGCATCTGGATACCCACCGAACTGGCGGCCGATCTCAACCTGCTACCCGTCGCCGAACGGGTCGCGGTCCTGCCAGAGCGGCTGCGGCCCAGCGCCATCAGCCTGAAGATCACGCCGAGCAGCGCGGACGGCGCTACGCCAGCGCTCCCATTGTCCCTGCAACTCGCGGCCAGCGGGCCCGCTCCGCTCACGCTGAACAGCCGCCTCCTGGTCGAAACCAGGGCACCCTACCTGGCCACCTTCAGCGATACCCGACTGACCCTGCGCAGCCCGGTGTTTGCCGGGCCGGCGTTCTCCCTGAAGGGCCTCGAGGCGGACTTGCGCCTTGGCGGTACGCTATCGCAGCAGGCCGCGACCATCCGTCTCGACAAGGGCTCGCGGGTCACGGTCGACAGCCTGGCCGCAGCGGAGGTAACGGCCAGCCGGCTGTTGGCCGAACTGGGCGGGACGAGCGTCGAGGTGAGCGTTGTCGACGGCCAGCTCGAGCACTTCGCCGTCACGGGCAAGCCCGCGCTGAAGATCGGCGAACTGAAGCAGCCGGCGTTGCGTCCGCAGGCCTGGCGTTGGAGCGGCCGTATCAAGGCAGAACCATCGGGCGTCTCGCTCGACGGTCCGCTGAGCAATGATGCCGGGTTGGCCCTGCCGATGACCCTGCACTACGACCCCGCCTCAGGCGCGACCCGCCTCGATGCGGTGTTGCCCGAACTGTTCCTGCGCGCCGGCAATCCGTTGGCGGCAACGCTGGTCGACTGGCCTCAGGTGCTGGAACTGAACAACGGCCGGCTGCAAGGCAAGGCGCGCGTCGAGGTCCCGCCCAGCGGCCCACTCGCCGTGTCGGCGTCGCTCACGGCCAAAGGGGTCGGTGGCATCTACGACCGCACCGAGCTGAGCGGACTGGACGCCGCCTTGTCGCTCACCCTGCAACGTGACCAGCTGCGGCTCGACCTCAACGAGCTGACCGTGCGCGAGGTCAATCCCGGCTTTACCTTCGGCCCGCTGCACCTGGTTGGCGAATTCCTCGGCCCGCTGGACGAGCCGACCCAGGGTCGCTTGTCCTGGCGTGAGGCCGAGGTGCGTCTGCTGGGCGGGCGACTCTGGCTCGACCCCCGCGCGATCGACCTGGCTGCCTCATCGCAACGGTTGAACGCGCACCTGCGGGGCCTGCAGCTGCCCCTGCTGCTCGAGGCCTACCCGACCGAAGGCCTCTCCGGTACCGGGGTGATCGACGGTGAGCTTGAGGTGCAGCGTAGTGCCGCTGGTATCAGCGTCGAAAAGGGCTCGCTCCAGGCACGGGAGCCCGGAGGCGCGTTGCAATTCCGCTCGGCGAAGATCCAGGCATTGGGCCAGGCCAACCCGGCCATGCGCCTGGTGACCGAAGCACTGGATGACTTCCACTACTCGCTGCTCGCCAGCGATGTGCACTATTCAGCCGATGGCAAGCTGGACCTGGGCCTGCGGCTGCAAGGCCGCAACCCGGCCCTGGAGGGCGGTCGGCCGATCAATTTTTCGATCAATCTGGAAGAAGACATTCCGGCCCTGTTAACCAGCTTGCAACTCTCCGACCGCGTCAGCGAAACCATTCAGCGACGCGTGCAGGAACGGCTGAGATCAGGCACTGTAACCCGACCGTGAACAGGAGAACCCCGCTATGCGGTTGCGCCATTCAATCAGCGTCCTGATGCTGGCCCTGCTCGCCAGCGCCTGCACCCCTCGAGTGGAACTGGCCGTGCCCAACGAGCCGATCAACATCAACCTCAACGTCAAGATCGAGCACGAGATCTACATCAAGGTCGACAAGCAGCTCGATTCCATCATCAACGAAGACAGCGGACTCTTCTGAGGACTCTCATGAAAAGCTACCTGAAACTCGGAACCCTGCTCGCGGCCCTGTGCCTGGCCCTGCCAGCCGCCGCCATGTCGCTCAACGAGGCCATGGCCGCGCTCGGCCAGGCCAAGGCCAGCGGTCAACTCGGTGAGAAGCCCGACGGCTATCTGGGCGTGGTACAAGGCGGCGGCCAGGCCGAAGAGATCGCCAGCCAGATCAACCAGGCCCGGCGAGCCGAATACCATCGCCTGGCACAGAAAAACGGCATCAGCGTCAGCGACGTCGAAGCCATCGCCGGCAAGAAAGCCATCGAGAAAACCCCGTCAGGCCAGGTCATCCAGCTGAACGGCACCTGGGTGAAGAAGTAAGCACGCGGCGGGGTGCACAGGCACCCCGCCGCTGCTCCCTCTAAGGCGTCAGCTCCTCCCGCAAGGCTTTCACCTCATCCGTGGAGACCGGCTCGGCTGCGTTGCCCCAACTGTTGCGCACGTAGGTCAGCACGTCGGCGATGTGCTGATCGGACATGTTCCAGGCGAACGAGGGCATGGCCGGCGCGGTTGGCGCCGCATCGGTTCCCACCGCGCGACTGCCCGCCAGTACCACCCTGATCAGGGATGTTGCATCACGGCTGTTGACCAACGGCGCCTGCGCCAGTTTGGGGAACAGGTTGGTGATGCCTTCACCGTCCGGGGTATGACAGGCCGAGCATTGATCCTCGTAGATCAACGCACCGGTACGCATGCGCGTGTCGTCCGCCGGGCGCGGCTCGGGCGCATACGGCTCGTCGTCGCCAAGGCTCTTGAGGTATATCGCAACGGCGGCCAGGTCTTCATCCTTCCAGTGCTGGGTGGAATGCTCCACCGCTTCGGCCATCGGCCCGGACGCCATGTCGAATCGATTGGCGCCGGTCTTCAGATAGCGGACGATCTCCGCCTCGCTCCAGCGGCCGATGCCGCTATGGCTGTTGGCGGTAATATCCGGTGCCATCCAGCCATGCAGGTTGCTACCGGCGAGGAACTCGTCGTCCTTGTCGCCGCCGATCAGGTTCTTTGGCGTATGGCAGCTGCCGCAATGCCCCAAGCCCTGCACCAGATAGGCGCCGCGGTTCCATTCAGCCGACCGTTGCGGGTCGGGCTGGTACTCGCCCTCCTCGAAGACCAGCCAGTTCCAGGCAATCAGGCTGGCGCGGACATTGAACGGGAACGGCAGTTGATTGGTTTCGACCTCGTGCCGCACCGGTTCCAGGGCGTTCAGGTAGGCCCAGAGCGCTCGGTTATCTTCGCGCGTCACCTTGGTGTAGGCGGTATAGGGCATCGCCGCGTAGAGCCGCTTGCCGCCGCGGGCGTGGCCGTTGGACATGGTGTTCTGGAAGTCCTCGAACGACCAGCGTCCGATCCCGGTGTCGGGATCCGGGGTGATGTTGGCGCCCAGCACGGTGCCGAATGGCGTATCGATCGCCACGCCCCCGGCAAAGGCTGGCTCGCCGGGCAGGGTGTGGCAGGCGGTGCAGTCGCCCAGTACCGCCAGATAACGCCCTCGGGCCACCAGGTCGTGAGAATCGCTGCCATCGCCGGCCTGCGCCAGGCCCGTGGCAAGGCTCAGCATACCGACGCATAACGTGGGAAAGATCTTCATAGGGCGATCATCTCCCCTGGGTTCTTCAGGTAGAGCCTGCGTATGGCATCGGCCGCCTTGAAGGCCAGCGCGCCTACCGTCCCGGTCGGGTTATAGCCGGGGTTCTGTGGAAAGGCGCTGGCGCCCACGACGAACAGATTCGGTACGTCCCAGACCTGGAGATGCTTGTTGACCGAACTGGTGGACGGGTCGGCGCCCATCACGAAACCGCCGACGACATGCGAAGACTGATAGGGCCCGCTGTTCCAATGCCCGTCCTGATAGGTCTTGACGATATGCCGGGGATTCATCGGCGCCGCGATCTCGGCCAGCTTGTCGATGGAGAAGCGCGACATCTTGCGGTCGTTCTCCGAGAAATCGAAGGTAATTCGCAGCAACGGCCGACCGTGCGGGTCGGTGTAGGTCGGGTCCAGCGACAGGTAATTGGTCCGGGTGGTGTAGCTGCTCGCCTCGCAACCGATGGACATGGTGCTGAGGTAGTTTTCCACCGTGGCCCGCTTCCATGTCGAGCCCCAGCGCGGCGTGCCTGGCGGCACCGGTCGCGTGCCGATCGGCGAGGCGCCGACGGGGGTCACGCGGATACTGCCGCCACCCAGAAAGCCCAGCCCGGAGTGGTCGAAGTTGTCGTTGTTGAACTCATCGATGCCCATGCCGACAGCCCCCGCACCAATGAACGGGTTGAAGTTCTTGTCATCGAAAAACAGCTGCACGCTATTGGCGGTCTGGTAGGCATAGTTGCGCCCGGTGGTGCCGGTGTTGCTCACCGGATCGTAGGGTTTGCCGACCCCGGACAGCAGCATCAATCGAACGTTTTCGAAGGTGAAGGCGCTGACCACCACCAGCTCCGCCGGCTGCTCGTATTGGTTGCCCGAGGTATCGGCATAGATGACGCCGGTGGCACGCTTGCCGGTCGAATCCAGCGTCACGCGCAACACCTCGGCATGAGTCACCGCGGTGAAGTTGGGTTTGCGCATCAACGCCGGCAGCACGTTGACGATGGCGCTGGCCTTGGAATAGTTGGCGCAGCCGAAATTGGTGCAGAAGCCGCAGAAGGTACAGGGCCCCATGGTGACCCCGAGTGGGTTGGTGTAGGCCTGCGAAGCTAGCGAGGACGGCACCGGGAACGGCTGGTAGCCCAGTTCACGTACGGTATCGGCGAACAATGTCGGGCCGTAGGGCTGCGCCAGCGGTGGCGTCGGGTACTCGATCGAGCGACTGCCCTCGAAGGGGTTGCCGCCCGGCTGGATTTCGCCGTTGAGGTTACCGGCCTTGCCCGAGGTACCAGCCAGGCGTTCGAACGCCGTGTAATGCGGCTCCATCTCCGCCCAGTCGGTACCCCAATCCTGCAGCACCAGTTCGTCCGGAATGGCATCGGCACCGTAACGTTCGGTCAGATGGCTCTTGAGGCGGAATTCTTCGGGCTGGAACCGAAAGGTGATGCCGGCCCAGTGGTTGCCCGCGCCGCCCACGCCGTTGCCCGGGTGGAACGAGCCCCACTCGCGCATGGGCAGCGCCGTCTGCGATGGGTTGTTGCGCACCGTCACGGCGTTCTGCATCGGCCGCAACATCAGCTCCTGGCGGCGCAGGTAGCGCAGCTCGTCGGTCACCGAGGCGATGTTGAAATCCCGTGCGGTGTCGCGCCAGGGGCCGCGCTCCAGGGCGATGACATCGAGTCCTTCATCGGCCAGTTCATTGGCGATGATCGACCCCGCCCAGCCCAATCCAATGACCACCACGTCGGTAGCAGGAAGTTTCTGGATCATTTCGACTCCCTCGCGTTCCAGGATTCCCCGCCGACGATCGACAGCGGCACCAGATCCAGCCTCTGGTTATGCAGTTCGATGTAGGGGCGATAGTCGTAGCGCGCGCCGGGAAAGCCGATCATCTTCCAGGACACCATGTCGCGGTTGCCGCCATAGATCGGGTCACCGAAGAAACCCTCCATGGTGTTGCCCAGCACCTGCTCGAAGAACAGCTTCGAGTCCATGCCGTCGAGGTCGATGCCGCCTTTTTCCAGCTCACCGAGCAACGAGTCCTGCTGCTCTGCATTCAGTGCGCTGAAGGGCTGGCCGTGGCGCGACTGGCAGAGCTTTGCCAGCCCGGCAAGGCCAAGGCGCATGCGCTGGCGCGGCGTGAACGGGGACTGGTCGCCCTGCTCCGGCGTGCCCTGCTGGAACGGTGCGGCCATGTACAGACGACTGGCATCGCCGTAGCTGCTGGCCAACTGGCGATCCATGAACACCACACAGCCGGCCTCGCTGCCGCTGACGCTGAGGTTGTCGGCCGGGATCAGGCGGTCGACGATGGCCGTCACCTCCTGCACCTCGTCTTCGGTAAAAAACCGCCACCCCGGCGAGTCGTAGTGCATGGGGCCGTTGTGATCGAAGGGTTGCCAGGGCGGGATGCCGGTCAGAGTACGGGCCGTGGCGGTGGCGGTGGCGCCTACGGCAAGGCCGGTCATGGAGGAAACAATCAGCTGACGACGTGTCAGGCCACGGGAAGGGTTGTCATTCATGCGGGGTCCCTTGAGGGTGATGTACAGACCGAACTGGCCATGCACTCAATCCCGGCGGCATGAACGGGCAAGTGGCGTGCACTTACCCGTTCGTTTCGCCTGGGTTTTGAAAGGGACCGCCAAACGAAACATTTTGTTTCATCGAAAACCGTATGCAGACGCTCTACATCGCGGATCCCGCTCGATGACGCGTCAGAACCAGGTCGACACTGTCAGCGAACCGAACTGGTCGTGCTTGTCCTGCCCTTGGAACTCACGGGTGCGCCAGACACCGGCAAACGCCACCTGCCAGCTGTTCCAGGTCAGTGCGATACCGGCCTTGGCGTCGCCGACCCATTCGTTCGGATCCACCGAGTGGCTGTCCTTGAAGGTATTGCCCTCGAGCAGCATGTTCTGCGCCATGTAGCGCCCTTCGACGTTGGCGAACAGGTTCCAGGCGAAGCCGCCGCCCTGGTCGAAAAACAGGCTGCCACTCTGCGCAGGCGCCACCGCGGGAATGCTGAAACTGCGCGCCAGCCCCTGGCCGATGCGCAGCCCCAGCCCGGCAGAACCGTAGGTGTAGAGGTTGCCCAACGAAAAGCCGGCGCTCGGCCCGTACTCGAATTCGAGCCCGGCGAAACGTTGCTGCAGCCACCAGCGATGCTGGTACGCGAGGTTGACGAAAGGCTCGTTGCGCAGCTGGTTGTCCCAGCCGCGAGGCTCGTCGCTGTTGGTGACGTCATGGACGCGGCGCTGGATCTTCTTGCCACCGGCGGCAGGCCCGACGATACCCACGTCCAGATGCAAACCGCTGGCACCGCGCCAGCCGTCGTGCTGATGGTCAGAAAAGATCGACATCCCGGCGAACAGCAACCCGGCGTAGGGACGGTCGTCTTCGATCAGGTCCGCCCGCTCGATATCGTTCGGCGTATAGATCTGGTGCCCCAGCCGGTAGGCGACGTTGTCGACCTCGTCAGCGCTCCAGCCCGGCAGCACATCGGCGAACTGGCGCGACCAGTGATCGGCCTCGGGCTTGAATGAGCGCATCAGCTCGAAGCCATTGGTGTAATGGCCATCGCTACCGGTGGAGATGATGTCGTTTTCGATTTTGAGGGAATACAGGTCAGCTTGACTGACTGCAGGAACACAAGCGACAAGTACGGCGAGGGAAACGCGAGCGTGTACGCGCGAAATTGCCATGGCCCAGCTCCTTGGTTACATGCAACAGAGAATGTATGCATGCGTTAGAGCGCAGCGGACCGCCAATCGTTCACGGCTGACGGCGGGCCGGCCTTGTTAGCCAGCCTAGCCCACCGGAGCGATGCCTGCTCAGGTCCCGATAACGCCCCCATCGTTCTTGGTAATGAGCACGGTCGAAGCGCGCGGGCGGGTCTTGCCGTCGCTGGCTGGGAAGCTCAACTCCGGGTGCTGGACGTTGATCCACATGGCGCGGTAGTCCGGACTCCAGGTGATGCCGGTGATCTCGCACCCGCGCGGGCCGACCAGGAAGCGCCTGACCTCACGCGTCCGCGGGTCGGCGCACAGTAGCTGGTTGGTGCCCATGGCCTGCATCGCGGGCTCGTTGTCGCCATAGTCGGTTTCGATCCACAGCCGGCCTGCCCCGTCGAACGCCAAGCCGTCGGGCGAGGAAAAGATATCGCCATTGATGGTGCCGGTGAGGTTGGGCGGTACCGGTTGGCCGTTGGCGTCGAGGGCGCCGGGCTGTTCGCCGGCCAGCAGAAAGACCTCCCAGGTAAAGGCCGTGGCGGTCGGGTCGGCGTCTTTCTCGTTCCAGCGCAGGATTTGCCCGTGCAGGTTGTTCGGCCGCGGGTTGGCCTTGTCGGTCGGTTGCTTCACGCCGCGGCCGTCGTTGTTGGTGAGGGTCACGTAGACCTCGCGGCTGCGCGGGTGCACCGCCACCCACTCCGGGCGATCCATCGGCGTCGCGCCTGCCCGGTCCGCAGCGGCGCGTGCGTTGAGCAATACCTCGGCCTGATCGGCGAAACCATTCTCCACCGTGAGCCCGTTCTGGCCATGGACCAGCGCCAGCCACTCACCACGGCCGTCAGCATTGAAACGCGCCACGTAGAGCGTGCCGCTGTCGAGCAGCTGGCGGTTGGCCTCATCAGCGCCCGGCACGTAGCGGCCGGCGGGGACGAACTTGTAGACGTACTCGCCCTTGGTGTCGTCGCCCGAGTAGAACGCCATGCGCCCGTCCTCGCCTAGCGAAAGCACCGAGCATTCGCGGCAGTAGCGGCCGAAGGCAGTGCGTTTGACCGGCTTGCTCTGCGGGTCGAACGGGTCGACCTCGACCACCCAACCGAAGCGATTCGGTTCGTTCACGTAGCCGCCGTGGGGTTGCGACGGATCCGGTGTGGCGTTGAAGCGCGGGTCGGCGGTTTCCCAGCCGTAGAGCTTGCTCAAGCCTTCGCCAGCGATGCCGTAGCGCTTGTGCGATCTGCGCTTGGCCAGGTCAGCCGCATCATGATTGACGAAGTAGTTGTGCCAGTTCTCCTCGCAGATCAGGTAGGTGCCCCAGGGCGTGAAGCCGCTGGAGCAGTTGTTGAGCGTACCGATGATCTCCCGCCCGCTCGGGTCGGCAACGGTTTTCAGCGCCTCGTGGCCGGCCAGCGGACCACCCACCGCCATGGGCGTCATCGCCGACAGGCGACGGTTGTAGCGCGACGGCATGACCCGCTGCCACTGCCCCTGGGCATCCTTCTTCACCTCGATGATGCTCAGGCCGTGGGCCGCCTGTTCCTTGCGTACCTCGTCCAGCGGGCGCTTGCCCTCGACGAAGGTCATGCCGTTGGGGTGCAGCGGCGGGTTGACGTATTCGTGGTTCATCACCAGCAAACCGTGGCTGTCAGGCGCATCGGGGAACGGGAAGAAGTGCATGCCGTCGTGGTTGTCACCCGCCTGCTTGAGCTGAGCCTGCCAGTCGTCGCTGGCATCCGGGTTCCACGCTGGCGCGTCGGCCAGCACGGCATCACCCCAGGAAAAGAAGGTGCGCGCGCTGTAGCCGGGCGCGACCTGCACGCGGTCGAATGTCGGGTCGAGCTGGGTGGGAATCCCGCTGAAGCCGATCAGCGAATCGGACTGCCCGGCGCTACGGCAGGCACTCAGCGTGCCGCCGAGAAAGCCCAGCGCGGCCAGGCCCATGCCGCCCTTGAGCAGGTTGCGCCGGCCCTGATCGACCAGCTGCCCGAGCGAGGGATTGGCGCTGGGGTTGATGGCCTGGTCGTCGAGGGCGGAAAGGTTGGCGTGGAAACTCTGGAAGTCCTGTTTCATTCGATGGCTCGTCTGGCAAATGGGTCTGCTGCGCATCACTGGATGCGGTAATGAAAGGTGTTCTTCACTTCGGGAACGGTCACGGCGCGGCCGTCGACGATCCGCGGCTGATAGCGAAAGCTTTTCGCAGCCGTCAGCGATGGCCGGATGAACAGCGGATGGCAATCCTCCAGGGCCTTGGGGTTTTCGATCCGCCCCTGCGGGTTGACCGAGTAACTCACCGTGCAGGTGCCTTCGATGCCCTTGTCCAGCGCACGCTGCGGATAGTCCGGCGCGTCCTTGGCGATCGGCAGGTACTGGCGGCTGGCAGCCGCGGCGGCCTCGGCCTGTCGCGCGCGTTCGGCGGCGGCAGCTGCTTCGGCCCGAGCCGCCTGTTCGCGCTGCTGCGCCTCGCGCGCCAGCTGCTCGCGACGCTCGGCTTCGAGCCGTTCCTGCCGCTCACGCTGGCGTTGTTGCTCGCGCTGCTCGTCGCGTAGACGTTGCTGTTCCCGGCGCGCCGCCTCTTCCTGCTTCTTCTGCTCGGCTCGCTTGTACGCCAGCTCGGCCTGTTCGAGCCGATGCTGTTCGATTCGCGGATCCACCTGCGGTTCCTCGAGGACCGGCTCGATGGCCGCCTCGACCGGCTCGGGCACCGGCTCCGGTTCGACGGGCACCTCGAGTATCGGCTGCGGCGTGGGCAGGCTGACCAGCTGGGTCTTGAGCACCTGGGTCGCGCTGGGTGGCGTCAGCTCGGGCGTCCAGCCGTGCAGCAGCAGGCCGATCACCGCGGCATGCAGCGCGAAGGTCGCTGCCGCCGCGCCGGCATGGCTGCGCCATTGCGGTCGAACCTCGGGAAGGCTGTTGGGCAGGGGCATGCTCAAGCTGCTCATGGTGCGGGCTGCCCGGCCGGCGCCTCGGTGATCAGGCCGAGATTGACTACCCCGCCACGTTGCAGCTCGGCGATGCCGGCCACCACGCGGCCGTAGTCCGCCGCTTCATCGGCGCGCACGTAGACCTGGGTGTCGCCGCGCTCGGCGATGATCGCCGCGACTTTCTCGCGCATCTCTTCGAGGTCGATGGCGCTGTCGGTCTGGTCCTCGGCGTTCAGCTCGCTGCCCAGGTTCCAGTAGAAGCCGCCATCGGCCTTGACCGAGAGCGTGAGGATCTGCCGCTCGTTCTCGGTGGGCATCGCCTCGGCGGCGACCTTGGGCAGCTCGATCTTCACGCCCTGCACCAGCATCGGCGCGGTGACCATGAAGATCACCAGCAGCACCAGCATCACGTCGATGTAGGGCACCACGTTCATTTCGGCCTTGGGGCCATGTTTGCGCTGCGGTTTGACCAGCATGGCGAGGCTCCCTTCAGGCGGCTGCGGCGATGCTCGGCGACCCGGCATGCAGGCGGCGATGCAAACGCGCCTGCAGTTCGTTGGCGAAGCTGTAGTAGCGCGCGCTGAGCGTCTGGCCGCGGGCGGAGAAGCGGTTGTAGGCCATCACCGCCGGTATCGCGGCAAACAGGCCGATGGCCGTGGCGATCAACGCTTCGGCGATGCCCGGCGCGACGGTGGAGAGGGTTGCCTGCTGCACCATGGACAGCCCGAGGAAGGAATTCATGATCCCCCAGACGGTGCCGAACAGGCCGATGTAGGGGCTGACCGAGCCGACCGTGGCGAGGAACTGCAGGCCGCTTTCGAGCCGCTCTTCCTGCTCGGCGATGGCCACGTACAGACTCCGCTCGACGCCTTCGATCACGGCTTCGGGGGCGATACCCGGCTGGCGCTGCAACTGGCTGAATTCCTGATAGCCGGCAAGAAAAATGCGCTGCAACGCCGCTTCGCGGGGAAGCGACTGCTCATTGCCCTCGCGATAGAGCTGGGTCAGTTCGCCGCCACTGCGAAAGCGCTGCAGGAAGCTCTTCAGCAGCCGTTCGCTGCGGCGCAGCGCGGCGCCGCGTTGGATGATCAGGTACCAGCTGGCGACGGACGCCAACACCAGGGTCGCCATCACCAGCTGCACCACCAGGCTGGCTTCGCTGATCAGGCCCAAGACCGACATGTGTTCGCTTTGCATCTGTATTCCTCCGGCCGTCCCATGCAACGGCGCTCATTGGATTGCATTGGGGTTACGTTTCGATGACAGCGCGGCGTAACCCGACAGGCTCACGCCAGGGTCAGTCCAGCCCCAGCGCTTCGGCGATCGCCGTCCACGGCACGTACTTGTAGTTCTGCGCGCCCTCGGGCATGCGCTTGCGGCCGTCTTGCACCACCAGCATGCCGCGACTCCAGATGCCGCCGAGGTTGGCCGAGGTGACTTCCAGGCCATCGGTTTCAGAAGCGCCGTCGATGCCCCGCTCGGCATTCAGGCCGACGCGGAAGGCGCCGCGCACGGCATAGGGCGCGTGCGCTTCGAGCACCAGGTAGCTGTCGTTCCCCTGGCTGGACACCACCAGGTAATCGCCGGCCGTACCGCTGTAGATGGCCATGCCTTCCACGTCGGCGTGCAGCGGGCCGCCCACATCGATGACCTTTTCCAGCGCCGCCGCGTCGCGGCGCAGATCCAGCGTCCACACCGCCGCGTCTTCCTCGCCCACGAACAGGCGCTGGTTGCGGTCATCGGCGACGCAGCCTTCGGGCTGGCTGCTCAGCTTGAATTCGCGCACCTGCTCACCGCGCGGCAAACCGCTCGAACCGTCGAGGCGGTACCGCAGGAAGGTGCCGTCCTTGTCGTTGGCAATGGCATGGATCGCGCCCTGAGGATCCTTGAACAGGCACAGGCCGTAGATCTCACGGAACGGCGTGTCGATCTCACCGATGCCGCTGACCTGGCCGCTGCGCGGCTCGATGGCGAACAGGTGCAGGCTGTTGTGATCGCGATTGCTCGCCACCGCCAGATCGACCCGCTTGCCACCAAGGGCAAAGCCGGTGCGCACATCGACGTTGTTCAACCGCCCCACCGGCAGGTACTGCAGCTGCTTGCCCGACAGGTCGTAAACCGCCAGCCCGCCTTTCTTGTCGGTGCCGAGCACTCGGCTGTTGGACGGGTCCGCCGCGTTGACCCAGATCGCCGGATCATCCGCCGCATCCCCCAGGTGCGGCACCGGATCGGTCTGCACCATCGCCGGCAGCATCGGAATCACCGGCGTCGCGGCCGGCGCTTCTGGTTGCCAGTCCAGGCGCGCGAGATGCGCCCCGCGTTCGTCGGTCAGCAGCAGGTCGAGCCCCTGCTCGCCCAGTCGCGCGCTGATCTGTTCCGGCTCGTCGAACCCCTCCAGCGGAATCACCGCATGATTACGCCAGGCATCGCCGTCACGCCCGTACAGGTTCAATGCACCCGCCTCCGGGTCCAGCGCCAACATGCCACCCGGGACCAGCGCCATGCCGGCAGCGGCTTCGGCGATGCCGCCGAACGGCTGCACGATGTCCACGGGCTGGCGCAGCAACGGCGCTTCGGCGTCGGCGGCATAACGCCAGAAGCCGACGTTTTCCTCGTTCACCACTAGCTCGCCGGTCCGGTCGTCGACCTGGCAGTAGCTGCTTTCCGGTGGCAGGCTCAGGCCCCGTACGCGCTTTGGCGTCGCCAGTAACCGCTGCCCCGCCGCCACCAGCCACTGCTCGCCGATGCCTTCTTCACCGACCAGGAACAGGTAGCCATTGCGCCCGGCGTCGCGATACAGACACAGCCCTTCGATGGCGAAGCGGGTCTTCGGCACGTATAGCGGCTGGCTCCACCGATGCTGGCGATCGAGCCCGAGCAGCACGGCCTGCTGACGCTTGCGATCGAGGGTGGCGACCAGCAGACCGTCCTTGCTGACGCGGTGATCCAGGCCCTCGAAGCGGCCTTCGACGCCACTGAGTCGCGCACCCTGCACGTCCAGCAACTCCACGCCGCGCGAATCCGGGCGAACCAGCAGCTGCGAAGCGCCGGGCCAGAACTTGTCGGTACCGATCAGCTGGGCGCTTTCAGCGTCCACGGGCGTGGCGCTCGCTATACGCAGGTGCGGGGTGGCCCGGTCGGCCGATGGCTGACCGGCTCCGGACTGACAGGCCGCCAGGGCAACGCAAAGGCTCAGCCAGAGGGGTTTAAACGAAGTTACGTCCATGGTTTTTCCATTCAGCAGCCGCTGACCGGCGCCGGTCCGAAGGGGGACGGAACGGCGTCGGGGCGGCGAAAAAGTGTCGGTAAGGGTCGGATTCAGAAGTGCGTCAGGGTCAGGCCGAGCTTGTAGGTCGGGCCGTATTCCTCGTACTGGGCGTTGTAATGGCTGCGCCCGGTGTAGACGAAGTAGGACTCGTCGGTGAGGTTCAGCGCCTCGACCGTCAGCTGCAGGTTCGGCGTAATGAAGTAGCCGGCCTTGAAGTCGAGAAACAGCTGCTCGTCGGCGTAGAGGTCGTGGGCCTCGTCGTCGATGCCGGCCACTTCCGCCAGGTATTCGGACTTGTAGTTGGCTGCCAGCCGCATGTTGAAGACGTCGTTTTCCCAGCCGACCATCAGGTTGCCGACGGTGTCGGAATGGTTCGGCAGGTCGATGCTGCGACGGCTGCCCTGCCCCTCGATATCCGCGTCGGACTTGCTGAAGGTGGCGTTGGCACCGAGCAATACGCCGTTCCAGGGCGCCGGCAGCCAGTCGAGCTTTTGCGAGTAGGACAGCTCGACACCGTAGAGCTTGGCACTGCTGCCGTTCTCGTAGCTCAGCGCCTGGTCGAAGTCAGCCCACTGGCCGGTGCCGGCCACGTCGGTGTTGTAGATGAAGTTGTCGATGTCCTTGTAGAACAGGTACGCCGACACCGCGCCGGCGCGGCCCATGTAGTGCTCGATGCCGAGGTCGTAGTTCATCGACTCCAGCGGCTTGAGGTCGGGATTGCCGAACTCCGCTTCGTCGCCATCGATGACGAAGCCTGGCGCCAACTGCTCGAAGGTGGGCCGCACCACCGTATTGGTCCAGGCGGCGCGCAGCTGGGTGTCGTCGGTCAGCTGGTAGCGCACATGCAGGCCGGGCAGCCAATGGTCGTAGCGGTTATCGCTGGAGATGGATTCGAACTCGCCTTCGCGGATGCCGGTGCCCTTGGCACTGAACTCGGTGCCCTCGTAGCGCAGGCCGGCGATGATGCGCCACTTGTCCAGGTCCAGGGTGTTCATGAAGTAGGCGGCGTTTATGTCTTCGCTCATGTCGAAGTCACCGATGCGCGACTCTTCTTCGTCCCGGAACGCGCTCGCGTCCAGGCCGCCGATGAGGTCTTCAAGGGCGCCGGCACTGATGCCGGGTCCGAAACGGCCGAGACCGTAGTCGACGGTGCCGTGCTGGTAGTCGGCCAGGGTCAGATCATCGAAGTCATCGTAAGCCCAGACGTCGACGTCGTTGGTCTTGTCGCGGCGGCTGAGTTTGCCGCCGAACTTGAACTGGGAGGCATAGCCCTGGATGTCGTACTCGCGGGCCAGATCCAGGCGGATATTCTTTTCCTTGTCGCGGGCATCGCTCTCTTCCCACTCCACCTCGTCCAGCTCGAAGCTGGCCGGATCGTAGAAGGACGGATCGACGTTCAGCCGCGGTTTGGTGGTGCTGGTAAAGCCGACGTCAGCGAAGTCGCCCTCGAAGGTCGCGCCGGAGATGCCGCCCGGGTTGCGCTCGCGCGCCTCGCTGTAGCCGACCTGCCCGCTCAGCGTCCAGAGGCCCATCATCCGCTCGCCACCGAACACGTAGGACTGGATGGTCTGGGTTTCCTCACGCGATTTGACCTCTCGCCAGCCCTCGGCATCGCCCAGCTCGCCGGCCAGTTGCGCGTCCTCGAACTCGACCCCGGCGGCGTTGCGGGTTTCGCTGTCCTTGAAGCGGCTGTAGAGGGTGCGCAGGTAGTAACTGCTGACGTCGTCCGGTTGGTAGTCGAAGTTCAGGCCAACCCCGGCGCGTTCGCGGGTGATCTCGTAGTCACGCTGCTCGAACTCCTCGAGCCGGGCGCCGTCTTCGAAATCCCACTTGCCGCCGGTTTCCACGTTGTCGGAGCCGAAGTCGCGCTCCTGCCAGCTCAGAGCAGCGGCGACACCGAAGTTGTCCACGCCATCACCCAGGCTGAAGCGGTTACTGATGGCGCCCGAAAACTTGGGGCTGGTCTTGCCGACGTTCTCGTCGTAGCTGCCTTCGGTGCTGAGGCTGTAGAACAGCCCGTCATGGTCGAACGCCGACAGGCTTTCCACCTCGATGGTGCCGCCGAGGGAGTTGGCGTCCATGTCCGGGGTCAGCGTCTTGACCACCGAGAGCGACTGCACCAGCTCCGAGGGCAGCACGTCCAACGCCACGGCGCGACGACCGCTTTCCGGCGAGGGCACCAGGGTTCCGTTGATGGTGACGCTGTTCAGGTCCGGCGCGATGCCGCGCACGCTGACGAAGCGGCCTTCACCCTGGTCGCGCTCGACCGAAAGGCCGGGGATGCGCTGCAAGGCTTCGGCGGCGTTGTCGTCCGGCAGTTGGCCGATGCCGTCGGCGTGGACCACGCTCTTCACGCTGTCGGAGTTGCGTTGTTCCTTCAATGCTTCGTCGATGCTGACGGCCTGGCCGATCACTTCGACGTGTTCCATGACAAGCGGCTCCTCGGCCCAGGCCGAACCGGCGCTGACGGCCAGGGCCAGCAGGCTGATGCGGAACCCTGCATGGCGGATGCCGCTGCGGTGTGTGCTCATGAACAATCCCCCGAACGCTGATTACCGGGTCCATCCCGGAACTGGAGCGGACGGTAGGGTTGGGATATGGCGGTTCTGTGACAGCGGGTGATGCTGGGGCGCCAGCGGGGGCTTATTGGGGGAGTTTGGGGTGGGAATTGAGCTGATTTGACCTGGTTTGGTGGCCGCTGGGTGGGGTCTATGTGAGGTAGCGGTTCGTGCCGCTGCTCGTTTTCGCGCGGTTCTGGACGCTGGTTTCGCCCTGCTGGGCGACTCACTTTTTCCAGACGCGGAAAAAGTAAGCAAAAACGCTTGCCCCTGCATCCGGCCCTGCGCTTCGCTTCGGGTTCGTTCGCTCCATCGTTGCTTCAGGGGTCGGCTTACAAGGGCCATCCCTGGCCCTTTAAGCCTCTCGCCGCATCCATGCGGCTCAACCCCTTACGCAACGATTCCGCTCACCCTTCTGATGGGGCATTCGGTGTCGTCTGTTGGTCTGTAGAGACCAAAAGCCTCGGCATTGTTGGGTGGGATTCACAACGTAGGATGGGCGAAGCCCATCGCAAAAGCTTGATGGGTTGCACCCATCCTACGAGACGCGGGGTGCTTTGCTTCTTTGCTGACAAGCGAACCATCAGACACCGCCGGACGCCCCATCAGAAGGCCGAATGGAATCGCTGCGTAGGGGGGGCGAGCGGCATGGATGCCGCGAGAGCCGTGAAGGGCCATGGATGGCCCTTGCGCGGCGACCCTCGGAGCAGCGATGGAGTGAGGGAAGTCGAGCGAAGCGAGACCCGGATGCAGGGGCAAGACCTTTTGGTTCCTTTTGGGGCGGCTGCCAAAAGGGACTCGCCCAGCAGGGCGAAACCAAGCTCTCAGCCCACTCACCAATAAGCCTAACGCTGAACCTAAGCAGCGGCGCCTTTTAAACCTAGCCCTAAAAATACCTGAGCCAATTCAACCCCCACCCCATTCATCCAACCGTCACATTCATCTGTTTCCGTGCCCTCACACACTGGCGCGCGCCTCGCCACGGAGACCCGATGAAATCCCTGCTCAAGCTCCACACCCTTACCCTGCTCGGCCTCGCCTTCGTCGCCAACCTCGGCCTGCAGGTCTATCTGGCGACCGGCCAGATCAAGCCCTGGGCCGAGATCAACTGGACGGACGTGGCCGGCGAAGGCGGCTCAGCCGTGCTCGCGCTGGCCTGGCTGATCATGCTGCTGCACAGCCGCCCGGCCGGTCGCGTAACCCGGCTGCTGGCCTTGGGCCTGGCCTGCGTCTTCTTCTCCTGGTGGATGGATACCCTGGACGAGTTCATCCAGCTGCCGGAACTGGCGGTCTGGGACAACTGGCTGGAGACCGCGCCGATGCCCATCGGCCTCTTGCTGCTGACCCTCGGCATCTACCACCTCAACCAGGAACAGCGCGCCATCAGCCAGCAGATGAGCAAACGCGAGAAGGGCTTCCGCGAGCACCGCCTGTTCGACAAGCTCACCCCGCTGGGCGCCGCGGAATACCTGCGCCAGCAGGTGCAGCTGGCGCTCGGTCACGCCCAGGCTGAACAGCAGCCGCTGTCGCTGGTGGTCGTGGACCTGGACGATTTCAACACCATTAATCAGCGCTACGGCCAGGCCGAGGGGGATGCCGTCCTGCAGGCTATCGCGCAGTTGCTGCTGCTCAACCTGCGCCGTCAGGACCTGCTCTGCCGCCTGGCCGGGGATCGCTTCGTCGCCGTACTGCCGAACACCGGCGAGACCCAGGCCCGCTTGATTGCCGCGGAATTGCAACAGGCCGTGGCCAGCCTGGCGCACCGAACGGCCCAGCACGGCGAGCGCGTGCACCTAAAGGCCAGCACCGGCACCGTGATGGCCTTCGACGAGGACGCCGAACAGCTGCTCAAGCGCCTCAACCTGAACCTGGCGAAAACCAAGCAGCAGCTACCACGCTGCGCCTGAGGAACGGCCATGACGCCCGGCTACGATTGCGATACGCGCTTTATCGCCGCCCATCACCAGCCAGCCGTGCTGATCGATCTGGCGCTGTCACGCGGGATCGACAGCCACCAGCTGCTGCGCGGCAGCGGGTTGTTCTATGAGGACGTCGTCGGCGGCCAGGCACGGATCAGCCCGCGGCAGTTCCTGACGCTCATCGACAACGCACAGCGATTGCTTGGGGCCGACGACAGCAGCTTTTTGTTCGGCCAGCGCCTGCTACCAGGGCACTATGGCGAGGTCAGCCACGCCCTGACCCATGCCTGCACGTTGCACCAGGCACTGGAACAGCTGCAGCAGTTCCGTGCCCTGCTCTGTCCGCTGTTCACACCCCGCCTGCTGCTCGACGGGCAGCAGGCGTACCTGTACTGGACCGACAGCTGTGGCGCCGGCGACCAGCAGCGCTTTCTCACCGAGGCCAGCCTGACTGCCGTGGTCGCGATGAGCAGACGGCTGTCCGGCGAGCGCTTGCCGTGGCGCTTCCACCTCGCCTATCCGCAACCGCGGCATGTCGAGCAGTACTGGGTGCATCTGGGCGAGCCGCTGACCTTCGCCAGCCAGATGACCATGATGAGCCTGCCGCTGGAGTACCTGCACAAGCCCTGGCCCGGCGCTTGCGCCATCGCCGGGCAGGTCGCGCATCAGGCGAGCGGCGCACAGCTCGAAAGCCTTGGCTGGCCGGGCAGCTTCATCGACCAGCTGTACGACCACCTGTACGCGAACATCCGCGAGCCGCTGAATCTGGAGCGCGTCGCCGATGCGTTCGGCATGAGCCCCGCCTCGCTCAAACGCAAGCTGCACAAGCACGGCACCGGTTTCCAGGACCAGATCGATCAGGTGCGCAAGCACGTGGCGCTGTATCTCTACCAGATGAAGGGCTACAGCAACGAGGAAGTAGCAGGCTATCTGCGCTTCAATGACACCACCAATTTCCGACGTTCGTTCAAGCGCTGGACAGGCTTCGCACCGAGCGCCCTGCGCCAGTTGCTCGACAGCTGATGCCGGCTGCGCGCGAATGCGGCGATGATCAGTGCCCGGTCCGCCTGGCCGGTGCCGGTCGCCGTACAGGCGAAGTGCCGCGCGCGGTTCGTCGATCGTTCAAGGCGGTGAAGGCACAGCGCAGCAGAAACGCGGCAACGCCGGCCAGGGCCAGAAATGCGACAAGCACCGGGATGGCATGTTCGTTCATTGCGCGAACCTCACGAAGGCAAAGCCGTAATGGCCTTGTGATACTAGCACCCTGCACAACGCAGCAGTAGCGCACCGCCGGCCGGGTCACTGGCAATGAACGCAAGGAGCGGCGAGACAAATCGCTTCGTCGTGGGTCTTACCCATCAACTGATCGACTCCAGGCACTCATGGGGGGCTCCTTGCAGCGGGACTACACCAGGCAATACCATCAATTGCGCACGCACATCGATCGCATGCTCGGCAATGGCGCGGTGATCGCGGAAAGGAGACCGCTCACGATCCGGCGCGGCGATCAGATCTTCCGCGTTTCGTGCGGCATGCTGATCGGCGAGTTGACACGCTGAGACGCGGCCGCTGCCCGGCGGTATCGGCTGTTGCGCTGCACCCTGACCCTCAGCTTAGCCCCAACGCCCAACCCGGGCGCACGGTCTAGACCAGCCGATCAGCGCAGATCTGGTGCAGCAGCGCGTCACCCTGTTCGAATGCGCGGATATTGGCCAGCGTGGTTTCGGCGATCTGACTCATCGCCTCATGGGTGAAGAACGCCTGGTGCCCGGTGATCAACACGTTGGGAAAGGTGGTCAGGCGCATGAACAGATCATCGCCGATGACACGCTGTGACAGGTCCTGAAAGAACAGCTGCTCTTCCTCCTCGTAGACGTCCAATCCCAGCCGGCCGATCTTGCCGCTTTTCAGCGCATCGATCACCGCTTTCGTATCGACCACCCGCCCGCGCCCGGTATTGATCAGCACGACGCCCTCTTTCATCCGGGCTATCGCCGACGCATCGATCAGGTGATGGGTTTGCGGGGTCAACGGGCAGTGCAGCGAGATGATGTCCGCCTCGGCCAGCAGCACCTCCAGCGGGACGTAACGCATGAATGCCTTGGCGTCCGGGCTGGGAACGGGATCGCTGGCCAGCACCGTGCACCCGAAGCCGTGCATGATGTCGGCGAAGATCAAACCGATCTTGCCCGTGCCGACCACACCGACCGTCTTGCCGCACAGATCGAAGCCGAGCAACCCGTCGAGCGAGAAATTGCCCTCGCGCACCCGGTTGTAAGCACGAAAGGTCATGCGGTTCAGGCTCAGCAGCAAGGCCACGGCATGCTCCGCCACCGCATGCGGCGAATAGGCTGGGACCCTCACCACTGTGATGCCGAGCTGCTCCGCTTCGACCAGATCGACGTTGTTGAAGCCCGCACAGCGCAGCGCGATCAGCTCGGTACCGCCGGCCTGCAACTGCCGCAGCACCTGATGATCGAGCCGGTCATTGACGAACGCGCAGACACCCCGGAAACCGGCGGCCAAGGTGGCCGTTTCCGCCATGAGCGGTGGTTCGAAGTAGACCAGCTCGTGGCCAAACGCCTGGTTCGCCTGCTCGAGAAAGCGACGATCATAAGCTTTGGTGCTGAACACCGCGACGCGCATGGCCCACCTCCTGCGAAAAGGTCTCAGGCGGCGCTGGCGCCGCAGCATTGCCTGTGCCGCGAATGCTGGCGCGGCGGATCATCAGGCCAGTCCGTCGAACCTTGCGTAGGGGTTGCTGCAGGGCAGACGGTAGCCAACGAAGGATACCTTGGGATTGGCCTCGTGCTGATGGCGCAGATAATCGGTCGAGACCATGAAGTCGGTCAGCAACCGACGCTCGAAGTTATCGACCCGCAGGTCGGTGTAATCCGTACTGGCACCGGTCCGCTGGCGAAACTTGTACAACCCCATCAGCGCGGCGGCATTCCGGTCGCAGGCAGAGCCTGCTCCTACAAGGGTGTGCTGGCCGCCACCAAACACCTACGCCACGCGCTTGATGTAGGAGCAGGTTCTACCTGCGACGGAGGCCACAGAGCCCTGCGCCAGGCGGGGCCTGTTCCTGCAGAAGTCGCAGGCAGAGCCTGCTCCTACAAGGGCGTATTGGCCACCATCAAACACCCACGCCACGCGCTTGATGTAGGAGCAGGTTCTACCTGCGACAGAGGCCACAGATCCGCTGCGCCAGGCGGGGCCTGTTCCTGCAGAAGTCGCAGGCAGAGCCTGCTCCTACAAGGGTGTGCTGGCCGCCACCAAACACCTACGCCACGCGCTTGATGTAGGAGTAGGTTCTACCTGCGACAGAGGCCACAGAGCCCCTGCGCCAGGCGGGGCCTGTTCCTGCAGAAGTCGCAGGCAGAGCCTGCTCCTACAAGGGTGTGTTGGCCGCCACCAAACACCTACGCCACGCGCTTGATGTAGGAGCAGGTTCTACCTGCGACAGAGGCCACAGAGCCCCTGCGCCAGGCGGGGCCTGTTCCTGCAGAAGTCGCCGTGTTGGCCGCCCAAACACCCACGCCACGCGCTTGATGTAGGAGCAGGTTCTACCTGCGACAGAGGCCACAGAGCCCTGCGCCAAGCAGAGCCTGTTCCTGCAGAAGCAGCCTTTTCCGCTACACCTACAGCAGTAGGGCGCGACGTTAACTGCACAGCAGACCGGCGGTGTGAATGGACAAGGCCGTTACGGTCGGGCTGGAGCTGGCTGGCGAATAGCATGGAAAGGTCGCGTGCCGATGATGACGAGGCCTTGCGCCCGGCTGCGGTGGTTTATCCGAGCGACTCCCTCAGCCACTGGCGCACCCGGCGCCGCTCACGGCGCGACAACAGCTGATGGGTGAACGGGCTCTCGGGAATCAGCGCGCAAGCCGGCCCCCCGTTGTCGCCCAGCTGAAATCGCCGCAGCACGCCGATCGGGTGGCGCTCCGGGCCGTAGAACGCCACCGCGCGAATCTCCAGCGTATGGAACACCCAGTCGCCAGCGGGTTTGTGGCCGTCCAGCTCGATACCGTGCCGTTCGGCGATGCGCCGCAACATGCCCTGGAAGGTGCCGATGTGGATGAAGTCACCGCTGCGCAATGGGCCCTGATGCGTCGTCTGGTAGATCGGCAGATCAGGCGAGTCGCCGTCTTCGTCATCGATGCTCTGCCGGATGTCGGTCACATCGAGTTCCAGAGGGCCTTTGGAGGTCTCGAGACAGACCACCAGCTGATTGATGAACATGGGCTCGGCGCTCATATTTGAAATCAGGCATAGCGAACTCAACCCCCGGCCGGCGCCGCGATTGATGATCAGGCTCGGCTTGCGCTGGCGACGGAAGTTGAGCAGTAGCAGCTGCGCATAGAACACCCAGACCAGCAAGGTGCTGGCGGAGATGATCAGCGAGATCAGCTGGTGGTTGTCTTTCAGCCATTCGATCATCGGTAGCCTCGGTGCGTGGTGAACTGCTCAGACAGCAGGAACACCAGGCAGTGCCAACGCGCACGCCGATGGCCGCCCACCGGACGGTTGGCTCGAACAATCACCGGGGTGGCAGGTCGGAACCTCAAAGCAGGCCCCGACTGGAGGACGCACGATGAAGACCGCTTCCCTGACCCTTGCCCTGATGGCGGCGCTGACAGCGACCGGCGTCACAGCCAACCAGGACGCTGCGAGCGAGCGGCAGGACGCCCATCAGTCTCAGCAAGACCGCAACGGCGAGGCCTCCGCGCATGGTTATCAGAATCCGGCCGGTCCCGATCCCGACCCGCGCATGACCGACCAGGTCGGCGAAGACGCTCTGGACCAGGACGACGAGCACCCCGCGCCGGCGGAGCGGGACGAGCAGCGCGAAGCGAAACAGCGCTAGCCCTGCGCGGCGCTGTCGCGCGAACGCGTTATCACGCCCTGCCCGGCCTCTCTCTCCCGGCAGCAACCGATCAGCCGCACACGCGGCGGCTGATCGGCCGATCTTCAGGGTTTGACGACGATCCCAACACCTCGGCCGCGCGGATCCGACGCGGTTTGCAGGGTCTTGCCCTCCACGCGTACGGCCTGGATGTCGCCCATCGACCAACCCTGATCCTCGAGGACATACCCCATCGCCTTCAACTTGTCCGCCACCTCTCCGGTAAGCGGCGCATAGGCATCGTAGTAGATGGTGTCCTTGGGCAGCAGCTGGTGATGAACGCGTTGTGCCGCCACGGCCTCCTTCAGCGGTAGCTTGAAGTCATAGACATTGTTCAGAACCTGGAAGATCGAGGTGAATATCCGAGAGCCACCCGGCGTGCCGAGCACCAGGCTGACCTGACCGTCCTCGACGACGATGCTGGGGCTCATCGACGACAACATGCGTTTGCCCGGTTCGATGGCGTTGGCGTCACTGCCGACCACGCCAAACGCATTGGCAACGCCCGGTTTGGCGCTGAAATCATCCATCTCGTCGTTGAGCAGGAAACCCGCACCCTGCACCACGACGCCGCTGCCGAAATCCCAGTTGAGCGTATAGGTGTTGCTCACGGCGTTGCCGTTGGCATCGACGATGGAGAAGTGGGTGGTTTGCCGCGGTTCCAGCCCCGGCCGTACCTGTTCGGTGGCCGAGATTTCCGTTGGTTTGATCTCAGCGGCGCGGCGCGCCAGATAGTCCGGCGCGGTCAGTTGCGCGACCGGCACATCGGAGAAGTCCGGGTCGCCGAGATAATCAGCGCGGTCCGCGAACACCCGCTTTTCGATTTCAGCGAGCAGGTGGATGTAGCGTGCGGAGTTCAGCTCGACGTCCTTGAAATCGGCGGCTCGCTGTTCCTTGATGCCGATGAGCTGGGCCAGCGCGATCCCTCCGGAGCTGGGCAGAGGCGCGGTGTAAAGACTCTTGCCGCGCCAGTCGATGCGCATCGGCTCGCGCCACCGGGTGCGGTAGTCGGCCAGGTCCTCTTTGCTGATCAGCCCGCCGTCACGCTGCATCTGCGCGACCAGCAGATCGGCCGTCTTGCCCTTGTAGAAATCGTCCGCGCCCTGATCGGCGATGCGCTCCAGCGTCTTGGCCAATTCCGGCTGTTGGAAGTTGCTTCCAGGACGCATGTCGCCGAAATAGGTCTCGAAGTTGGTCGTCCCGTTGAACAGCCCGATGGCATCCTCGCGGTACTGGAACTGCTGATCGGCCACCTTGAAGCCCTTGCGGGCGTAGCCGATGGCGGGCGTGATCAGTTCGCTCCAGGGTCGCGTGCCGAAACGCTGGTGCGCCTCCCACAGCCCTAACACCGTGCCCGGAACGCCAGCTGCCTTGGCGCCGACCAGGCTCAGGTTCTCGATGACCTCGCCCTTGTCATCGAGGTACATGCGCTTGCTGGCCGCTTTGGGCGCGACCTCGCGGTAATCGAGGAAGTAGGGTTTGCCATCCATGTACAGCGTCATGAACCCGCCGCCGCCGATGTTGCCGGCTTCCGGATAGGTGACCGCCAGCGTGAAGGCGGTTGCCACCGCCGCATCCACTGCATTGCCTCCGGCGCGGAGCACGTCTGCCGCGACCTTGGCGCTGTAGGCGTCTGGCGCCGCGACCGCCGCGCCTTCGAGGGTGGCGCCGAGCGCGGCATGGCTGTGGAAGACAAACGAAACGGTCAGGACGACGAAGAGAGGTGAACGCATGTTGCTCGATCCTTCTTGTTGGTTTTAGCCGGGCGCCGGGAAGCGAACGCTTACGGTGAACAATCAACAAGATAGACGAGTATCGAAGCGAACCCGGGCGCGGAACGGGCCGCCGACGGATGGCACGCCCGCGTCGTGAGTCCATGAGGCGCATTCTTCGTGCCGCTCGGCATCGGGCCGCAAAGCGCTCGCCTCTCGGGCTCAGAGGCGAGCTGGACCATCCTTCTGTCCAAACGCGCCGGTCTAGTAGTCGCAGTTCTCGCGGTAATCGGAAATGGCGAGGTTCGCTTCATGGTTCGGGCCGCAGAGGAACTGATCGTAGCGGTGATCGAAGTCGATGAAGCGCTTCATCCAGGAGATGCCATACATGCCGAGCAAGTCTTCGTTGGGATAGCCCGAGTTAGCGCAGAAATGCGAGCCGCCGTAGATCTCCAGAAACGCCTTCGGAGTGGTGCCGGGGACTCGGTTATAGAACGGCGACGCATGCGCCGCCACCGGTGCAACCACATCGGCACCGCAGGCGAGAATCATCGTGGGCGTCTTGATCGTATTGAAGCTGTTGAGCCCCGCGTAGTAAGGCGCCTGAGGAATGATTGCGTTGAGCGAGCGTTCGGTTGCCAGTTTGAGCGAGCCGCCGCCGCCCATCGACCAGCCGATGACACCCAGGCGCGTGCTGTCGATCTTGCCGGCAATCGGGCTGGTGCGGCTGTTGCTCTGTTCGATGAGGTAATCCAGCGCGCGACTGAGCTGATTGGCGCGGCTATCGGGCTGATCGTAGATGGTGCTGGTGTTCATGGTCATGACCACGAAACCATGCGAAGCCAGGCGTGGCCCCCACCATTCGATACTGTTCTCGTACGACAAGTAACCCGGGATGACCGCGATGGCGCCCATCTTT
Source organism: Stutzerimonas stutzeri (assembly GCF_019090095.1). NCBI lineage: Bacteria > Pseudomonadati > Pseudomonadota > Gammaproteobacteria > Pseudomonadales > Pseudomonadaceae > Stutzerimonas > Stutzerimonas stutzeri. The sequence goes on along the minus strand of NZ_JAGQFP010000002.1, from coordinate 1,834,416 downwards.
CCGCTGGTGTTGGTGGGGTAATGCACGGTGCTGTCACCAAAGCCCTTGAGAAACCCGGACACTGAAAATTTGGCGACGCTGAAAGGCCCCGTTCTGCTCTTGAGCGAAGCAACGGTCGGATTAGGCCCGCGTGCGCAATCGGTGCAAGGCGCGGACGGGCCCGGAGCGGAAAACGCATAGGCACTCGCCAGTAGCGAAGTGATCAGCAGCGCAGTTCTCACCATCGATGTTTTGATCTTCATAAGTTCGCCTCTTGTTATTGTTTTCACCAGTTCTCCACAGCAACTCGCAGGCATACGGCAAGCCTGCCCGAGCAAAAATTAACAAGGGCGACAGGAGAGCAACAATCGGCGAACACGCTCAGTTCGTACAAGCACCCTTCACTTCCGAACTCGTCGCGTGGTCTTTTCAGACCAGGCCGACGTAACTATCGGAAGCCCAAAAAGTTCCGTTGAAATAATCGGGCATTAGAACGCGCGGTTGCCGATGAGCTCGGCACGAGCGGCCGCCAGCCCAGCGTTCATGGACCTCTGCGCCAGCTTCGCGCAACGCCGCGCCCGATAAACGACTCGACACGATAAGCGGAGTGAATAACTTTTTATAACTTCAGCGAGCAACTACCGAAACTTAGCTCGGCAAGCATCCGGCTGTTTTAGCCAGGACGCCATTGCAGTTACCCGTAGTACTTTTGACAGACCAAAAGCGAACACTATACTCAGCCGCAGCTCGATACCCAGCGAGTTGATAAGCGTGACTGCCTATTGGTTGAGGCAACCCGCCCACTCACAACAATAACAAGTAACGGACCATGAGCCATTCGGGTTCCAGCCAGCGGTCAGGGCCTGCGCTGGTCTATGTTTCAAGCAGGCGTTACATCTACTTGGGACGCACCCAGTTGCGCATCAGGGATCTGCATTCGGCCGCTTCGTCATTACTGGTATGTCTTGAAGGCTCTGTCAGGTTCCAGCTCCCGGGCGACGGACGCTGGATACCGGCAAAGAGCTTGCTCATTCCTGCGGGCACCCGGATCAGCATTGAGAACCAGGGGGGCGTGATATCGGCCTGTTACCTGGATGCAACGAAGCCGGACTTCCACGTCTTGAAGCGCCGAATGACGTCGACCATCGCGGGGGTTTACTACAACCTCGTGGACGAGGCACGTTTGGCCGACAGCCTTATCCGGCTGCGCGATGACGCGCCGGGCTTTGCCGAGGCCCAGCGCCGCATGGAGGCGCTGATCCATGACGGTTCCAACGCCAGCCCGGCAACCACCGACCCGCGAATCATCCACGTCATCGAGCGGCTCAGGGATACCGCCTCACTGAATATTTCCGTCAGCGCGCTGGCACATGAAGTCGGTTTGTCGGAATCCGGCTTGATACGGCTGTTCAGCCTGCACGTCGGAGCGCCGCTGCGCAGGCATCGCCTGTGGTACCGGTTGATCCAGTTCGTCACGCTGATGCTGTCTGGTGTGCCTACCGCTTCGGCAATCAGGCAGGCGGGCTTCACCGACGCCTCGCATCTGTCTCGATGCTACAGCGGCTTCTTCGGGGTCAACCTCTCCTACGCCTTTTCGAAGTCGGTCAATGCGCGCTACATCGTCGAGCCGCTGGCGCAGCCGCGCAGCGGCAGCGAGCATCAATCCGCGGATCGGCAGCGATAACGGCCGGCTTCGCTGAGGAGGCTAGTCCGTTCAGGCTCGCCGTCCGGCCGATACGAGCTCTCGAAGTGTCTCGAGGAACAGCTTGAGCACGGGCGATTCGTCGTCGGCACGATAGACGATATACAAGGGAACCTCGGGCAGCGCAGGCGCCAGCCGGCGGAAGACCACCCCTTCCGGTGCCAGCTCCTCCAGCGAGGCGGGCAATAGCGACACACCGAATTCAGCCCGAACCAGGCTGAGCAACGTCTGGACTTCGATCACCTGCTGGCGAATCTGGGGCGTAAAGCCTCTGTCGACGCAGCACTGCTGGAGGAAGTCAGCAAAGCGCGATTGCTTGAGCTTGAGCATCACGAAGGGCTCACCCGCAAGGTCGGCAGGTGCCACCGTCTCCTGGCGCGCCAGGGGGTGGGCGGCCGGCAGGACGGCGCGTATCGGCTCGTACATGAGCAACTCGTTGCGCAGCTCGGGATCGTCGTGCCCAACCCGGAACACGCACAGATCCAGACGCTTTTCTTTCAGCGAGGTCAGTTGCGACGCGGGCGTCATCTCATGCAGCCGCCAGTCGACACCGGGATACCGCTCGCGGAACAGGTGAAGCACCTGAGGCAACACGCCCACCATGACCGAGCTGATCATGCCTATCTCCAGCTCGCCCAACTGCCCCCGGCCAGTCTGACGGGTCAGATCGAGCGCCCTGTTCAGCTGTTCGAACACGAGCGGAACCTGCTCCTTGAACACGCGCCCGGCGGCAGTGAGCTCGACGCGGTGGTGCGTCCGTTCGAACAGCGGCGTGCCGAGTTCGTCCTCGAGCAGCCGTATCTGCTGGCTCAGAGGCGGCTGCGAAATATTCAACCGTGTGGCCGCGCGGCCGAAGTGAAGTTCGTCGGCCAGGACCGAAAAGTAACGAAGCAGTCGCAAGTCCATGTGACTTACACCTTCTTATCATTTGGCGCACCAGCGCCAGCGCCCTCGCCAGTAAAGACCGTCGTGGCAACCGCACCCCAACCTGGCACGCCCGTTGTAACCAGCAACGCCGGCCTTAGCCAATATCGGAAACCTATCACCATGGGCAGCAAACAGTATTGTACGGCGCCCGCCCGATCTTCTGATACTCAGCCCCAGCAGCACATCGCTTGACGCAACAGGTGAGGGAATGCGCAGCAACGCGCATAGAAGGGCCGACTGCTTGAGACGCAACTGCTGCGAACGGAAGAAGCCTTCCCAGACATATCAGGAGATCGACAGTGATCATCGATATCAGTTGCTACCCCACCGATCAGGTGGACCTCGCCTGGAGGCATGACGGCGACCCGTTCACGGGCGAACGTCTACTCGAGATGATGGATGGCCCTTACATGATCAACGGCAAGCCGCGCCGTATCGACAAGGCGTTTATCCAGCCGCCGCAAGGCAACACCATCTACACATGGACCGACGGCGAACTCTCGGGTCGCGAGTCCATCGACGCCTACATGGCCTACACCTTGAAAATGGTGCAGACCTATCCGGACCGCTTCATCGGCTGCTTCGTCTACAACCCGCGTTGCGGCGTGCAAAACGGCGTCGAAGCCATCGAGCGCTACGTCAAGGAGCACGGCTTCAAGATGGTCCAGATGCAGGCCAACATGCATGCCTACCGTCCGGATCGTGCCCTTGACTGGGTCCGCCCCGCCTTCGAGAAATGCGCCGAGCTGGGCATACCGGTCAAGCTGCACACCGGCGACGGCCCCTACAGCATCCCCTCCGAATGGGTCCCCATGATCAAGGAGTTCCCCAATGTGGACTTCATCATGGCGCACTTCGGCGTACAGACCGGCGGGGTCTACGTCTTCGAACCCATGCAGTGGGCAATGGAACTGCCCAACGTCTATTGCGAGTCGGGCTGGTGCCTGCAGTCGCGCATCGTCGAGTTCGCCAAGGTGCTCCCTAAGCACAAGATCCTCTTCGGCACCGATACACCACCGAACGAACCGGGGATGTGGCTGCGCCTGCTCGAGGTGCTCTGCCATGAACCGCCGCAGGGCCTGAACCTCGACGAAGACACCCTGGAAGACTACCTGGGCAACAACACCGCTCGGATGATCGGCCTGACGCCGACCGAGCCACCGAAGACCGTGGCCGAAGCCGAGGCGTTGCTCAAGCGCCCGGTCAGCGCGTGACCCGCCAGGAGAACGATCAATGATCATCGATACCCATCTGCACCCCACCAACCTGGTCGACGAGGCCTGGCGCCACACCGGCACGCCCTTCACCGGCGAGCGCATGCTCAAGCTGATGGACGGCCCCTACATGATCAACGGCAAGCCGCGCCGCATCGACATGGGCTTCATCCAGCCGCCGCCGGGCAACACCGGCTACCGTGACGGCAACCGTCGTGGCCGCGAGGGCATTCGCGACTACATGTCCTATATCGCCGAGCTGTGCGTGAACTACCCGGATCGCTTCATCGGCAACTTCACCTTCAACCCACGCTGGGGACCGGAAAACGGCGCGGCCGAGCTGGAGTTCCACGTCAAGGAGTACGGCTTCAAGATGCTGAAGCTGCACGCCAACATGCACGGCTACCGGCCCGACCGCGCACTCGACTGGTTGCGCCCGGCAATGAAGGTCTGCGCCAAGTACAACATCGTGGTGCTGATCCATACCGGCGACGGCCCGTACACGATCCCCACCATGTTCTACCCGATCATCCGCGAGTTCCCGATGGTGAACTTCATCATCGGTCACTTCGGCATCCAGACCGGGGGCAACTACTCGTTCGAGGCGTTCTGGATGGCGATGGACACCCCCAACGTCTACTGCGAGTCGGGTTGGTGCTTCCAGTCCCGCATCGTCGAGTTCGCCAAGGAGCTGCCGCGCAACAAGATCGTGTTCGGTACCGACTCCCCACCCAACGAGCCGGGGATGTGGCTGCGCGAACTGGAGGTGCTCTGCTCGCCGGCGCCGCATGGCTTGGGCATCGATGAAGACCATCTGGAGGATTACCTGGGCAACAACATCGCCCGGTTGGTCGGCATCGAACCCACCAAGCCACCCAAGGACCTGGTTGAAGCGGACATTCGCCTGACCACGACCTATTTGAGCTGATGGTGTCCTTTTCAGGCGCACTGCGTGACCTTGGGATAACGCCCCTCCCGCACTAAAGGAGGGGCAGGACCTCGATCGGCAGGCTGGCGACAGCCTGTCATGGGCAAGATTCCGTCACCTTGCATCGACGCGTCCCTTATCGCCAAGCGCCTGCGCGCCTGCTTTTTTCGAGGTGTTACATGGCGATCACCCCTTTCGGCGAAACCCAGGACTTCCATGATTTCGCCACCGCTTACAACCGTCTGTTCCCGGACGACGTGCTCACGATCGACGAAGCGTTGTCCGCCGATCAGGATCTCACCGCGCTCGTCGACACGCTGGCCACGCAAGGTCGGCACCCCATGCTCATCGGCAAACAGGTGGGCGGGCTCGGCGTGCCGGTGGTCACCAATGTGTTCGCTTCGCGGACACGCATTGCCAGGCTGTTCGGCGTAGAACCCGCGCAGTTGCACGCGACCTTTCAAGCCCGCGCCAGCAGCCCCATCGCGCCTCGCTATATCGAGCAGGGCCCGGTCCTGGACCAAGTGTTCGAGGGTGAAGCGGTCGACCTGGCGCTGCTGCCCATGCTCAAGCACTTCGACAGCGACCGCGGCCCCTACATCACCAACGCGATCATCATCGCCGAGGACCCCGTCACCGGCGTGTGCAACATGAGCTATCACCGCTCGATGCGCCACGCTCGCCAGGCGCTGGCTACCAGCCTGCACTCGCGCGGACATCTCTGGCGCATGCTGCAAGCCGCCCGCGAGCGTGGCGACGAGCTGCACGTGGCCATGGTGGTGGGTGCGCACCCGCTTTTCATGCTGGCTGCCGCTGCACGCGTGCCCTTCGGCAGTGATGAACGCGCCATTGCCGGCGGCCTGTTCGGCGCTCCGCTGGAACTGGTCCGGACCCCACGCTACGGCATCGGCGTGCCGGCCTACGCCGAGTTCGTCCTGGAAGGCGCCATCGATCCGGCCGCCTATGCCGAAGAAGGCCCTTTCGGTGAGTTCAGCGGCTATTCATCGGACCGTTCCACCAACAACGTGCTGCGAATCGACACGCTCATGCGCCGCCGCGATGCCTGGCTGGTAGACGTGATGGGTGGGCGCTACGCAGAGCACCTGACGCTGGCGCGCCTGCCACGCGAAGCGGAAATGAGCGCGCAGCTCAAGGCACGCTTCCCGGCGGTCACGGCCGTGCACTACCCCAATTCCGGCACCCACTTTCATTGCTACGTCGCACTCGAGCAGAACCGAGACGGCGAAGCGCGTCAGATCATGCTGGCGTTGCTGGGCTGGGATCCGTATCTGAAAACGGTGATCGCGGTGGACAGCGATATCGACATCACCGACGACAGCCAGGTGCTCTGGGCGCTGGCCACGCATTTTCAGCCGCATCAGGACCTGTTCATCGTCGATGGCTTGCCGGGGAGTCCTCTCGACCCGTCGTCCTCGGTCGACGGCACGACCTCGCGCATGGGCCTGGATGCCACACGCGGCTCAGGCTTCGACGGAATTCGTGCGCGCCTCGATGAGCGCGTGGTCGCACGTGCGCAGAAGCTGCTCGACGGCTATCCGCCGAGGAGCTTGGCATGACTGCGCATCGGCGTTTGGTCGTCGGCATCAGCGGTGCGTCCGGCTTCATCTACGGCTTGCGTCTGCTGGAAGTGCTGGCGGAGCTGAACGTTGAAACCCACCTGGTCGTCAGCCGCGCGGCCTTGCTGACGATGGCGCACGAGACCGACTACAAGCTGGCGGACGTGATCACCCGTGCGAGTCACTACCATCGCTCCGATGACCTGGCAGCGGGTATTTCCAGCGGATCCTTCCGCTCGCTGGGAATGATCGTCGCGCCCTGCTCGATGAGGACGCTGGCGGAGATCGCGACCGGCACCTCTACGAGCCTGATCTCGCGCGCGGCCGACGTCACGCTCAAGGAGCGCCGCCCCTTGGTGCTGATGGCCCGCGAAACACCGCTGACCCTGGCCCATCTGCGCAACATGACGGCCGTCACCGAGATGGGCGGCATCATCGCTCCGCCCGTGCCGGCGTTCTATGCGCGGCCGGAAAACCTTACCCAGATGATCGACCACACCCTAGGTCGGGTACTCGACCTGTTCGGCCTCGATGCCGGCACCGCACTGCGTTGGGGCGAATCCGCCCCGACGGCCAGCGCGATCGCCGACCCGCTTCCCACCGCCAAGGAGATCGTATGAACACGCCATTCAACGCCCCCAGCCGCAACGACAAGATCCCGGTCACCATACTCACCGGCTTCCTGGGTGCCGGCAAAACCACGCTGCTCAACTACATCCTGCGCGAGAACCACGGACGCAAGATCGCCGTGATCGAAAACGAATTCGGTGAAGTGGGCATCGACGGTGATCTGGTGCTGTCCTCCGAAACCGAGGAAATCTACGAGATGGTCAACGGTTGTGTGTGCTGCACGGCCGAGGTCCGCGAAGACCTGGTGCGCATCGTGCGCGAGCTGGTCGCGCGGCCGGAGCGGCTCGATCACATCCTCATCGAAACCAGCGGCATGGCCGACCCCTACCCCGTTGCGCAGAGCTTCTTCATCAGCGACCCGATCGCAAAAGAGGTGGAGCTCGATGCCATTGTCACGATGGTCGACGCGAAACACGTCGGTCAGCACCTGAAGGATCTGCAGCTGGACGGTATGGATAACCAGGCAGTGGATCAGATCGTCTGCGCCGACCGCATCGTGGTCAACAAGGTCGATCTCGTTCATCCCCATGAGGTCGACGATCTGATCCTCACGATTCGGGGCCTCAACGCCACGGCTGACCTGGAGACGTCCAGCTACGGACAGATCGACCTGTCGAAGATCTTCGGCATCGGTGCGTTCGAGTCCACGCGAAAGCTGATGGAAATCGGTGCCGACAAGCATCACGCCGAGCAGCCGCACCAGCACCAGCACCATGCTGACCACGACCACGACGACGCGTACACGCACGAGCACGATCCCAGCGTGACCTCGGTGGGCTTCGCGGTGGACGCCGATATCGACCTGCCCGCCTTTCATGCCTGGATCAGCGAACTACGCACCCAGCAGGCCGAAACGCTGTTTCGCATGAAGGGCGTGCTGGCCGTCAAGAGCCAGGACCAACGTTACGTACTTCAGGGCGTGCACAGCCTGATCGAGTTTCGCGCTGCGCAGCCGTGGGGCAACGAACCCCGCTCAAGCAAGATCGTTTTTATCGGACGCAATCTTGACCGAGCCGCTTTGAACGAGGGTTTCCAGGCCTGCCTAGCCAGTTGAAATGGGTTGAGAGCCTTCAACAGAAAAGCCGGTGTTGCGCTCCCGGTTGGATAGTCCGCCGCCTGGTGGGTTGGGGTGGTTCGTCAGCGTCTGCAGGCAGAGGCTGGCGAGCTGCTCGGGAATGCATGGAAACAGTTGTCAGCGGCTCTTAGCAGACTGAATGGGTATCCCTCTTTACCGCACAAAAACAAGATACAGAGGAGCAACACCATGACTTCCGCCACGCATCCGGTAGATAACATCCTGCCATTACGGCAAATGCTCACCCTCGGCCTGCAACACATGGCCGTCTGCTACATCGGCGCCATCGCGGTGCCGCTGATTATCGCCTCGGCGCTGCACATGTCCCAGGCCGATACGGTGGTGCTGATCAGTACCACGCTGTTCTGTTCCGGCATCGCCACCCTGTTGCAGACCGTTGGCTTCTGGAAGTTCGGCGTACGCTTGCCGATCCTGCAGGGGGTTGCCTTCAGCAGCGTCGGACCGGTGATCGCCATCGCCAGCAACCCGGAAGTCGGCTTTGCCGGGGTCTGCGGCGCGGTGATCGGGGCGGGTTTGTTCACCATCCTCGCCGCGCCTTTCGTCGGCAAACTGCGGCGCTTTTTCCCGCCGGTGGTAACCGGCTGCATCGTCACGGTGATCGGCTTGCAGCTGTTTCCGGTGGCCTATGAGTGGATCGGCGGGGGGCGTCATGTGAGCAACTTCGGCGCGCCGTCGTTCCTCGCGGTCGCCACCGCGGTGGTGGTGACCATTCTGCTGGTCAATCGCTTCGGCGGTCCGATGCTGCGCAACCTCGCGGTGCTGATCGGCATGCTGGTGGGTGCGCTGCTGGGGGGAACGCTGGGCATGGGCGACCTTTCCAGTGTGCAGGAGGCCCCTTGGATCACGGTGCCGTATCCCTTCTACTTTGGCGTGCCGACCTTCGCCCTCATTCCCATTGCCACCATGGTGGTGGTAATGACCGTGCAGATGGTCGAGTCCATGGGCCTGTTCCTGGCCATCGGCGACATCGTCGACAAGCCCATCGAAGAGAAGCAGGTGATCAATGGCCTGCGCGCCAACGGCCTGGCCAGCACCATCGCCGGTTGTTTCGCCGCCTTTCCCTTTATCGCCTTCATGGAAAACGTCGGCCTGGTGATTCTCACCGGGGTGCGCAGCCGCTGGGTGGTAGCCGTTAGCGGACTGCTGATGTGCCTGCTGGCGCTGACGCCCAAGCTGGGCGCGATCATCGCCTCGACGCCGCGCGCCGCCCTCGGCGGGGCCGCTATCGCGATGTTCGGGGTGGTGGCCGCTGCCGGAATCCAGACCCTGGCCAAGGTCGACTACGAGCGCAACCGCTACAACGTGCTGATCGTCGGTTTCACCATCCCCGCGGCGCTGGTGCCCGTGCTGACGCCGGCGCTGTTCGAGCAGCTGCCGGAGTGGAGCCAGCCGTTTCTACACAGCAGCGTGGTTATCGCCTGCCTGCTTGCGGTCACCCTCAATGCGCTGCTCAACGGCGTCAGCCGGCCCGCCAAGGTAGCGCTGGAAAACGCCTCGCACAGTCTCTGAGCCCACTCTCGACATCTATGGACCTGTTCATGAACGCACAACAAAACATTCTCGTGAAAAACCCACTGGCGGTAATGACCGGCCTGCGTGGCGCGCGAGCCCGCGCCGAGCGGGTGGATATCCGCATCAGTGATGGCCGCATCGCCGCAATGGCCGCCGACCTGGTGGCCCAGCCTGGCGAACGGGTGATCGATGCCAGCAATTGCGTGGTCTATCCGGGCTGGGTCAATACCCACCACCACCTGTTCCAGAACCTGCTCAAAGCGGTCCCCGATGGCATCAACCATAACCTCGAGGGCTGGCTCGCCAGCGTTCCCTATCCGCGGTTGGCACGCTTCACCCCGCAGTTGGTACGCGTCGCAGCCCGGCTGGGCATGGCCGAGCTGCTGCTCTCCGGCGCCACTACCTGTGCCGATCACCATTTCCTGTATCACCTGGGGGGCACCACGGAAACCGGCGATGCGCTGTTCGAGATCGCCGACGAATTCGGCATGCGCTTCGCCCTTTGCCGGGGCGGCGCGCTGGAGTCGGCTCATGCGCATCCCGGCTTTTCCAAGACTGCGCTCAAACCCGAGACGCTGGACGTCATGGTGGCCGACATCGAGCGGCTCAAATCGCGCTACCACCAAGCTACGCCCGATGCGATGCGCCGCGTCGTCGTGGCCCCCACCACCCCCACCTTCTCCCTGCCACCGGGCTTGCTGCGCGAGCTGGCACAAACGGCTCGCGGCCTGGGCCTGCACATGCACACGCATCTGTCGGAAACGCAGAACTACGTGAATTTCTGCCGCGAGAAATACAACTGCCTGCCGGTGGAATTCGTCGCCGAACACGAGTGGCTCGGGCCGGATGTCTGGTTCGCCCACGCGGTGCATATGGAGCCATCGGAAATCCGCATGCTGGCGCAGACCGGTACGGGCATTTCCCATTGCCCGGTGAGCAACAGCCGGTTGGGTAGCGGCATCGCGGATGTGCCACGGATGGACGCCGCTGGAGTCCCCATTTCGCTGGGGGTCGACGGCGTGGCGTCGAACGAATCGGGCAGCATGACCGGCGAGGCGCATACCGTCTGGTTGATTCACCGGGCGGCCCAGGGTGCGTCGGCGACCGTGGCCGAGGATGTCATCCACTGGGGCACCGCGGGAGGCGCCAGGGTGCTGGGGCTGGACGCCGTCGGAACCCTTGAAGTCGGCCAAGCGGCAGATCTGGTGATGTATAGCCTCGATCATCCGCGCTTCTTCGGATTCCACGACCCGGCCCTGGCGCCCGTGGTTGCCGGAGAGCCGATCACCGTGCGCTACAGCATCGTCGGTGGCCGCCTGGTCGTCGACGACGGTGTGATTCCTGGGCTGGATCTGGAGCAGCTGCGCGCCGAGGCACACGAAGGCGTGCAGCTGTTGCTTTCGGCGTTGGATGACGCCTGAGCAAACGCCGCCAAGCGACCACCTGCAATCCCGGTTCGACCAGATCCATCGATCTGGCGAACCGGTACCCGATCAAGCAGCGCCGTGCACCGCTCGCCACCGAGCGCGTACACGGCACGGCAGGAGCAACACCTCATGAAAACGACACTTGCGGCTACGTTGATGGCCGGGATCACGCTCGCCGGCGAGACGCTGGCTGACAACGCCTTGCTGTGGCAGGACAACAGCATCTCCTACCTTTATGGGAAGAACTTCTCGGTCGATGCGGGAGACATACAACAGACCCTGACCTTCGAGCACGCCAGCGGCTGGGCATGGGGAGACGTTTTTCTGTTCGTCGATAACAAGTGGTACAACGGCCTGAACGGAGACGCCGGGCATACCTATTACGGCGAGTTCGCCCCACGCCTTTCACTGGGCAAGGTTTCCGGGCGCGACCTTTCCCTCGGCCCGATCAAGGACGTGCTCATCGCTGCGCAATACGAGCGCGGCGAAAGCAGCGACGCCGGCCAGGCCAACCAAGCCTATCTGCTCGGCCCCGGCTTCGATCTGGCGATACCGGGCTTCGATCGCGTGGCGCTGAATATCTACTACCGCAAACCCGACGGTATCAGGGGCAAAGCCTCCGGACAGTGGCAGGTGACCCCGGTCTGGGCGATGACGTTTCCTGTCGGCACGTCCGAAATACTGTTCGACGGTTACTTCGACTGGGCCGTCAATGACGTCGGCAAGAAGGGCACCCCCAACTATGTGTCCAGGAACTTCCAATTCAACCCGCAGTTGAAATATGACGTCGGTCGAGCCATGCACCTTGCGCCTCGAACCTTTTATGTCGGTATTGAATACCTGTACTGGTCCAACAAATACGGCATCAGAGACAGTTCGGCATTCAACACCGATAACAACACCACCAGCTTGTTGTTCAAAGCGCACTTTTGAGCCCGACACTCCAAAGGCGCCCTTAAACGAGGGCGCCATTCCCCCGGCGATTGTGATAGCGCCGGCGACGCGCTTTCCCATCGGCAAATCGCAGCGCATCGACAGGGATGAAGATCGCTCAGAAGCTGCGCCGCGGTAAAAACCAGCCACGCTCACTGGACGCCTGGCGCGACGGACTTATCGATGCTCATGGACATCGATTCGAACCGCACGCCCTGGTCCATTCCAAAACGGCATGCCCTGCATCGCACAGTTCTATTAGTTCTCAGCGAAATCGCTTGGATAGCATCGGGATACGTTGTCCTGCCGATGAGAACAATAAATTGAACCTTGGAAAAATCATCAGTCGTAGCGCCCTCTATTGGCCCGACCATGAAGCATTGGTCGACGCCCGTCAGCGCATTACCTTCGCTCAGCTCGAGCGACGCACGAACCGCCTGGCCTCCGGCCTACAGACCCTGGGTCTGGACGAGGGCGCGCACGTGGCGATCCTGGCGCTCAACCGCGTCGAGCTGGTGGAGGCGGAAATCGCTTTCTACAAGTCGGCGATGGTCAAGGTGCCCATCAATGCCCGCTTGTCATTGGACGAGATCATCCAGGTACTGGACGATTCGCACAGCCAGGCGGTGATCGCGGATGGGCGGTTCGCCGCCGCCTTGAAACGGCGTCGCGCCGAGCTGCCTCGCCTGCGCTGGATCGTGTCGCTCGATGACGATAACGGCGACACCAGTTATGAATCCGTGCTGGAGCGCGGCAGCGAAGCCGCGGCGTCCAGCGACCCGGCGGACGATGCGCTGGCGGTGTTGCATTACACCTCCGGCAGCTCGGGCGTGCTCAAGGCTGCGATGCTGTCGTTCGGCAATCGCAAAGCGCTGATCCGCAAGAGCATCGCCAGCCCCACCCGCCGCGCGGCGCCCGGCGATGTCATGGCCCACGTCGGTCCGATTACCCATGCCAGCGGCATGCAGATCATGCCCCTCCTGGCATTAGGTGCCTGCAACCTACTGCTGGAGCGCTACGACGATCAGTTGCTGCTGGAGACCATCGAGCGGGAGCGGGTGACTCGCCTGTTCCTGGTACCGGCGATGATCAACCGCTTGGTGAACGTCCCCAACGTCGAACGCTTCGACCTCTCCAGCCTGCGTCTGGTGATGTACGGCGCCGCCCCCATGGCTCCGGCACTGGTCAAGAGGGCTATCGCCCTGTTCGGGCCGATACTCGCGCAGGGCTATGGCGCCGGCGAAACCTGCTCGCTGGTGACGGTGCTCACCGAGCAGGATCATCTGATCGAGAACGACGACCAGCGCCGCCTCGCGTCCTGCGGGCGCTGCTACTTCGAAACCGACCTGCGCGTGGTCAATGAGCAGTTCGAAGACGTCAAGCCAGGGGAAATCGGCGAGATCGTGGTCAAGGGCCCGGACATCATGCAGGGCTACTGGCAGGCCCCGGAGTTGACCGCTGAGGTGATGCGCGACGGTTACTACCTCACCGGTGATCTGGCCACGGTTGACGATCGCGGTTACGTGTTCATCGTCGACCGCAAGAAGGAAATGATCATTTCCGGCGGCTTCAACATCTACCCCACCGAAGTCGAGCAGGTGCTCTACGCCCTGCCGCAGGTCTTCGAGGCCGCGGTGGTCGGCGTACCCGACGAGCAATGGGGCGAGGCGGTGCGAGCGGTAGTCGTACTCAAGCCGGGCGAGACACTCAGCGCCGAAGCCATCATCGATCACTGTGGCCGCACCCTGGCGGGCTTCAAGAAGCCCCGCGCGGTGGATTTCGTCACCGAGTTGCCCAAGAACCCCAACGGAAAGGTCGTGCGCCGCCTGATTCGTGAAGCGTACTGGCATAACAGCGAAAGACGGATCTGAGGAAACGCCCATGATCAAGCCAAGCGAAAAAGCCGCTCGCCTCATCGACGGCATCAACAGGTTTGCGCGTGACGAACTGGCGCCCCTGGCGCAGCGCGAACATATCGTCTGGGGCGAGCCGGTGCCCAGACCTCTGCTGAACGACATCTGGCGTCGCTCCTGCGAACTCGGTTTCTATAACGCCATGCTGCCCGAGGCGCTAGGCGGCGCCGGGCTGAACGTGGCCGACCTCTGTGCAGTGAAGGAGGCAGCGGTACTGACCGGCTCTCCCCTCGCGCCACACATACTGGGCGAGCTGTCCGGCCCGCCACGCGTCGGCCACCTGTTCAAAGTCGCCAGCGAGCACCAGATAGAAGCCTTCCTGGGCCCGATCTGCCGGGCCGACAAGGCCATCTGTTTCGCGCTCACCGAGGCCGAGGCCGGATCCGATGCCACCGCCATTGGCACGGTGGCACGCCGCGACGGTGACCACTACGTTCTGCATGGCGCCAAGCGCTACATATCCGGTGCGCCCTATGCGGATCTCGCCGTGCTGCTCGCCGTCACGGGCCCAGGCCGCGGCCCCCAGGGCATCTCAGCCTTCTTTGTCGACCTGCACGCAGACGGCGTCAGCATCGACAGCGATTACTCGGTGATGTCCGGCGGCGGCGCCCACGGCAACATTCTCCTCGAGGACGTCCGCGTCCCGGTCGAGAACCGCATCGGCGACGAAGGGGCCGGCTTCAAATTGGCCATGGGCAGGATTACCCTCAACCGTCTGCTGCATTGCCCAACCATGCTCGGCATGGCCGGTCTGGCCCTCAACCTTTCGCTGGAGCACGCCCGCACGCGCAAGCAGTTCGGTCAGCCTATCGCCATGTTCCAGGCGATCAACCACATGCTCGCCGACATGGCCACCGAGTTGTACGCGGCGCGCAGCATGATGTACGCCACGGCGGCGAACAACGACGCCGGCGGGGATATCAAGCTGCAGGCGCCGATGTGCAAGTTGTTCGCCTCCGAAACCGCTTTCCGCATCGCCGACAAGGCGGTGCAGATTCACGGCGGCGCCGGCTTGATCAAGGGGCACCCCGTCGAGTGGTTTTTCCGCGCGACGCGCATGATGCGTGTGCTTACCGGCACCAGCGAGATCCAGCGCAATACCATCGCCAAGGGCATCCTGATGCCCAATTAAGGGCGGCGCCTTACCCCGTCCGCCTGTGAAGCCGGGCGGGGCACTCAAGAACAACAAGAGAGCAATCCCATGAGCCGAGAAGAAACGGGCTTCAATCCGCGCAAAGCCTGGACAATCGCCTGCCTGCTGGCCTTTATGATGCTGGTCAACTTTCTCGACAAGGTCGTGATTGGCCTGGTCGGCGTGCCGATGACCAAGGAACTTGGCCTGACGCCAACCGAGTTCGGCCTGATCGGTGGCGCCCTGCACTGGCTTTTCGCTGTTTCCGCGGTGGTCGGTGGTTTTCTCGCCAATCGCAGGCCCACCCGCACGCTGCTGCTCGGCATGGGCTTGTTCTGGGCACTGATCCAGCTCCCCATGTTGTTCGTCAGCTCGCTATGGATGATCGTGGCCTGCCGGGTCCTGCTCGGCATCGGTGAAGGGCCTGCCTCGCCAGTGGCCACCCACGCGTTGTACAAATGGTTTCCCGATGATCGTCGCAGCCTGCCGGTTGCCATGCTCCATTCCGGCAGCGCCATGGGCCTGCTGGTAGCCGGGGCGATGATTCCCTGGATCAGTCTTAATTACGGGTGGCGCATCAACTTCGCGGTGCTCGCCGCGATCGGCCTGATCTGGTGCGCGTTGTGGCTGGCACTGGGACGCGAAGGGACGCTGGACAGTCTACGTGCCGGTCAAGTGGCGCAGGACAACCACGCCGTGCCCTATCGCCGGTTGCTGAGCGACAGCAGTGTGCTCGGTAACTACGCCTGTCACTTTGCGGCTAACTGGTCGCTGGCGCTGACCCTGACCTGGGTGCCGAGCTACCTGGAAATCGGCCTCGGCGTCGACCCGCTGAAGACCGGCCACATGTTCGTGCTGTTCGTCGTCATCACGACGCCGCTGAGTCTGTTCATGGCCTGGCTGTCGCAGCGCCTGATGCGCCGCGGGGTGCCTTCACGTCTGGCGCGAGGAGCCTTCGTGTCGGTGTGCCTCATGACAGGAGGGCTGTTCTCCGCCTCGCTGATGCTGACCGAACTGTCGGTGAGCATCCGTATCATCGCCCTCACCCTCAGCGGCGGCCTGGCGCTGGTGATGTACTCGGTAGGCCCGGCCATGCTCGCCGAGTTCACCCCCAGCGGTCAGCGAGGCGGCATTCTCGCCATCGGTAATGCGGTGGCTTCGCTGGCCGGTCTGTCAGCGCCCGTGATCACCGGCCTGCTGGTGCAAGGCGCCGGTGCGGGGCATCCGGGAGGCTACGCCCAGGGTTTCCTCGTCTGTGGCCTGGTCATGATCGCAGCGGGCCTGATCGGTCTTGTCAGCATGAATCCGCAGCGTTCGCGGCAGCGTTTAGCTCAGGAAGAAACGCCTGCCGTCCTCTCAAGGGCCTGAGACCCGTCATCGATGTCACGCTCGATCAGGCTGCCACGCCATCGGCCGGTGCGCACCGCCTCCAGCAGGATGGCGCGCACCAGGTCTCGCATACAGGAGGCCGCGAACGACAGCGGCTTGTGCACCGAGTAGGCGATGGACACGGTACGGGTAATGCGCGGTTCGACGATCAGCCGCGCGGCGGTCGCCTCGTAGAGTTCTTCCAGGGGTGGCCAGTTGCAGATGGTCGCCGCCAGCCCGGAGCGCACCAGGCTGGCGATTCCCGGTGCCGATTGCTGTTCATAGACGACATTGAGCACCACGCCCGCTTCCATCGCCGCCTGCTCGATGCGTCGGCGCAGGTGCAACGCCCGCGGCGCCATGACCAGACGAGTTGCACCCGCCTCGGCCAGGGTGATAGGCGAGGTGTCGCGATCGGCGGCCGAGTTCCCCACCCAATAAAGGTCTTCAGTGAAAATCGGCTCGGCGGTCACGTGCTCCAGTTCCTCGGCGTTGGGCACCACACCGAAATCGACCTTGCCCAACTCGATGGCCTGACCACCCTCGCGCGTCAGGCCGTCGCAGACCGTCAGGCTGATGCTGGGGAATTTTTCCGTCGCCCGCGCGATGATCGCCGGCAACAGCAATGCGGAGGCGGTGGCCGGAATCGAGATGGACACGTGGCCCTTGGGATCGCCCCGGGTGGAGGTCAGTTCGTCCTTTACCGAATCGAGCTTCTGCACCACCGAACGCGCGACCTCGTACAGCTGCCGGCCCGCATCGGTCAACGCCACACCATCGTGCTGACGCTCCAGCAACTGGATGCGCAATTCGCTTTCCAGCAGGCTGATCTGCCGACTCAACGCCGGCTGCGCAATGTAGGCCCGCCGGGCGGCAGCGGAAAAGCTCCCGGCCTCGGCGATGGCAATCAGGTAACGGAGCTGCTTGAGGGTCATGCGGTTCTCTCTAGGATCGTGCCG
Source organism: Stutzerimonas stutzeri (assembly GCF_019090095.1). Taxonomy (NCBI): domain Bacteria; kingdom Pseudomonadati; phylum Pseudomonadota; class Gammaproteobacteria; order Pseudomonadales; family Pseudomonadaceae; genus Stutzerimonas; species Stutzerimonas stutzeri. Next base: position 1,817,119 of record NZ_JAGQFP010000002.1, on the reverse strand, counting down.
GCGCGTTGTCGCCCCCCAGAAGCGGTTATCTGCGGGGGGCTGCGCGCCGCCCTAGTATCGCTGAATCACCGACACCACGGGAGCCTTGGCAGCCCGGATGACAGAGGATGGCGTTCACCCGCCGGCCATTGCGGCAGGCTGGACGCCAGGTGCGCTATCGGACGCATCCGGACGGCGTTGCCGGTGGCCTCCGGAATGCATGCAGCGCAGGCCACGGTGGCCGATGCGGACGCGGACAAAAACGCCCCGCCCGGCCAGCGCCGCGCGGGGCGTTCGTTCGCGACTCAGGGCGTGACCAGGTTGAACTGCGGGTTCGCCTCGTCCAGGCCGCCGAGCAGCTTGAGCAGTTGCATACGCCCGCGGTCGATGTCGATTCCACCGCTCGTGGCTTCCTTCAGGAAACTGGTTTCCTTGAGGGCGATGCGGTCGAGCAATGCCTTGCTCATGCTCACGTCGATGTCGGCTTCGGCGTGGCGCGAACCCTTGCGCTGGGTCAGCACTCCGTTACGCAGGGTCAGCGCGTATTGCTCGTCGAGGTCGGTAAAACGCCAATTGATCAACAGGTCCCGCTCGGCCTCCTTCATGGCGTCGATACGAACGGCCAGGTAGTCGAAGAACATGCTGGGCGTCAGCGCCCGTACCATGTCTGGCGAGCCATTGCGCGCACGGGCCTCGGCTACACCTGCGCGCAGCTCATGAGCACCGCTGAGGTAGACGTTGCGCCAGGTCGCGTTCTCACTCTGGTAGCCGAGCTGCTCCAGGGTATCGGCCTGCAGGTTGCGCGCCGCCGCGTTGTCAGGTTCGGCGAAGACCAGATGGTTGAGCAGTTGCGCCGCCCAGCGGTAGTCACCTTCAGCAAAGGCCTGGCGGGCACCGTTCAGCACCGCGTCGGCGCCGCCCATGGCGGCGACGTAGCGGCTACCCGCCTCCACCGGCGGCAACGGGTCGAGATTGGCCGGATTGCCGTCGTAGAACCCCATGTACCGCTGGTAGACAGCCCGCACGTTGTGGCTGAGCGACCCGTAGTAGTCACGGCTGTACCACTTGCTGGCCAGCCGCGGCGGCAACGACTGCAGCTTGGCCGCGATCTCGGTGGAGGTCAGTCCCTGGTTGATCAGGCGCAACGTCTGACTGTCGAGGAAGGCGTACATGTCTCGCTGGTCGGCCAGATAGTCACGAATCTCACCGCCACCCCAGGTTGGCCAATGATGTTGAGCGAACAACACTTCGGCCTTGTCGCCGTAGCGCACCAGCGACTCGTCCAGGTACTGGGCCCATACCTTGGCGTCACGCACCAGGGCGCCGCGCAGCGTCAGCACGTTGTGCTGGGTGTGGGTAGCATTCTCGGCCATGCACAAGGTCTTGAACTGCGGAAAGTACATGTTCATTTCCGCCGGTGCCTCGCTGCCCGGCGTGAGCTGAAATTCGATCTCCACGCCATCGACCTTGTGCGTCTCCAGCGGCTCGACAATCAGGTCGGTCGGTGCGATCAATGTCACCGTTGCATTGATCGGCGTGCCCTTGCCGAGGCCGGCATCCACCTGCCCTCGCTCGCCGCGCGGCAGCAGCGCGCCGTACATGTACTGTGCGCGGCGCATCATCGCCGGTCCGGCCAGTACGTTCTCGCTGACGGCGTGTTCGTAGAAACCTTGCGGCGCGATCACCATGACGTTGCCGGCCTTCACATCGGCTTCGTCGATGACGCCACGCACGCCGCCGAAATGGTCGACATGAGAATGGCTGTAGATCACCGCGACCACCGGGCGGCGCGGGCGATGCTTGTAATACAGCTCGAGGCCGGCGCGCGCTGTCTCGGTGCTGATCAACGGATCGATGATGATCACACCGCTGTCGCCTTCGATGATGGTCATGTTCGACAGGTCCATACCGCGGATCTGATAGACGCGCTCGCGTACTTCGAACAAGCCGGCGATGTTGTTGAGCTGGGCGATCCGCCAGAGGCTCGGGTTGACGCTCGACGGCGCATCCTTGCCATCGAGGAAGTTGTAAGCCACGCGGTTCCAGACTGGCTTGCCATCGGCGCGCTTGATCACACCGTCGAATGGTTCGATAAGCCCCCTGCGGGCACTCTCGAAATCGGCCTGGTCAGCGAAGGGCAGTTGCTCGAGCCACGCCTGATTGCGCTGCGTGGTGATCTCGGTGGCGGGTTTGGCAGCGATCGGCTGCTGCTCGGCGTGGGCCCCCAAGGCGATAACCGCCAGGGCCAAGGCGCTGAGGCGAAAAATGGGCATGATCTTGTCCGTCGATGAATGAATGCAACGTCGGCGCCGGTCAGGGCGCCGTCTTCGCGAGCGCTGGCCAACCAACCGGCTGACCAGACTGTGCAAGCCGCTATTTGCCCAGGCGCTTCAACTGCGCTGGCGTGAACTCCGATTTCGACAGGGTCTCGCCGTAGCGCGCCTTGCTGGGCGCCTCGTTGGTCAGATAGTTGACCGCGTAGCGGCCGGAGATCAGATCGTAGGTCGCCTCGGCCACGGTGATCGGCAGCTGGACGTCATGCAGCATGGCGATATGCGATTCATAGTTGCGCCACAACTCACCACGGCTGTCATAGATGTCCGACGCCACGATCTGCCAGGTGTCTTCATCGAGATAGAAGCGGCGTTTGGCGTATACGTGCCGAACCCCCTCTTTGAGATTCGCCTCGACGACCCACACGCGGTGTTTCTCATAACGGGTATAGGCAGGGTTGAGGTAGTTCGGCGTCAACAGGTCGCTGTACTTGATCTGCTTGCTGGCCACCCGGTAGGCGTTGTAGGGAATCAGCATTTCCTTCTTGCCCTGCAGCGTCCAGTCGTAGCGATCAGGGGCGCCGTTGTAACCGTCGACGCTGTCGGCGATCACCTGACCAAAGCTGTACCGCGCACTGCTGTCATAGGCGACCGTCGGCGCCCTGCGCACACGTCGCTGCCCGGGGTTGTATTGCCAGGCCGAGCGCGAGCCTTCGACCAGATTGAGCGGCTCGTGCACCAGCGTGACCTCACCGGCATAGCGTGATGGCGCGGTGGTGCGTACACGGTTGAGCAACAACAGGTTTTCGTTTGGGCCGAGATCGCTGATGTTTTCGCGAAAGACGGTCAGGCCGTCCGAACTGACCAGCGTGTAGTCACCTTTCTCCTGAACGGTAGCCGATGCGAACTGCCGCCGAATCGACCCTCCGCGATAGCGCGTCAGGTGGTTCCACATGACTTCCAGGCCCGCGGTCGGCTGTGGAAACGGAACGCCGAACTCATAGCCTTTCAGACCGTTACCGTTGTCGCTCAGCGACACCTGGCCAAGGTTCTCCCGGCTCTTGTCGAGGTAGGCCTGGGGTAGCGTGGCGCTGCGGTGGGTCGGATAGACCGGCATGCGGTAGTCCGCATAGCGGGCGAACATTTCTTGCTGACCGGGGCTCAGTTGGTCCTTGTACTGGCCCACGTTGTCGTGGGTAATCACGAAGAGCGGCTGCTCGTTGGCGAACGGATCGCTGTAATCGCCGTTGGCGCCGATGGCCGCGGCACCCGGCTTCATACCGCCATCCCAGGCCGGGATGCTGCCATCGGCATTGCCGGCGCGCTCGGCTCCCACCGGCGTGAGCACGTTATCCAGATGCGCCGGATCGTTTTCCTTGGCCTGTACCAGGGTGCAGGCGGCCAGCAGACTGAGGGAAAAAGAGAGGGTCTTGAAGGCAGTCATGGTCAGAAGCTCGCTTTGACAGTGACCGAGGCATAGTCGCGGTCATCGATGAGGGAAAACTCGTTCGTGCCGAAGAAGCTGTTGTAAGCCAGCTCGAGCGAGTACTCGTTGCGATAGTCGAAGTTCAAGGCAAGGCCCAGGGCCTGCTGTCCTTCCTGGAAGTTGGGGCCGTAACCCTCGACGTCGTGGCGCCAGTTGATCGAAGGGGTCACCACCGTGGCCGGCAGCCAATCCTCGTAGCTCAACCCCATGCGCACGCGATAGCCCCAGGAGAACGCGGTCATCACCCCGTGGGTGTTGCAGTTGGTGGCAGCGGCGAGTTCAGCGTCGGTCAGTCCGGCGGGGTTCTGAGCCGAGGGTGTCGAGCAAGGGCTACCGTCGGACGTCGGGGTACGACCGAAGGAGCCGGGACGTCCGAGCCGCTGGTCCTGCGGATCGAGCCCGCCTATCCAGTTGCCCCCCAGCTCCGCAGCCCAAGCGAGGCGTTGCGCCCCGAGCACATTGGACAGGCTGTCGGCGGCCCCCAGGCTGAACTGCCACACCTCCTTGCGCGTGTAGCCGTCCACCCGGCTGCCACGGGCCGCGGCCAGCTCAGCGGGGGTCATCGGCATGATCCAGCTATTGCGCTGGCCGGCAAGCAGGTTGATCAGGTCCGCGGAGTTGTAGCTCAGCGGCATGTTGGGGCGATAGGTCAGCTCGCCGAACACCGCCGTGCTGCCCACCACGGTGCTGATGCTGGCACCGAACAGGCGGATGTCTTCCGGGTAGACGGTGGAGTAATCACCCGTGTTGAGGTTGGCTCCCGGATTGCCGCCGGCGCCGGGCGCCTGACGTGCAATCACCCCGGACAGCAGCGGTGTACGGCTGTGGTAGTTGAGGTAATACAGGCCGAGGTCAGCATCGTTGAGCGGCTCGACCAGGTAGTGCATGGCCAGGCCGTACTGACCGGTGTCGCGCGCCCAGTCGGTGGATGTACGACGCAGGTAGCGCTCGGCAGCCGGTGCCATCCCGGGCGGCGCGTCGACGGCGTTTTCGATGCTGGAAATATCGGTGGTCGCAATGCCGCCGGCGATGAGCTTGTTGTACTGACAGCCTTCCTGCAGAGCATCATTGGTACTGAAGAAGGTGCCACAGCCCTCCAGCACCGACGGGCGGAAGTTGTACTGCCAGAAGCCCTCGACGCTGAGGCGGTCAGCCAGGTCGTAGTTGAACGACACCATCTCCACCGGCAGCAGGCCTTCCTTGAGCTCGGTGCCGGGGCGGTTGAACGCCGAGACATCCAGCGGGTTGATGGCGTTGACGCCGTTCTGCATGAACAGCGCTTCGCCCCAGCTGAGTACCTGCTTGCCGACCTTCACGCTGAGCGGGCGATCGGCCAGTTCGAAGTCCTTCCACAGGTAGGCATCGAGCACCTCGAAACCCTTGAAACGGGCCAGGCGCTGCCAGCCGGCATCGTCGAAGCGCCGGAAGTCGCCGTTGCCGGTCGCCATGGCATGGTCATACCAGTATTTGAAGCGGATAAACGCGCCTTGGGACCCGCCGTTCAGGTCGAACTCGGTCAGGCCCTTGAACAGCGTCGAAATGGTGTCGCCCTTGTCGAAGTTGAGCTTGCCGTCGTCGCCGTTGTAATTGATGCCCCTGCCCTCCTTGCCGATGCTGGCGGCATCCGCCTTGTTCAGCAGCCCTTTGTCGGCGTTCTGCAGGGACCAACTGGTGCCCAGCGACAGGGTGCTGTGGGTAGTCAGGCTCCAGTCGTCATCGAGCTGCCAGGTGGCGGCCTGCAGCAGCGATGACTGGCAGGCCAGCGCGATTCCCGACGCCAGCGCGGCAGGGGCGAAACGATGTCGGTGACGCGTGATGAAGTAGCTCATACAACCCTCTCGTTGTTTTTGTCGGGTCCGTTACGCGGGCAACAGCCCGCTGAAGCGCAGTGGCCTGCGCGGTTCGTTTGCGGGTGGGTGCGAGGTGTGGCTCAGTGCGGCAAGTCGTCCAGTACCGCGCTGACCATGTTGTTGAAGGTGGCGGGCGAGTCGATCGCCCGGGACGCCACCTTGGCCGGTCCGTCCGCGCTGGTCGCGCGGCGCGCCAGGTCGGGCGTCGCCGACAGCTTGACGATGACCAGCTCACGCGTCGGGTTGATGTAGATTTTCTGGCCGAAACGGCCGCTGGCCTCCAGCGACCCGTCACCGTCATTCTTCTGCAGCCAGTAATTACGGTAGGCGTAGCCGGGCCGTCCCGGCCCCAGATTGCCTTTGGCGAACAGCGCCGCATCGCCGCTGTTCAGCAGACTGCGGGCGGCCTGGTTGAAGCTGTCATCGGCCCTGTCACGAGTAAGCTCACGGCGCACCAACTCGGCAAAGCGCGCGGTATCGCGCAGATTGCAGCTGATACCACCGCTGGCCATCTCGGTGCCCAGTGCGTCGACCTGGACATAGGCGTCCTCTTGCGCAAAGCGTGACCAGATTCGCTCGGACACCAGTTCGGCCCAACTCTGTGCGGAGATGCGGCGCAACGCCCAAGCCACCGCTTCGGGCGAGCCGTTCTGGTAGAAGAACACCGGCGACGAGGCGGTTTGTTCGTCCGCTTTGGCGACTTGCAGAAACGAATAGATATCGCCGGGCATGTCCGGTTTTCGCGGAATCAGCCCCGTCGCGGCGAACAGCCCCAGATCTGGCGGCACGTGCTCCGGATAGGCCACCGCCACCTGCATGTCCAGATTCTGTTGCACGGTGCTCTCACCGAACGCTGTGCCACCCAGCTCGGGCACGTATTGCACAAGCTTGGCGTTCGGGTCCAGTTTGCCTTCGGCGATGAACTGCGCGGCAAGCAATCCGGTCACCGACTTGGTCATGGATGCCCAGACGTGCGGCTGCCGCGCGTCGAACCCCTCGAAGTACCGCTCAAACACGATTTCGCCTTTGTGCAATACGATCAGGCCGTCGGTGGCGGTCTCGCCTAGATAGCCATCGAGCGATATCCGCTGCTGCCCCGCCGCGAAGGTCAGCGAACCGAAGCCTTTGTGCGCCCCTTCGGTAATCGTCAGCGGACGTTCGGAGCGAGCGATAGTGCGAGTCGGTGACACTTCGCGGGCGTGGCGCATGGACCAGCGCAGAAAGGGTAGCGTAAAGGCATTTCCCTGGTTCACGCGCATCTCAACGGCCGGCGGAAAACCTTCCATGACACCCGCGCTGGTCGGGCTCGCGGCCAGCGCAGGCTGCAGCACGCCCATGAAAGAAATTGCCGCGCCCAGTCCCAGGCTCCGCAAGCCGAATGGAGGCATGGTGAGGGATAAGGCTACGCTTGGTTTCATTATTCTTGTTCCTTTGGCGAAGTTTCCCGAAGGGCTTTCGAATGATGCTATCCAAGCGTTTTCCCCTATAACTAATAGAACTGTGCGATGCGGGATATGCCGTTTTGGAATGGCCGCCTAATGCGGGGGAGACAGCAGGCGTCGGTCTGATTGCAGAACGGTGGATCTGTGCAAGACGGCCGCGGGATTGGCATGGACCGCTCGGGTGGTGCGGTGGTGCGCAGGACTAGGCAAGAACCGCACGGTCCGAAGGAAAATAATTGAGGTGACACAGCAGGACAGGTAAGAGCAAGAAGAGGCGATTACGCTGTCAGGAGCTCGGGGCGCAGCGTCATATGGAACGGCAGGCGGTGAGCTGGTCGATCACCAACGACAACGGACACCGGGCAATACCAAAAGCATGGCCGCAATCGTATCCCGTATGAGCGGTTCAGGCCGGAGCGAGGTGGCGTCGAGCGGGCTGTATCTGCCGATACATTTACCCCAAATTAAACCCCCGGAAACAAAGAAGCCCCGCTGCAGGCTTAGTGCGGCGGGGCTTCCAGTGTTTCGAATAGTGGCGGAGAGATAGGGATTTGAACCCTAGGTACCCGCGAGGGTACAACGGATTTCGAATCCGTCCCGTTCGGCCACTCCGGCATCTCTCCAGCGGCGCGCATCATAGCAGTTCGCGAGCGATTGTCGAACCCCACAGGGCGCTTTTTTCTCGTTATTCAGCATGTTGCGTTGACCATACGCCAATATTGGCGGCGTGCTTGCTCAAGCCGTCAGGCGCGTCAAGGCCTCGCGATACTTGTCGGCGGTTTTCTGCGCGACGTCGGCGGGCACCGGCGGCGCGGGCGGCTCCTTGTTCCAGCCGGTGGATTCCAGCCAGTCGCGGACGAACTGCTTGTCGAAGCTCGGCGGATTGCGGCCTTCCTGGTAGCTGTCCGCAGGCCAGAAACGGCTGGAGTCGGGCGTCAGCACTTCGTCCATGAGGGTCAGGCGCCCCTCTTCATCGAGCCCGAACTCGAATTTGGTGTCGGCGATGATGATGCCCCGGGTCGCCGCGTATTCAACCGCGGCTGTATACAGCGCGATCGATGTATCGCGCACCTGAGCGGCCAACTCCTTGCCGATGATCGCCTCGCATTGCTCGAAGGAGATGTTCTCGTCGTGGTCGCCAACGGCAGCCTTGGTCGACGGGGTAAAGATGGGTTGCGGCAGCTTGGCCGCCTCTTTCAAGCCCGCCGGCAGCGCAATTCCGCAGACGGTTCCGGTCTTCTGATATTCCTTCCAGCCGGAACCAACGATGTAGCCACGGACGATGGCTTCAACCGCCACCGGCTTGAGGCGCTTGGCCACCACCGCACGGCCCTCTACCAGCGGCAGTTCATCGGCCGGGACCACGTCCTCGACCTTGTCGCCGGTGAAGTGGTTGGGCACCAGATGGGCGAGCTTGTCGAACCAGAAGTTGGAAATGGCCGTGAGGATCTTGCCCTTTTCCGGAATCGGCTCGGCAAGGATGACATCGAATGCCGAGAGGCGGTCCGTGGCGACCATGAGCATGCGCTTGTCGTCGATCTCGTACAGATCACGAACCTTGCCGGAGTAGATCTTCTTGAGGCTGAGGGCATTGGGAGTGGTCATGGCGCTTCTCGCGGTTTTGCCGAGCCATCGCCGCGTGCGCAGGTGGCGATCGGATCTGTCATCAAACGAAACAGGCGAAACCTGTCGGTTTCGCCTGGATGGGTTGGAGCGGATCGATGCGAAGGATCAGTCCAGATTCTCTTTGAGCATGCCAAGCACGCGTCGGGCTACGTCTGCGGGCGCGACGGTATCGAGGTTCTTGTCGAGCGCCACCTGCACGTTGCCACCGATGTCGGTGAGTCGTACTTGATAACGCTCGGCACGCGCCTCGATTTCCTCGCGGTCCGGGGTCGTGCCGAACAATCGGGCGAAGAAACCTGGCTTTTCATCCGGCTTCGCCGCCCCTTCCGACAGGTTGATGTAATAAACACCCAGGCTGCGATCGAGGTCTTCGACGAGGATGTCGCTGGCGGCCAGGGCGCGGCCAACGCTCGACCAGGCGCGGTTGAAATCGGTATCGAGCTGCAACACGGGCGAGCCGCTGCCGGCTTCGCTAAGGGTTACACGGCTCGGCGCATCGAAGTCACGCTCGGCCAGCAGCGAAGTTGACGTGCCTTGAGCCGCACGGCTGTTCAGACCCGCCTGCAATTCGTCGAGCAATACGCGATCGAGCTCGGCGTTGACCGGCTCGTCAGGCCAGGCAACATCGGCACTGCTACCGGCAGGACGCTGGACGCTCAGGACGTAGATTTCGCTGGTGTCGCGCTGCACGCCGGGTTCGATGCGAACACGGACGCGGGTTTCGCCGGTGCCCAGGCCGAGATTGCGCACCAGTGCCGGAGCCAACTGGTCGCGGGTCTGCCAGGCGGTCACGAACTCGCCTGTTTGCGGGTGCTCGTCGGCGATCTGGAAGCCATTGTCGGTGAAGAACTGCCGAGCGGCGGTCCAGACCTGAGACGGAGCGCGCATGGCGACGAGCCAACGCGCGTCTTCCGAAGTCTGCAGGCTGTAATCGCTGGCTTCTTCGGCGATGAGCAGGCGTTGCGGGCGCGGCACTTCGTATTCGCCGGTCGCACGGGTGTCAGCTACCTGCTGAGGAATGGGCAGCAGGGGCTCGATCGGTCGCAGGCTGACATCGGCCGGCGCTTGCATCGGCGGTACCTGGCGGGCCTGAAGATAGTCGCTACCACGGTCGCGGAAATATCCGTCTTCACCCCAGATCCAGCCACAGCCGCTGGTTCCAGAGATGATCAGGGCTAGGGTCGAAAGGCCGGCCAGTCGCTTCATGCATGTTCCTTCATTATCAATTCAGTAAAGCGGAGCTCGCTCAGGCGAGCACACCGGACTGGCGCATTGCCTCGCGGAGCGGCTCCTGGCAGCGCTGGCTCAGCCAGGTCAGGGGCAGGCGGATGCCGTCTTGCATCAGCCCCATCTCGTGCAGCGCCCACTTCACTGGAATCGGATTGGCCTCTAGGAACAGGGTCTGATGCAGCGGCATCAGCAGGGCATTGATGGCCCGCGCTTTTTCCGCATCACCGGCAATGGCCGCGGCGCAGAGCTCACTCATCGCTCGCGGCGCGACGTTGGCGGTGACCGAGATGTTGCCTTTGCCGCCCATCAGCATCAGTTCAACGGCGGTGGCATCGTCGCCCGAATAGACGAGGAAATCCTTGCTGACACGATCGAGTACTTCCCGGCCGCGCTTGAGATCGCCGGTCGCTTCCTTGACGCCGATGATGTTCGGCACCGTGGACAACCGCTCGATGGTCTCAGGCAGCATGTCGCAGGCGGTGCGACCCGGTACGTTGTAGAGGATCTGCGGAATCGCTACCGCCTCGGCGATGTGGCGGAAGTGCAGGTACAAGCCTTCCTGAGTCGGCTTGTTGTAATAAGGCGTGACCAGCAGGCAGGCATCGGCACCGGCCGACTTGGCGTTTTCGGTCAGCTCGACCGCTTCGCGCGTCGAGTTGGCACCGGTACCAGCGATCACCGGTATACGACCGTTGACCTGGTCCACCACCCGGCGGATCACTTCGATGTGTTCGGGTACCTCGAGGGTAGCCGATTCACCCGTGGTGCCGACTGCAACGATTGCATTGGTACCTTCCTGGAGATGGAAGTCCACGAGTTTGCTCAGGCTATCCCAGTCAAGACCGCCCTGTGCGTCCATGGGAGTGACCAACGCCACCATACTGCCCGCAATCATGCAACCACTCCTGCCGGAAAAAGAGAGGCGTAATGGTACAAGGCTCCCGTGCGCTTTGCGAGTGGGCTGGATACAACCTGCCGTCGGAACGATCGGGCGGCGACGCGCGCTTCGCACGGGCTTACCCCGTCACGCATTCCATCGGGCGATGCTTTTCGCTACCCTTAGCCGTTTTCGGCTTGGCTGGCCGACCCGATTCATCACCGCCAGGAACCTGCATGTCCACCCCCCCAGTACCCCGAGAACAGTTTCTCGTCATCAGCGCCATGGGCCGTAACCCGATGGCGCTCACCAACGTGCTTTGCCGAGCCAGCAACGAGAATCGCTGCGCCGTCGTCAGTACCCGCCTGACGCGACATGGCGAGTTCTGCGCGCTGGTCCTGGAGATCACCGGAACCTGGGACGCCCTCGCTCGCATGGAGACAGCGCTTCCCGGCCTGGCCAAGAAGCACGAGTTCACCACCAACGTGGTGCGCAGCGAAGCACTGGAAACGCGTCCGCAGGCGCTACCCTACGTGGCCTATGTCAGCTCGGTGTATCGTCCGGACATTCTCAACGAGCTGTGCCAGTTCTTCCTTGATCATCGCGTGGAGCTCGAGAGCCTGACCTGCGACACCTACCAGGCGCCCCAGACCGGGGGCACGATGCTCAACGCGACGCTGACCGTCACGCTGCCGGCCGGCACGCAGATCAGCTGGCTGCGCGACCAGTTCCTGGATTTTGCCGACGCCCTGAATCTGGACGCGCTCATAGAGCCCTGGCGCCCGCAAAATCCCTAATGGAGCAAGACCCGATGCCCGTGCAAATCGATCAACCCGTTCCGCCATTCCAGGCGCCGGCCACCAACGATACCCAGGTCAGCCTCGACGCGCTGAAGGGCAAGCAGGTCGTGCTGTATTTCTACCCGAAAGACAACACGCCGGGCTGCACCACCGAGGGCCAGGGTTTTCGCGATCTGCACGACGCCTTCAGCGAGGCCAACACCCTGATCTTCGGCGTGTCCCGCGACAGCCTGAAAACCCATGAGAACTTCAAAGCCAAACAAGCGTTTCCCTTCGAGCTTATCTGCGACAAAGACGAACAGCTCTGCCAGCTGTTCGACGTGATCAAGCTGAAGAAGCTTTATGGCAAGGAATACCTGGGCGTGGACCGCAGCACCTTCCTCATCGACCGCGACGGCGTGCTCCGTCAGCAATGGCGAGGCGTGAAGGTCCCCGGGCATGTCGAAGCGGTTTTGCAGGCCGCCCAGGCACTGCATCGCCAATAGACGAAAGGCCAGCGAATGCTGGCCTTTCTCGTTCTACACGTGTTCCACGACCGGAACCGTGGGTGCCTTGCGCGGCCAGGCATAGAGCACCGCCTTGAACAAGGTGGCCAGGGGGATCGCAAAGAACACGCCCCAGAAGCCCCAGAGCCCACCGAACAGCAGAACCGAGCAGATGATGGCCACCGGATGCAGATTGACCGCTTCGGAGAACAGCAAGGGCACCAGGACGTTACCGTCCAATGCCTGGACGATCGCGTACGCCACCATCAGGTAAATGAACTGATCGCCCAAGCCCCACTGGAACAATCCGATCAGGGCGATGGGAATGGTGACCACCGTAGCGCCGATGTAAGGCACCACCACAGAGACACCCACCAGCAGTGCCAACAACGCGGCGTAGTTCAGCTCCAGCGCCGCGAACACCGCATAGGACACCACGCCACAGATCAGGATTTCGATCGCCTTGCCTCGAATGTAGTTGGCGATTTGAATGTTCATTTCCTGCGAAACCTGGGTAATCAAGGCTCGCTCTCGGGGCAGATAGCCGCTCAGCCAGTCACTGATCTGCTGGCGATCCTTGAGGAAGAAGAACACCAGAATCGGCACCAGGATCAGGTAGATCATCAGACTCAGCAGCAGTGGTAGGCTGGACAAGGACGACGTCAGCACCACCTGCCCATAGCGCCCCACCTCCCCGCGCATGAAGTCGATGCCGCGCAGCACCTGCTCTTCGGTCAGCAACTGCGGGTAGCGCTCGGGCAAGAGCAGCAGCAGCGACTGCCATTCGACCAGCATTCGGGGCAACTCGTTGAAAAGGGTCAGCACCTGCTGCCACAGCAGCGGCACGAGAAACAGGATGCATACCGACAGTGCGCCGACGAACATCAGAAATACCAGCCAGACCGCCACCAGGTGAGGAATGCGGATGCGCTCGAGCGCACCGACCAGCCCTTGCATCAGGAACGCCAGCACCAGGCCGGCCAGCACCGGGGCAAGCATGTCCCCGAAGGTCAACACCACGGCGAATGCGGCGACCAGCAAGACAGCCAGAACCACCGCTTCTTCATCAGAGAAGTAACGATGAATCCAACCGCGCAAAACGTTGAGCATGTGCGCTTCCTTAGCGGGCCTCAGCCCTTTTGCAACCAATATCGAAAAACGCCTTCATCCGCCTCCTCACGCACCAGCGTGTGACCGGCCAACTTGGCAAAGCTGCGGAAATCGCGCTGCGACCCCGGATCGGTCGCCGTGACCATCAGCACCTGCCCACTGGCGAGCCGATTCAGCTCGAGCTTGGCCTTCAGCAGGGGCATCGGACAGGCCAGCCCGACGGCATCGAGCTCGGCATCGCAGACGGTGTCGGGCACAGGCTGTTGAGTCATGAGTCATCTCCCAGAAAGAAGCGCAGGATACCGACCTGCGCCCACCACTGGCCAGCTACCCAGGCACAAAGCTACAGTAACGCTCCCGCTTCAATGAGCCAGTCTGGATGAAACTGCTGCGCCCTACTCTGCTGACGCTGGCCTGCCTGATCGGGCAGCCGCTGATGGCCAACGATCTTCCGTCACTCGGCGACTCCAGCTCGGGTATCGTTTCACCGGAGCAAGAACATCAGCTTGGTCGCGCCTGGCTCAGCCTGCTACGGGCCCAGGTGCCGCAACTGTCGGATCCCCAGCTCAAGGACTTTGTCGAGCGCAGCGTCTACAAACTGGCCGAAAGCAGCCAATTGCAGGATCGACGCCTGGAGTTCGTGCTCCTGGACAGCCCGCAGCTCAACGCCTTCGCCGCGCCGGGCGGCATTATCGGCGTCAATGGCGGATTGTTCCTGCATGCCCAGACCGAAGCCGAGTACGCCTCGGTACTGGCGCACGAACTGGCGCACCTGTCCCAGCGCCATTTCGCTCGGGGGCTGGCGGAGCAGAAGCGCATGCAATTGCCGTTGATGGCAGCCATGCTCGCCGGTGTCGTCGCAGCCGCAGCCGGCGCCGGCGATGCCGGTATCGCCGCGATCGTCTCCACCCAGGCCGCCGCAATCCAGGCGCAACGACGCTTCTCCCGCCAGAACGAGCAGGAAGCCGATCGTATCGGCATCATCAACCTCGAACAGGCCGGTTACGATCCACGCGCGATGCCGGAGATGTTCGGCCGGCTGATGCGCCAGTATCGCTACGATCAGAAACCGCCCGAGTTCCTGCTGACCCACCCGGTTACCGAGTCGCGCATTGCCGACACAAAAAACCGTGCCGAGCAATATCCTACGGGCGGCGTCGAGGACAGCCTGCGCTATCAGCTGATGCGCGCGCGGGTCGATCTGAAATTCGAAAGCACACCAGGGGTCAGCGCCAAGCGCTTCCGGGCCATGCTCAGCGAAAATCCAAACCTCGACGCTGCGCGCTATGGTTTGGCGCTGGCACAGATCAAGAGCGGACAGCTCGATGAGGCGGCCGCCAACCTGCAACCACTGCTGGCCAAGGAGCCCGACGACGCGACCTACAACCTCGCCCAGATCGAGCTGGATATCACCGCCAACCGCCTCGCCGCTGCCCGCACGCGAACCCAGCGTCTACTCAATCTTTACCCAGGCAGCTATCCGGTGCGCCAGGCGCATATCGATCTGCTGATCAAGGAAAACAAGCTGCAAGAGGCCGAGCAAGCGCTCGACGCCCTGGTCGACGCTCGCAGCAAGGACCCGGACATCTGGTATCAGGTATCGGAGATTCGCGGCCTCACCGGCAACATCATCGGCCTGCATCAGGCCCGTGCCGAGTACTTCGCATTGGTGGGTGATTATGATCAGGCGATCGAGCAGCTCGACTTCGCCAAGCGTCGCTCGACGAACTTCCAGACGGCAGCTCGCATAGATACGCGGCAAAAAGCACTGATTGAAGAGAAGCGCATGGTCGAGGAGATGCTGCGCTGAGCATGGGAAACGCGCACGGGCGGCGCGTTGCCCATCGCAGGACCGGCCTCAGGCGTTACCGGCCTGCAGCATGCGCGCGGCTTGGGTGAAGTCCAGCATTCGCTTCAATGGTTTGACCGCGCGCGGCACCAGCGCGGGATCCACGAATATCTCGTTGCTGCCCAGCCGCAGGCAGTCCAGTGTGCGCTCCAGCGTGTTCATGGCCATCCACGGGCAATGAGCGCAGCTACGGCAAGTGGCGCCATTGCCGGCAGTCGGGGCTTCGACGAATTGTTTGTCCGGACACAGTTGCTGCATCTTGTAGAAGATGCCGCGGTCAGTCGCGACGATAAAAGTGGGATTGGCCAGTGTCTGCGCCGCCTTGATCAGCTGACTGGTGGAGCCCACGGCATCCGCCAGGGCGATGACCGATTCGGGCGACTCGGGATGAACCAGAATGGCGGCATCCGGATAGAGTGCCTTCATGTCTTCCAGCTGCTTCGCCTTGAACTCTTCGTGGACGATACAGGCGCCATCCCACAGCAGCATGTCGGCCCCGGTTTCACGCTGCACATAGCTGCCGAGATGCTTGTCCGGGGCCCAGATGATCTTCTCGCCGTTATCCATGAGGCTTTCGACGATCTCCAGCGCACAACTCGACGTCACCACCCAGTCCGCCCTCGCCTTGACCGCCGCGGAAGTATTGGCGTAGACGACCACAGTACGCTCCGGATGCTGATCGCAGAAGGCCGAGAACTCCTCCACCGGGCAACCGAGATCCAGCGAGCAGGTAGCGTCCAGCGTGGGCATCAGCACACGCTTCTCTGGATTGAGGATCTTCGCTGTTTCTCCCATGAACTTGACGCCGGCCACCACCACCGTCTGCGCCTCGTGCTCGTTGCCGAAGCGTGCCATTTCGAGCGAGTCGGCGACACAACCGCCGGTTTCTTCAGCGAGCGACTGGATCACCGGGTCGGTGTAGTAGTGCGCCACCAGCACGGCATTTTGCCGTTTCAGCTCCGCGGCGATATCGCGGCGCAGCTGCGCCTCCTGCTCGGGCGTCAACGGCTTGGGCTGCTTGGCCGCCAGGTGAGCCTGCACCAAGATACGTTCGGGGATCTGCGTCATGTTCGCGGTCCTGCAAAGCACGTTATTGCATGAAGCGCCGGGCAACAGCCGGTCAACCGGATCGGCTCGAACGAGGCGAAAGGGAGAGGCAGTACGATATGCAGATTCCGCCTTCCTGCCCGCTCAAGGGGCAAGAATACTAGCCGATGCCTCTGCAAAAGGGAAAGCGAGGGCCTACCAGGCGACATCGCTTTTTTGCGCCGCCCAAATGAAAACCGCCGGCATCAGCCGGCGGTCTTTTTCATGTCACCGCTCGCCTTTGAGCATGTGGCCACGTTCTTCGAGATTGATATGCCACTGCATGGCTTCGCGCAGCATGTGCGGGGTTTGGCCACCGCGGTCACAAGCGCCTTCGAAGTACTGGTTCAGGGCTTCCCGGTAGGACGGATGAACGCAATTGTCGATGATCACCCGCGCCCGCTCACGCGGCGCCAACCCGCGCAGATCCGCCAGGCCCTGCTCCGTAACCAGGATTTCCACATCGTGCTCGGTGTGATCGACGTGCGCAACCATGGGTACGACGCTCGAAATGTTGCCGCCCTTGGCGATCGACTTGGTCACGAAGATGGCCATGTTGGCGTTACGGGCGAAGTCGCCCGACCCGCCGATGCCATTCATCATCTTGGTGCCGCCAACGTGCGTCGAGTTGACGTTGCCGTAGATATCGAATTCCAAGGCGGTGTTGATGCCGACGATACCGAGGCGCCGTACCAGCTCCGGATGGTTGGATATTTCCTGAGGACGCAGCACCAGCTTGTCCTTGTACTTTTCCAGGTTTCCAAACACGCGATCGTTGCAACGCTCGGACAGGGTAATGGAGCACCCCGAGGCAAATTTCATCTTGCCGGCATCGATCAGTTCGAAGGTGCAGTCCTGCAGCACTTCGGAATACATCACGAGGTCTTCGAACGGCGAATCGATCAAGCCACAGACAACGGCGTTGGCGATGTTGCCGATACCCACCTGCATCGGACCAAGATTCTTCGGTAGGCGGCCTTCGGCAACTTCTTTCTTGAAGAACTCGACGAGGTGGTTGGCGATCGCCTGGGTCTCTTCGTCCGGCGGAGTCACGGTGGAATAGGAGTCCGGCTGTTCGGTGATTACGATCGCCGCGATCTTGGCCGGATCCACCGGAATGGCCGGCGTACCGATACGATCGTCTACCTTGGTCAGCGGAATGGGTCCGCGGTTGGGACGCTCGCCTGGGAAGTAGATATCGTGCAGGCCTTCCAGGTTGGGGTTGTGAGCCAGGTTCAGCTCGACAATGATCTTGTCGGCAAATACGGCCAGGTTGGCGGAGTTACCTACCGATGTCGTCGGAACGATATGGCCCTGCTCGGTAATGCACACCGCCTCGACGATGGTCACGTCCGGACGCTTGATCTGGTTGTTGCGCATCTGCTCGACGGTGTGCGACAGGTGCTGGTCGATGAACATGACCTCACCCTGGTTGATCGCCTTGCGCAGCGTGGCGTCCGCTTGAAACGGCCCGCGACGCGCCAGCAGGCCCGCTGCAGCCATTTTTCCGTCCAGGTCGTTGCCGAGGCTGGCACCCGTGATCAGGCTGATTTTCAGCTTCTCGTCTTTCGCACGATCGATCAGTGCCAGGGGCACCGCTTTCGCCTCACCCGCACGGGTAAAGCCGCTCATGCCGACGGTCATGCCGTCGTGGATAAAAGTAGCCGCCTCCTGGGCGCTCATGACCTTGCTCTGCAGGGAGGACAAGCGGATGCGATCGGAATACATGTGAGCCTCAAACCAACGGACCTTCGGGAGGCCGCAGTCTATTACGTTTGTTCTGGACTCATTTACAGACCATGGTCGTAGTGAAAAACGATAGAAATAGAGGGATAAACGCGATCCGCGCCGCGAAAGACGGGCATAAAAAAGCCGGATGACCAATCGGTATCCGGCTTCGTGCCCGCTAGGGGGATATGGTGGGTCGTGTAGGATTCGAACCTACGACCAATTGGTTAAAAGCCAACTGCTCTACCAACTGAGCTAACGACCCAATGCGGGGCGCATGATACTGATTTGATTGAATAAATCAACGGTTTTAAGAAAAGAATTTAGAGATAGCGGGTCGGATCCACGACGCCTGCCTCTGCAAAACCCGCCGCACGCAGACGACAGCTCTCGCATTTGCCACAGGCGCGCCCATCGCCATCGGCCTGATAACACGACACCGTCATGGCGTAATCCACGCCTAGCCCAATACCGGCTCGAACGATCTCAGCCTTGCTGAGATTCTGCAAAGGCGCACGAATCGTGAAGCCCTGCCCCTCCACGCCAGCCTTGGTCGCCAGGTTGGCCATGCGCTCGAACGCCGCCACGAACTCCGGTCGGCAATCGGGGTAGCCTGAATAATCAATCGCGTTAACGCCGATAAAAATATCGCGCGCACCGAGCACCTCGGCCCACCCCAGGGCCAGCGAGAGAAACAAGGTGTTGCGAGCGGGCACGTAGGTGACCGGAATCCCCTCGCCCGCTACTTCCGGCACGGCAATGCTGGCGTCGGTGAGCGCGGAGCCACCGATGCCATTCAGGTTCATGCCAATGACCTTGTGCTCGACTACGCCCAATTGTTGGGCGACGCGCTCGGCGGCCTGCAACTCGGCGCGATGGCGCTGGCCGTAATCGAAACTCATGGTGTAGCAGTCGTATCCCTGCGCCCTGGCCATCGCGACTACCGTTGCAGAGTCGAGCCCGCCAGAAAGAAGGATCACGGCTTTCTTGTCAGTCATGGTGTTTACCTGTCGGAAATACCGGCGCCCTTCACATCAGGACGCTGCGGCGGATATCAGTGGCCGGGGGCGTCGTTCCAGAGAATCTTGTGCAGCTGAAGCTGCAAGCGTACCGGGAGGTTATCGCTGACGATCCAGTCAGCCAGCGCCCGCGCATCCACCTGGCCGTGACTGGGCGAAAACAACACTTCCCCCGCACGCGTCTCCAGCCGGTATTCGATGAGTTTGGAGACCGCCCAGTCGTAGTCCTCGCGCGAGCAGATCACGAACTTCACCTGGTCATTGGGCGTCAGCTGGCCGATATTCTCGTACCGATTGCGCCCCACCTCGGCCGACCCTGGCGTCTTCAGGTCAACCACCCGGCTTACGCGCTCGTCCGTGCCACTGATGTCCAGGGCACCACTGGTTTCCAGCGATACCTCGTAGCCGGCGTCGCAGAGCTGCCTCAACAAGGGCAGGCAATTGGGTTGGGCCAATGGCTCGCCACCGGTGACGCAGACGTAGCGAGGCTTGAAGGAGGCGATCCGCTCGATGATCGCTTCGAGCGGCATGATGTCGCCGCCACTGAAGGCATAAGCGGTATCGCAGTATTGACAGCGCAGGGGGCAGCCGGTCAGGCGAACGAACACAGTGGGCAGGCCACTGGTACGCGTCTCCCCCTGCAACGAGAAGAAGATCTCGGAGATTCGCAGGGTATCTTGCATATAAGCCACGGGCGTGACGGCTAAACAGGCCATCCGCCTCCGTTGCGGAAAAGGGGCGGTGATTCTAACGAAAAACCCGCCAAGAGGCGGGTTTTGTTTAGCGTGCCGTGCGGTTTCGGCTTATCGATTCAGCTGGCGCTGCGCCAACTGCGCGGCCGAACTATTCGGGTATTCAGCAATGACCTGACGGAGAATACCGTTTGCCTTGTCCCGATTGCCTAGCCGTATCTCGACGTCAGCCAGCTTGTACAGCGAATCCGGCACCTTGTTGTGCTGCGGATACGCCTGGCTAACCTTGGCGAAAGCCTGGCCAGCGCCCTGCAGATCGCCCTTGGCAAGATTTACCTCACCCAGCCAATACTGCGCATTGCCCGCATAGGGACTAGTGGGATATTTACGCAAGAAAGCCGAAAAGGCCTGGCTGGCCTTTTCGAAATCCTTCGCCTTGATCAGGTCGAACGCCGCGTCATAGTAGAGCTTTTCCTTTTCGGGATCGGCTGACTGGCTATTCGCTGCGCCTTGCGCCGGCGCGCCCGCAGGCGGCTGGATAGGGCCCCTGGCGTCAATTGCGTCAGGGGTTGAAGAATTCTGGCTCACCGATCTGCCCGAAGAGGCAGCGGATAAGCGACTGTCCAAATCTTGATAACGTTCCAGACCTTCCTGTTTGAGGCGCTGGATCTCGTTCTGTTGCACTTCGAGCATGCCCCGCAGTTGCGCGATCTCTTCCTGCATCTGCTGCAACTGAACGAAGAGCATACCCTGCGCCGAAGACGGGGCTGCTGCCCCGCCTCCGACATAGGCACCGCCAGTTTCCGCACCGGAAGAGTAGTTCGTCTCGGGCGAGCCACTTTGGCCCTGCGAGTCGTAATCCACCACCGGGACCTGGGCCGCCGCGAAGAGCGGCAGGCCAAGCGCTAAAAGCGTCAGAGCGTAACGGTGCTTGAGCATGGCTTATTACTTACGCAGCTCAACGCGGCGGTTCTGAGCCCAGGACTGCTCGTCGTTGCCCATGGCAACCGGACGCTCTTCACCGTAGGAAACCAGTTCCAGCTGCGCAGGGGATACGCCCTGCAGAACCAGGTAGCGCTGAACGGCTTTCGCACGACGCTCGCCCAGAGCCATGTTGTACTCGCGGGTACCGCGCTCGTCGGTGTGGCCTTCCAGAACGACACGATTGCCGGCGGACTTCAGGTCCTTGGCATGAACGTCCAGAGCGCGCATGGCTTCTGGCTTCAGGTCGGAACTGTCGTACTCGAAGTAGAAGGTGGTGATGGCGCGCAGGGCAGCTTCTTCGCCGCTCATGCTGCCGTCGACAGCGCCGCTGTCAGCACCGTAGCCAGCGTTCGGATCGATAGCCGACGAACCTTCGCCCGAGTCGTCGCCGCCTTTGGACGAACAACCAACAGCGACAGCCATCGCCAGAGCCAGCGCAGCGAACTTACCGAATTTCAGCATTTCCATGTGTAACAACCCCAGGTGTGTTTTTGGTTAGGTAAAGCGTTGTACCGCATCAGTTCAGGTAAGGGGACCACGATGGCTCACGGACTTCGCCTTGAGCAGTAGGAAGCGGGAGCCTAACTCGACCGTTGATCGATACGAGCATCAAGACTCCCCGGCCCTGCTGGCGGGTCGCGTAGATTAGCATGGTGCCATTAGGCGCAACAGTGGGCGACTCATCTAAACTGGTATCCGACAGCAACCTCAGGTTGCCACGCTGAAGATCCTGCGCAGCGACCTTGAAGTTGGTGTAGCCCTCCTGACGATGGATCATCACAAGAGTCTTTTCATCTGCCGATAGTTTCGGGTTGGCGTTGTAGTTGCCGACGAACGTCACCCGTTCGGCATTGTTGCTACCCAGGCGCTGCTTGTAGATCTGCGGCTTGCCGGCGCGGTCGGACGTGAAGTAGATGGTCTGACCATCGGCACCCCAGAACGGCTCGGTATCGATGGCGTAATGGTTGGTCAGGCGCTGGAGCTGGCGCGAGCCCAGGTCCATGACGTAAATCTCCGGGTTGCCGTCCTTCGACAGCACGAATGCCAGGCGATTGCCGTCGGGCGAGAACGCCGGCGCGCCATTGAGCCCCTCGAAATTGGTGATCTGCTCGCGACGGCCGGTATCAATATGCTGCATGAAGATACGCGGGCGCTTCTGCTCGAACGAGACATAGGCGATACGACGCCCGTCCGGCGAATAGCGCGGCGACAGGATAGGTTCGCGGGACTGCAGCAATGTCACCGCACGCGCACCGTCATAGTCGGAACGCTGCAAGGTATAGCGGGTGTTCGCGCCACCGAGACGCTCGACCGTAACGTAAAGCAGTCGCGTGGAGAACGCGCCCTTGATACCGGTCAGTTTCTCGAAAGCCTGATCGGCCGCGTAATGGGCCATGTCGCGCAATTGATCCTGGCTGCCTCCCACGGTGCCGGTCATGACCTGCTGCTCGGTGGCGACGTTGAACAACTCGTAGCGAATCTGCAGCTTGCCAGCCGACGGCGTGATATTGCCGACCATGACGTATTGCGCGCCCAGCGCTTTCCAGTCCCGGAAGATAATCTCGCTGCCGCTGCTGGGCATGCTAATCATGTTCTGCTTGGGAATAGGCTGGAAGATCCCGGTGTTGCGCATGTCGTTGCCGACGATCTCGGCCATGTCCTCCGGCAGCACCGTGCCGCCCTGCCAGCCGAACGGCACCACGGCAATCGGAATCGCACGATCGGCGCCACTGGTAACGACGATGTTCTTCTCCTGAGCCATGGCGGTGCCCAGCACTAACAGGAGAAGGACAGTGAAACCTCGAAGGTAATTGATCACAACGCTAGATCCTCAGGCGTAAATGTCATCTTGAACGAGCGATACGGCTGGAAATCCTGGGCAGAGAGGCCCTGCATCTCGGTCAGCCGACCGATATTCTTAACTGCTGCGACCGCCGAATTGTCGAATGGCGCATCGCCGCTTGAACGTGAAACAGTGACGGAGGTGATAGTGCCGTCCGGCAACATGTTGACCTGCAGCGTAACCGACATGTTGTTACGTGCCGAGGGCGGTCGACTCCAACCTTCTGCCGCGCGCAGGCGGATCAGATCATCGAAATTACCGGCCACCTGATCACCCTGGGTATCAGCCATGGCTTGCTGCCGCTCGGTATCGTCAGACAACAACTCGGCCAGCGCTTGTGCCTTCTTGTCTTCGGCTGCCTTACGCGCGGCCTCGGCGGCGGCCTTCTTCTTCGCCTCTTCGGCAGCTTTTTTCTTCGCTGCTTCCGCAGCGGCCTTCTTCTTGGCGTCTTCCGCCGCCTTTTTCTTGGCCTGCTCGGCAGCCGCTTTTTTCTTCGCTTCCTCGGCAGCCTTTTTCTTTTCCGCCTCTTCGGCCGCTTTCTTTTTCGCTGCCTCGTCGGCGGCCTTCTTCTTGGCGATATCGGCCTGTTTCTTCTGCTCGGCCTGCTTGGCGGCTTCGGCCTTCTTGGCCTCGGCTGCCTTTTGGGCGGCCTCAGCCTTCGCTGCCTCGGCCTTTCGAGCCTCATCAGCCTTTTTTTGTTCCGCAGCTTTAGCGGCAGCCTGCTTTTGCTGCTCGACCTTGCGTTGCTCCATCTGCTCGGTTTCGTACTGCTTGGCAGCCGTCTTCTTCGCCTCGCCGGCAATCTTCTGATTGGTCTGCGTCTTGGCCTGGCTTTGAGATTTGAGCTGGTACAACGTCGCCTGAACGATGGGCTTGGAAGGCGGCAGCTCCGGTGTCATGGCGAAGCTGACGAAGAGCATTCCGAAAATGATGACGTGCAGCCCAACCGCCAGAATCGTGGGCCAATAAAGACTTTCCGAGCGCGAACGTTCCGGACGTGGCATCACGGCGCCTCGGTTATCAGGCCGACATTACCTACGCCTGCTTCCTGCAGCCCTCCCATGGCGGCCATCACCGAACCATAGTCCACTGCCTTGTCGCCGCGTACGAATACCTGCACCTGCTTACCCTGGCTGCGGTTCTGGTTCATGATCGCGGTCACCGCCTTGGTCATCTCGCCGAGGGTCAGCGCCTTGTCCTGAACGGTGTCCGTGTCGACCTCGGAGCCCATGTTCCAGTAGTAGGTTTTGTCGGCTTTGATCGAGATGGTCAGTACGCGCGCATCGTTATCCTGAGGCAGGACCTCGCTGCTGACCTTCGGCAGATCGACCTTTACACCCTGATTGAGCATCGGCGCGGTCACCATGAAAATGACCAATAGCACCAGCATCACGTCGATGTAGGGAACCACGTTCATTTCAGCGACAGGTTTGCGTCTGTTGCGAATTCTAGCCATGGCCTGCGGCCTCAATCTTCAGTGGTGTGAACTTTGCGGTGCAGAATCGCCTGGAATTCATCGGCAAAGGTGTAATAGCGACCGATGAGCATCTCACCACGCGCCGAGAAGCGGTTGTAGGCGATGACCGCAGGAATTGCGGCGAACAGACCGATGGCGGTAGCGATCAGCGCTTCGGCAATGCCGGGGGCCACGGTCGCCAGGGTCGCCTGCTGCACCTGCGCCAGGCCGCGGAACGAGTTCATGATGCCCCAAACGGTACCGAACAGACCGATATAGGGGCTGGTGGAACCGACAGTTGCCAGGAATGGCAGGCTCTGTTCGAGCTTCTCTTCCTCGCGCGAGATAGCCACTCGCATGGCGCGGTTGACACCATCCATCACCGCGTCTGGATCTACGCCCTGCTGCTGGCGCAGACGGGAAAATTCCTTGAATCCGGCACGGAAGATCTGCTCCACACCCGAATCGGGATCAGGGTTGCTGCCAGCTTGCCGGTAAAGCTTGGACAGGTCGATTCCGGACCAGAAGCGCTCCTCGAAGGCATCCAGCGAACGCTTGGCGGCACGAAGCATGGCGCCGCGCTGGAAAATCAGGATCCACGACATCACCGAGGCGCCTACCAGAATCAGCATCACCAACTGAACCACAAAGCTGGCATTGCTGATCAGGCTCCACATGGACATATGATCGACGTTGGCTTCCACGCTTACTCTCCTGCAGGGGGTAGGCCCGACCCGGCGAAAGCTGCTCGCAGCCCTTCGGGAATGGAACGGGGTTTCAAACTCTCGGTGCGCACACAGGCCACCACGAACTGCCCTTCGCAGAGCAGCACATCATCCTTCGCTCGCCGCACCTGCTGCTTGAATCGCAGGCTTGCGCGCTTCATTTCTATCACTTCAGCCGACACCAGCAACTCATCGTCCAGCCTGGCCGGTGCGTGGTATCGCGCTTCGCTGGAATGCACGACAAAAAGCAGGTCTTCACCAACCAGCTGCGACTGGGCGAACCCCAGGCTGCGCAACCGCTCGGTACGGGCCCGCTCCATGAACTTGAGATAATTGACGTAATAAACGATACCGCCCGCATCGGTGTCTTCGTAATAGACACGACACCGGTGGAGAAACGGTTGAGCATGTGATTCCGCGCGCATACTAGTGCCAGGCCCTGCAAATGCCAATCGGGTGAAACAAAGATTTTTTCTCAATCCATATCGCCACTGAAAAGGTCGGCGATTGGCGGCTCAACCATGCGTTTCGGCAGGTTCAAACCGAAGTGCAGATAGGCGTGACGCGTGACCACCCGGCCGCGCGGGGTACGCATGATGTAGCCCTGCTGAATGAGGTAGGGCTCGAGCACGTCCTCGATGGTATGACGCTCCTCGCTGATCGCGGCGGCAAGACTGTCGATACCCACAGGCCCACCGTCGAACTTCTCGATGAGCGTCAGTAGCAAGCGGCGATCCTGGTGATCCAGGCCGCGCTCGTCGACGTCGAGCATGTTCAACGCCAGGTCGGCAGTGCCACGCGTGATTTCCCCGTTGCCGCGCACCTCGGCGAAGTCGCGAACGCGCCGTAGCAGGCGATTGGCGATGCGTGGCGTTCCCCGCGCCCGGCGCGCAATTTCGACAGCGCCTTCGGCCTCTATGGGCAGGCCGAGAATGCCAGCCGACCGCGCGACGATGGTGGCCAGATCAGCGGTGGAGTAGAACTCCAGACGCTGCACGATACCGAAGCGATCTCGCAGCGGATTGGTCAACATACCGGCCCGGGTCGTTGCCCCGACCAACGTGAACGGCGGCAGGTCGAGCTTGATCGAGCGCGCAGCGGGCCCCTCGCCGATCATGATGTCGAGCTGGAAGTCTTCCATCGCCGGATAGAGCACCTCTTCGACGATGGGCGACAACCGGTGGATCTCGTCGACAAAGAGGACGTCGCCCTCCTCCAGATTGGTCAGCAACGCGGCGAGATCACCCGGGCGCTCAAGCACCGGCCCCGATGTACTCTTGATCGATACCCCCATCTCCTGCGCGATGATGTTGGCCAGCGTAGTCTTGCCGAGCCCTGGAGGACCGAAGATAAGCGTGTGATCCAGCGCTTCCTTGCGCGCCCGGGCGGCACGAATGAAGAGATCCATCTGCTCGCGCACGACAGGCTGCCCAATGTAATCGGCCAGGTTCAGCGGGCGAATGGCGCGGTCGAACTGCTCCTCGCGGTCTCGACCGGTGGCGGTAATCAGACGATCTGCTTCGATCACTAGACCATTCCCTTGAGTGCACGGCGGATCAGGTCTTCACTGCTCAAATCGTCTCCCTGTACGGCGGATACAGCACGGCTGGCCTCTTGCGGCTTGAAGCCCAGCGAGATCAGGGCACTGACGGCATCGTTCTCCGCGCTTGAGACTGCCACGGCTCTCTGGGGTTCCACCACCAGCGTTGCGATGGACGGCATGTTCTCCCAGGCCTTGAAGCGATCCTTGAGTTCCACCAGCAGACGCTCGGCGGTTTTCTTGCCCACGCCGGGAATCTTGACCAGCACGGAGGTGTCCTGAGCCTGAACACAGCGCACCAGTTCGTCGACCTCCAGCCCTGACATCAAGGCCAGCGCCAGCTTGGGGCCCACGCCGTTGAGGCGAATCAGCTCACGAAACAGCTCACGGTCGCGCTTATCCGAGAAGCCGTACAACAGCTGGGCATCCTCGCGCACCACCAGATGAATATGCAGCGTTACCGGCTCGCCTACTGCTGGCAGGCGATACAGGGTAGTCATGGGCACTTCGACTTCATAGCCGACCCCATTCACGTCGACGATCAGGTGGGGCGGCTGTTTTTCAGCCAGGGTGCCGCGCAAACGTCCAATCACAAACTCTGCTCTCCTAGGATCGGCATGCCCGGCTTCGGCCGGAATAAACGGGTGGCATCAGAACGCGAAGAACGACATCACAGCGATGGACCGCTACAGGCGCAGGCGGCCACCGCGCCGCTTGGCGCCCGAGAGGCCATGCGGAATCAGGCTCTGCCGATGATGGGCATGGCACAAGGCGATGGCCAGGGCGTCCGATGCATCGATCTGCGGCTTTTGCACCAATTTCAATAAGTGCATCACCATCATCTGCACCTGCTGTTTATCGGCCCCACCGGTTCCGGCAATGGCCTGTTTGACCTGTGTGGCGGTGTACTCAGCGACATCCAGGCCCTGCCCGACGGCGGCGACGATCGCAGCGCCCCGCGCCTGGCCCAGCTTGAGGGCGGAATCGGCATTACGCGCCATGAACACCTGTTCGATACCCATGGTCACCGGGCCATGAAGGCGAATCACTTCGCTGACGCCTACGAACACAGCCTGCAGGCGGGCGGCCAGCTCGCCACTGCCAGTACGGATGCATCCCGAGGCCACGTATTCGCAGCTGCGCCCGTTATCCCTCACCACGCCGTAGCCGGTAATCCGTGAACCGGGGTCAATCCCCAGAATAAGCGTCATGCCGTCGCCATACTGTCTATTTATCCAGCCGCCAGTATAAGGACCTCGAAGCATGGCGGCCAGCGAGATAACCGAGCGTGAACAGCTGCCGAAAACGCCAACGAAACGCCGGACGCGCCGAGGTCACTTCCGGCTGTGGGCAACGCATGATGGATCAGTCCAGCTGTTCCATGATCTCGTCTGGAATCTCCGCGTTGTGATAGACGTTCTGCACGTCATCCAGATCCTCCAGCGCATCGATCAGGCGCAATACCTTCTGCGCGGTTTCCAGATCGGTGAGCGGCGCCGAGATCGAGGGAATCATCGCGATATCGGCCTCTTCAGCCTTGAACCCGGCGGCGCTCAGCGCCTCGTTGACCGCGTGGAACTCGGTGAAACTGGTGGACACCAGCGCCGAGCCATCCTCACCCATTTCCACATCGTCGGCACCCGCTTCGAGGGCCGCTTCCATCAGTGCGTCCTCGTCCACTCCCGCGGCGAAGCTGATCTGGCCCTTGCGATCGAACATGTAGGCCACCGAACCGTCGGTGCCCAGGTTGCCGCCGTGCTTGCTGAAGGCATGGCGCACTTCGGCCGCCGTACGGTTGCGGTTGTCGGTCATGGCTTCGACGATGATCGCGACACCGCTCGGCGCATAGCCTTCGTAGGTCAGTTCGACGACGTTGTCGGCTTCGTTGTTGCCGGCACCGCGAGCGATGGCGCGATCGATCACATCGCGCGACATATTGGCGACCAAGGCCTTGTCAACGGCCAGGCGCAGACGCGGATTATCGGCAGGAATCGCCCCGCTCTTGGCGGCAACGGTCAGCTCGCGAATCAGCTTGGTGAAAATCTTGCCGCGCTTGGCGTCCTGACGCCCCTTGCGATGCTTGATGTTGGCCCATTTGGAATGCCCAGCCATTAACTGCCTCCCTTTTTGATCAACTTTTCAATCTGCTTAAACCAAGAGCCCAGGTTTCCCTGGGCTCCGGCCATCATCATTCGGCTTTCGGCTGCTCGCGCAGGCGAATGTGCAGTTCGCGCAATGCCTTGGCATCCACGGCACCCGGCGCCTGGGTCATGACGTCCGCTGCGCTCTGAGTTTTCGGGAAGGCGATGACTTCGCGGATCGATTGTGCACCGGTCATCAGCATCACCAGGCGATCAAGGCCGAACGCCAGGCCGCCGTGCGGCGGTGCCCCAAACTTCAGCGCATCGAGCAGGAAGCCGAACTTCTCGTTCTGCTCCGCTTCGTCGATGCCGAGAATGCGGAAGACGGTCTGCTGCATTTCCTTGCGGTGGATACGAATGGAACCACCGCCCAGCTCGGTACCGTTGAGCACCATGTCGTACGCACGCGACAGCGCCGCGGCAGGATTGGCCTCAAGCTCTTCGGGTGTGCACTTGGGCGCGGTGAACGGATGGTGCAACGCGCTGAGCGAACCGTCATCGTTCTCCTCGAACATCGGGAAGTCGACGACCCACATCGGCGCCCACTCGCACGTGAAGAGGTTGAGGTCATGGCCCAGCTTGATGCGCAGCGCGCCGAGCGCCTCAGAGACAATCTTGGCCTTGTCGGCGCCGAAAAAGACGATGTCGCCATCAACCGCACCGACGCGATCGAGGATGACGTTCAGCTTGTCTTCCGGAATGTTCTTGACGATCGGCGACTGCAGGCCCTCGACGCCCTTGGCGCGCTCGTTGACCTTGATGTAGGCCAGGCCCTTGGCACCGTAGATGCCGACGAACTTGGTGTAGTCGTCGATCTGCTTGCGCGGCACGCTCGCCCCGCCCGGCACCCGCAGCGCGGCAACACGGCACTTGGGATCGTTGGCTGGGCCGGCGAAGACCTTGAACTCGACTTCCTGCAGCTGGTCGGCAACATCGACAAGCTCCAGCGGGATGCGCAGGTCCGGCTTGTCCGAGCCGTAGCGACGCATCGCCTCCTCGAACGGCATGTGCGGAAACTCACCGAACTCGACGCCCAGTACTTCCTTGAACAGCTTGCGCACCATGCCTTCGGTGATGCCGATGATGTCGGACTCGTTGAGGAAGCTGGTCTCGATGTCGATCTGGGTAAATTCGGGCTGGCGGTCGGCGCGCAGATCTTCGTCACGGAAGCACTTGGCGATCTGGTAGTAGCGATCGAAGCCGGCAACCATCAGCAGCTGCTTGAACAGCTGGGGTGACTGGGGCAGCGCGAAGAAGCTGCCGGGATGGGTGCGACTAGGCACAAGGTAGTCGCGCGCGCCTTCCGGCGTGGCACGGGTAAGAATCGGCGTCTCGACGTCGAGGAAGCCATTTTCGTCCAGGTAGCGACGGATGCTGGTGGTGATGCGCGAACGCAGCTTGAGCTTCTCCGCCATTTCCGGGCGGCGCAAGTCGATGAAGCGATAGCGCAGACGGGTTTCCTCGCCGACGTCGCTGTATTCATTCAGCGGGAACGGCGGGGTTTCCGCCTCGTTCAGCACTTCGAGCTCGTAGCCCAGCACTTCGATCGCACCGGACGCCATGTTCGGGTTGACCGCCCCAGCCGGACGCAGGCGAACCTTGCCAGTGATCTTGACGACGTATTCGCTACGCACCTTGTCTGCCGTGGCAAAGGTCTCGGCGCGATCCGGGTCGAATACGACCTGGGCCAGCCCCTCACGATCGCGAATATCGAGGAAGATCACCCCGCCGTGGTCCCGGCGGCGATGAACCCAGCCGCATAGAGTGATTTCCTGGCCGTCCAGGCTTTCGTTCAACTGGCCGCAATAGTGGCTGCGCATCATGGTGAGGTTCGCTTCTCGCATCTTGAATTCGTTGGGTCGCTGAACTCGCGACTGGGCAGACGGCTGCTTCTTGCCCCGCCTGGGTGTTACTCATCGGCATCTACGGCAGCGACCGGCGCCAAAGCGCCCCGCTTCCCGTACGGCGCACACCGGCCGTCCGACACAAGCGCGGGATTATATCTGCATAATCCATTCAACGCAGCCGACGGCTATAGGCGCAAGCAATCGAGCCGATAGCGAACACCATTTGAACGGACTTGGGCAGAAAGCTTCCAATCAGTACATCACGCCTGGCGACAGCTCGTCACTCGCTACGGGCAATTGTTTTCTGGCATAACTATTAGTGGACTCATCAAACGGGAGAGCAACATGGAAATTGATATCGGTATTGCCGAACAGGATCGCGCCGCCATCGCAGACGGCTTGTCCCGCCTGCTGGCCGACACCTACACGCTGTACCTGAAGACGCACAACTTTCACTGGAACGTGACGGGCCCGATGTTCAACACCCTGCACACCATGTTCGAGACCCAGTACACCGAATTGGCAGTTGCCGTGGATGACATCGCCGAGCGCATCCGCGCACTCGGCTTTCCCGCTCCAGGAACCTACGCAGCCTACGCCAAGCTGTCCTCCATCAAGGAGCAGGAGGGTATTCCGTCCGCGGAAGAGATGATCAAGCTGTTGGTAGAGGGGCAGGAGGCAGTGGTGCGGACCGCCCGCGGCATCTTCCCGCTGCTGGAAAAGGTCAGCGACGAACCCACCGCTGACCTCCTGACCCAGCGCATGCAGATTCATGAGAAAACTGCCTGGATGCTGCGCAGTCTGCTCGCTGCCTGAGGTAGCTAGGCTTTGCGCGGGGTGGCCGCACCTGCGGTCATCCCGCCACGGTTCGGGGAAATCGACAGCCCCGCCATCGCCACCGCGCCCGCCCTTCTCCAGCGGCTGTCACGCCATCCATTTGAGCAGCCCGTTCCTTTACTGTTAAATTCGCGCGCGCCGCAGGCTGGACGCCATCAATAGAGCGACCGAGTTTCACGCTCAGCCATCTTTCGTCCATTGCCTGCCGCTTACTGTCGTGCTTTTTAACTATGAGTCATACGAATGCTGAAGATCATCCATGTGTTAACGGGCGTTGCTGCCTTAGTGTTGTCATTCCTACCCAGCCTCAGCGGAGCGTTGCCACTACTGGTGCAACCTGAGGCCCTGGCTTTATTGTTTCTCGGCTTGTTGAACGTACAGTTCGCCTCGTTTGGCCCATCGCACATGCATGGCCGGGGCCGCCCGATTCTGCTCGTCGCATCGGCACTGTTGATTGTCACGGTTGCAGTTCAGGCCATCGTGCTACTGACACCAGTTACCGCCATTGCCGGCCAGCCGGCAACGCTTGCCAGCCTCATGCTCGCTTTCGTCGCCGTGCTGCTGCAACTGGCAGCGCCGTCGAAGAATCTGCCAACGAGCGACCGCAGCCGGACTTCGACCACCCGTAGACCCCAACCCAAGACTGCGTCGACGCCAGCCGCTGCCGCTGGACGCGAAACAGGCACGGTCAAGTGGTTTAACACCTCCAAAGGGTTCGGCTTCATTTCCCGTGACAGCGGCGACGACGTATTCGTCCACTTCCGCGCCATTCGCGGCGAAGGCCACCGAGTGCTGGTCGAAGGTCAGCGCGTCGAATTCACCATCATGATGCGCGACAAGGGCTTGCAGGCCGAGGACGTCGTCCCCAGCCAGTCCGTTAGCTGACACAGGCGCCAGGGTTCAACCCTGGCGTATCACCTCCGCCGCGGCAATCAGTAGTGCGGCGGAGGCGCTTCGTCCCCCTCGCCCCCTATTCTGCTTTGCATATCTTCTTGCCGCCTGGCGAGCAATGCCAGCTGCGCCTGCAAGCGTTCGACGGTCCGCTGCTGCTCAACCAATTCATCGTTCAGCGTTTGAATCGTGTCGTCTTGAAACGCCAGGCGCGCCTCCAGATCGATAATCCGTTGCTCGAGCTCCATGATGTCACTCCGCAAATCGAAAGTTGTCGGTAAGCACCAGCTTCAGCTTCTGCTTGATCGCCGCCACCTGGGCCTCGCTGTAAGGGTTCGCCGCGTGCCTCCCCCAGACAGGCGCCGGCCAAGCCGCGTCATCGCGCCGCCGCGCGATGACATGCATATGCAACTGAGCCACCACGTTACCCAGGGTTGCGATGTTCATCTTGTCCGCGCCGAACGTGTCTTTCAGCGTCTCGGCCAGTGCCGTCGCCTCTCGCCACAGGGCCTGCTGGTCCGCCGGGTCCAGCTGAAACAACTCACTGACCTCCTCTCGACGTGGCACCAGAATGAACCAGGGATAATTGGCATCGTTCATCAGCAACAGCCGGCACAATGGAAAATCGCCCATATTGAGCGTGTCCTGCTCCAATCGTGAGTCGAGAACGAACATAACGGCACTCCAGTTCTTGATCGAAAGACAGGCCAGCCGAAGCCGCACCTGATCGTTCACCCAAGGATACTCCAACGCCTGGAGCCCTTCAGCGCCGTCACGCACCAGGCCTGCGCATGAAACCACCTCAAGGCCCCGGAATAGAGCCGGCCGACCCGAGCCAGTCGGCAAAACAATGCCCGCGAAGCCGATTTTTGCGTTTGCGCACGGTTATTGCAGTGAGTCAAAAAGCATCCAGGGAGGGGGGAGAAAAACGGAAATAGCTGCGTTAAGCTTGCCGGCGCTAGTTTCCCCAGCTACACAGTTATCCTCGGGACAATAAATTCCAAGGCTTGCTGCAGGTTTCGAAACTGGGCAAACAAGGACCGAAATTGAGCTTGTATACCGAAAATAAAGATGCCTCTTTCCAGCGCACGCTGGGGAGCAAGCACCAATTTGAACCAAAGGAGCAATCACGATGAAAGTGATGAAGTGGAGCGTAATCGCCATGGCCGTTGCGGCCGGCACGTCGCAAATGGCATTGGCGTCCAGCCAGTCCGAATCGGAAGGCTTTGTCGAAGGCAGCAGCCTGACCATCCTGAACCGTAACCTGTATATGAACCGTGATGCTCGCGACAACGGCTTCGGCGGTACCCCTGCCGCCAATGGCCAGAGCTACCGCGAAGCTTGGGGTCATGGCTTCATTGGCACCTTCGAATCCGGCTTTACTCAGGGCACCGTCGGCGTCGGCGTCGATGCGATTGGCCTGCTGGGTGTCAAACTTGACAGTGGCAAAGGTCGTGCCTGGCCAGACATCTTCCCGAAAGACAGTGACGGCAGGCCGCAGGATGACTATTCCGAGGCTGGCGCAGCAGTCAAATTCCGCGTATCCAATACGGTACTTAAGTACGGCACTCAGTTCGTGGCCCTCCCGGTGTTCTCCACCGACGACGCCCGCCTGCTGCCAGAAACCGCACGCGGCGGCCTGATCACTAGCAGCGAGATCGATGGACTGGAATTGAACGTCGGCCGCTTTACTGCCCTGAGCGCAAAATCTGAAGCTGACCATGATTCCGTTGGCCTGGATGAGATCAACCTCGTCGGTGGCACTTATGCGTTCAGCGACAGCCTGAGCACCTCGCTGTACTACTCGGATGTGCAGGACGCGTTCGAGAAGATCTACGGCAACGTTAATTACAACATGGCGCTCGACGCAGACCAGTCGTTGGCTTTTGACTTCAATATCTACCAGACCGACTACGAGTCAGAATTCACGAACACTGGTAGCGACGAAGACAACACCATCTGGAGCCTTGCTTCTACTTACGGCATTGGCGCTCATAAGTTCACTGTCGCGTATCAGAAGTCGCATGGCGGCTACAATACCAATGGCTATGTCTATGGCGTAGACGGCGGCGGCACTGTTTGGCTAGGCAACTCGGTCCAATACTCCGACTTCTACTATGAAGACGAGCAATCCTGGCAGGTCCGTTATGACCTAGACATGGCTGCCTACGGTGTTTCGGGCCTTAGCTTCATGACCCGCTACGTGAGCGGTAGCAACATCGATATGGGCGCTGGTAACTCGGACGCGGAAGAACGCGAATGGGATTTGGAAGCCAAGTACGTCTTCCAGGACGGTCCTGCCAAGGATCTGTCCCTGCGCGTTCGCCAGGCGTTCTATAACGCCACCAATGGTCTGGATAACGACCTGAGCGACACCCGCCTGATCGTCGAGTACCCGCTGAGCATCCTGTAATTCGGGACTTAGTTGCGTAACTCGCGGTAAAAACAGAAAGCCCGGCAAATGCCGGGCTTTCTTGTTTTCCGCCCGAACGCCTTCCGAAGGATTCTGTACGCCACCTCGCCGCCGCCGTACAATGCCGAGTCATTTTTCCGCTCTGCAAGGACACAACGGCCCACATGCGCACCAGTCAGTTCCTGCTCTCGACCCTCAAAGAAACCCCTTCCGATGCCGTGGTGATCAGCCACCAGCTGATGCTGCGTGCCGGAATGATTCGCAAGCTGGCGTCTGGCCTCTATACCTGGATGCCAATGGGCCTGCGTGCACTGCGCAAGGTCGAAGCGATCGTCCGCGACGAGATGAACAAGGCCGGCGCGCTGGAAGTCCTGATGCCAGCAATCCAGCCTGCCGAACTGTGGCAGGAGTCGGGCCGCTGGGTCCAGTACGGGCCTGAATTGCTCCGTCTGAAAGACCGGCATGACCGCGAGTTCTGCGTCGGCCCGACCCACGAAGAAGTCATTACGGATCTGGCTCGCAACGAGCTCAACAGCTACAAGCAGTTGCCGATCAATTTCTACCAGATCCAGACGAAATTCCGCGATGAGATTCGCCCCCGCTTCGGCCTGATGCGCGGGCGCGAATTCGTGATGAAAGACGCCTACTCCTTCCATGCCGATCAGGCTTCGCTGCAGGAAACCTATGACCGCATGCATCAGGCGTATTGCAACGTCTTCACCCGCCTGGGGCTGAACTTCCGCCCCGTGCAGGCCGATACCGGTTCGATCGGTGGCACCGGCTCGCATGAGTTCCACGTGCTGGCCGAATCTGGCGAAGATGACATCGCCTTCAGCGACAGCTCCGACTATGCGGCGAATATCGAGAAGGCTGAAGCCATCCCACGCGAAACCGAGCGTGGAGCACCCCAGGAAGCGCTGCGCCTGGTCGACACGCCCGATTGCAAAACGATTGCCGCGCTGGTCGAGCAGTTCCAGCTGCCCATCGAAAAAACCATCAAGACCTTGATCGTTCGTGGTGCCGAAGAAGGCCAGCTGATTGCACTGATCGTACGTGGCGACCATGAGCTGAACGAAATCAAAGCGGCCAACCTGCCGCAGGTCGAAAGCCCGCTGGTGTTCGCGACCGAGCCCGAAATCCGTGCTGCGATGGGCGCAGGCCCTGGCTCGCTCGGCCCGCTGAACTTGCCGGTCAGCTGCATCGTCGATCGATCGGTCGCGCTGATGAGCGACTTCGTCGCGGGCGCGAACCAGGAAGACAAGCACTACTTCGGCGTCAACTGGGAGCGCGATCTGCCGTTGCCGGAAGTGGCTGATCTGCGCAATGTGGTCGCTGGCGACCCGAGCCCGGATGGCAAAGGCACGCTGGTGATCAAGCGCGGCATCGAAGTCGGCCACATCTTCCAGCTGGGCACCAAGTACAGCGAAGCCATGAACTGCTCGGTCATGGGCGAGAACGGCAAACCGGTTACCCTGACCATGGGCTGCTACGGTATCGGCGTCTCTCGCGTCGTCGCCGCGGCCATCGAGCAGAACTACGACGAGCGGGGCATCCTCTGGCCAGAGGCCTTGGCTCCCTTCCAGATCGCCCTGGTTCCGATGAAGTACGAGAACCAAGCCGTGCGTGAGGCCACCGACAAGCTCTATGCGGAGCTCACAGCCGCAGGCTACGAGGTGCTGCTGGATGATCGTGACAAAAAGACCAGTCCCGGCGTCAAATTCGCTGACATGGAGTTGGTGGGCATTCCGCATCGCATCGTGATCGGCGATCGGGGCCTTGCTGACGGCACCCTGGAATACAAGCATCGCCGTGATGCCGAAAGCCAGGCCGTGCCGGCCGCCGATATCCTTGAGTTCATCAATTCGCGTACCAGTCGCTAACGGACATCATGCTCAACCGAAGTGCTTCAGTCTGCGCCACGCTCTGCGTGGCGCTTTTTATGGGTGGTTGCGCCAACCAGTTGCCTCAGCGCAGCGAGCATGAGGCTCGCACTGAGCGCAAGCTGCTGGACCACAGCCTGCGCATCGAAGTGGGCGAGCCGCTGCTGGAGCTGCCTCAGCGTCGGATTCGCATACTCGACCAGAAAACCTTCGAGGTCACCGACTTCGAAGTGACCCGTCGCTATGACCGGTATACGCCGTATCAGCCGTGGCGCGAGCTGTACGAGATTCCGCTGGGGGCTGTTGCGGTGGTCGCCGGCATAGGTGCCAACGTGCTCAACGTGGTCATGCTCGGCCATCTGCCGGAAAGCGCCACGCGTGACTGGATCAGCTATGGCTTTGCCGGTCTCAACCCCTTCGTCAACGTCGAGTCCAACGGCCGCTCGCAGCAGAACCTGGCCAGCCTCGACGAGCAACGCCGCGATGCCCGACTCGAATACTCCAGCCTGCCCTG
The DNA here is from genome assembly GCF_019090095.1 of Stutzerimonas stutzeri. Taxonomy (NCBI): domain Bacteria; kingdom Pseudomonadati; phylum Pseudomonadota; class Gammaproteobacteria; order Pseudomonadales; family Pseudomonadaceae; genus Stutzerimonas; species Stutzerimonas stutzeri. The sequence continues at coordinate 1,780,516 of NZ_JAGQFP010000002.1, read as the reverse complement.
GGCGGAACGGCCGGTGCAGGTCGTAGCAGGCAGCGAAACCCACGAGCTGAGCACCGATCGCAACGGTGTACTGCGGCTGAATCTGCTCGACGGCCCGTTCGCCGACCAGGACATCAGCCAGGTCGGCAAACTCCAACTGCAGGTAGTGGACCCTCAGGATGCGACCCGTGCCGACGCAACGCTTCTGGTCAGCCGCAGCCTGCGCGGAAAGCTGGTCGAGGCACACGACCTCATTTTCGACGACCTGGAAGGCGACGATGTCGAGCAGTGGGTGCATCGGGTCAAGCGCCTGTCGGAGCTGGGGCTCGAGGAAGAAGCCAGCGAGCTCGAGCAGAGCCTGATCGAACTGACCCGCAACGATCCTGACCTGCAACAGCAGTTCCTTCACAGCCTGATGCAGGACGCCGGTCGCCAGGTCAGCGATCCGGGCGAAGACTGAGACCGCCTCGTGAAGGCTCGTTCCTGGCTGTGGCTGATGGCGCTGATGGTGGCGTGGCCAGTCGCTGCGTCCGTTCGCCAGGCGCCGGAACCGGAGCTGCGCGAGCTGATGCAGCGGACCGTGGCGGAAGCTGAAAGCTTTCAGGATCGATTCGACGCCGAGGTCTGGTTGCTGGACATGTCGACACGCCTCAAACGCTACGTTCCGGACCCGCAGGAGCGGCTGACGTTACTGCGTCTGGTACATCAGGAGGCCAGCAAGGCAGGCCTGAAACCGGACATGGTACTGGCCCTGATCCACGCCGAGAGTCGGTTCGATCGCTTCGCCATTTCCAGCGTCGGCGCACAGGGCATGATGCAAGTCATGCCGTTCTGGAAGGCCGAACTCGGCCGTCCACAGGACAACCTCACCGACAATGCCACCAATTTGCGCTACGGCTGCACCATCCTCAGCTATTACCTGAAGAAAGAGAACGGCGACATTAACCGTGCCCTCGCGCGCTACAACGGCAGCCTCGGCAAGCCTCAGTACCCGGCGAAGGTCATCGGTTTTTGGCAGGACTTCTGGTATGTGAAGCCTTGAGCCCGTTCAGGCAGCATTTTCTTTAGCGCTATCGCCTTAATGCATCCAGCCGAGCGAGCAGCCCCTCCTTCGTCTGTTCACCCACCAGATGCTCGCGCACTGTCCCTGAGGCATCCACGATATAGGTCACCGGCAGTACCGCACTGCGCGGTAGGTCCAGGCGTTCCGCCGGATCGACACTGAGTACCCGAAAGGCAATGCCCAGCGCATCGGCCGCGGCGACCAGTTCGTCACCCTGCAACCCGTCGAAATTCACCCCCAGCACCGTGACATCATCGCTGGCGCTATCCAGTGCGTTGAGCTCGGGCACTTCGGTCCGGCAAGGCCCGCACCACTCCGCCCAGTAGTTGATGACCAGCCACTGACCCTTGAGCTGTTGAGCCGTGACAGCAGAACCGTTCTGGTCAGGCCCCCAATCCTCACCACAGCCGGCCAGCGCCAGGCAGGCGAGTACCGCGAATAGACCTACGGACCGTTTGATCATCTTGGTTTCCTTGCAATGAAGCCGTGTCGTGATCATACCCGGCGTGCCTGCAGCCAGTCGGCGACACTACCTCCGAAGAGGCTGGCCTGCTCTTTGTGGAGCAGGTCCAGGGTCTGACGCAGGGTTGGATACCAGGGCTCGTCGAGGTGATCCGGTAGCGCCTGCCTGCCCGACAGGGGCCAGGGATTGCAGCGCAACAGCTGATCGAAGCTGTAGTGATTGAGATCGCGGCAGAGTACCCAGCCGGACGACCCGGTGCGACATACCAACTGTTCACGCTCGAAGAACTCGAAAATTTCGTCCCACTCGTCCTCGGGCAGCTGCCAGCCGTTTCGGTGCGCGTCGCGCAAACGCACCTCGCGTCCGGCCTGCTGGCTCTCATAAAGCACGCGCAGCAGCCCAAGCATGACCAGCAGACGGGGCACCGAGCGCTGACGCCATTGCTGAGACGACGACAAGCCGCACACCAGCTCCGCACCGAACAGCACGATCATCCAGGAGAGATAGACCCACAGTAGAAACAGCGGCACCGCGGCGAAGGCACCGTAGATCAGCTGATAGCTGGGGAAATAGCTGACATACAGGCCGAACAACTGCTTCGCCGCCTCGAACAGAACGGCGGTGAAGGCCCCTCCGACCACGGCGTGCCGCAGGGGTACCCGAGTATTCGGCACGGCAGCGTAGATCAGCGTGAAGGCCGCGATGCTCAGCACCAGCGGCATCGCCTTGAGAATGGTGCGCGCCCCCACGACCGCGTGAGGCCCGGAGATCAGCGACAACGAGGTGATGTAGGTGCTCATGGCGAATCCCGCGCCGAGCAACAGAGGCCCCAGGCTCAGGATGGCCCAGTACAACAAAAAGCTCGAAATACCACGACGGGGTTGGCGCACGCGCCAGATGACATTGAAGGCCTTTTCGATGGTGAGCAGCATCATCAGCGCGGTCGCCATCAGAAAGCCCACACCGAACCAGGTGAGCTGCCTGGCCTGATCGGTGAAGGCCACCAGATACTCCTGAATGGTAGCGCCGGTGGATGGAATGAAGTTGTTGAAGATATAGATCTGTATCTGCTCGCCGACGCCCTGGAACGCAGGGATCGCCGAGAGCATGGCGAAGGTCACCGTCATCATCGGCACAACCGCGAACAGCGTCGTATAGGTCAAGGCTGCTGCGCTGTGGGCCCCACGGTCGGCCAGGAATCGCTGCACTAGAAAGCGAACAAACTCGACGAAGTCCTTGATCCGTTGCTGCATCCCATCCCCTCGGTGCCAGTCACGATTGCCGAAACACACGCTTGCAGGCCTGTGACAGAGCGAAAGCCTACCTGTGCAGACAGCCGCCCGCGAGCAGCGTTTCAAGCCTTGCGGCTTTGAAGGTTAGAATGACGGCCTTCCCTGGCGTGAAGCAAACTGCAAATGACCGAACTGACCCTCTATCACAATCCGCGCTGCTCGAAATCGCGTGGCGCGTTGGAATTGCTCACACAGCGTGGCCTGACGCCCACGGTGATCAATTACCTGGAAACGCCCCCGTCTGCCGAAGAGCTGCAACGGATCATTGCCCGCCTGGGCATCCCGGCGCGCCAACTTCTGCGCACGGGCGAAGCGGAATACAAGACCCTCAACCTGGCCGATCCGAGCCTCAGCGACCGCCAGATCATCGAAGCGATGATCGCTCACCCGAAGCTGATCGAGCGGCCCATCCTGGTCACCGACGATGCCGCCGTGATCGGTCGTCCACCCGAGAAGGTGTTGGAGCTACTGCCATGAACGCTTCCTACATCCTGGTGCTGTATTACAGCCGCCACGGCGCCACTGCCGAGATGGCGAGGCAGATCGCCCGCGGCATCGAGCAGACCGGACTCGAAGCGCGGCTTCGCACCGTGCCGGCGGTATCGACCGAGTGCGAAGCGGTAGCGCCGAGCATTCCCGAGCAGGGTGCGGTCTACGCGACCCTGGATGACTTGAAGAACTGCGCCGGGCTGGCACTCGGCAGCCCGACCCGATTCGGCAACATGGCTGCGCCTCTGAAGTACTTCCTCGACGGCACCAGTGGCCTCTGGCTGACGGGCGAACTGGTGGGCAAACCCGCCGGCGTCTTTACCTCGACGTCCAGCCTGCACGGCGGGCAGGAATCGACGCTGCTGTCGATGCTATTACCACTGCTTCACCACGGCATGCTGGTACTCGGTCTGCCCTACAGCGAAAACGCGTTACTCGAGACTCGTGGCGGCGGTACGCCCTATGGACCGAGCCATCACGCCGGCACAGACAGCAAGCGTCAGCTGGACGATAACGAAATTGCCCTTTGCCGTGCCTTAGGGCAGCGCATCGCGGACACCGCCAAGCGCCTGGAGAATGTCCGTGGCTAGAAAACCCAAACCGCTCCCAACGCTGGAATGGCTGACACCGCGGGTCAAACTCGCTCGTGCGATCAGTCTGGCCAGCTTCATTGGTCTCGCCGTGCTACTGGTCGTCTGGAACCTCGCGTTCGCCGATCTCCATGGGGCACGCACCTGGGTCGTGGTCGGTATTCAGCTGATCCCGCTTTTACTGGTCGCCCCGGGCATGATCTCCGGCAGCCCACGTGCGCACGCCTGGACATGTTTCATCGTCAACCTGTACTTCATTCAGGGCGTACTCGCGGCCATCGACCCGGCCCGGATGTTCTACGGCTGGCTGGAGGCGATCATCAGCCTGACCTTGTTCACCGGCGCTCTGCTTTATACCCGCTGGGCTTATCAATACGAACGCAAGGCAGCGGGAGAGAACTGAGGTAGACGGGGCGCGGGACCACAACCCTGCGCCCAACTCAAATTGGCTCGATGGCCATCCCCGGTGGATCGAAACCACCCTGGCTGGCTACTAGCGGCGAAAGCACTCGCCCCTCGTAGCGGCTTCAAGAGGGAACGGGCACACCCCTCATGCCCTGGCGCTGCTACCAGCCAAGCGTTTCCTTGAGAAACGGAATGGTGAGCTTACGCTGCGCCTGCAGCGAAGCCTGGTCGAGCCGGTCGAGCAGCTCGAACAAGGCGCTCATGTCGCGAGCGCCACGGGTAAGAATGAAGCGGCCGACATCATCGGGCAGGCTCAGTCCACGCCGCGACGCACGCAGCTGCAGCGCGCGCAGCTTGTCCTCGTCGGACAGCTCCTGCAACTGGAACACCAGTGAAAGGCTCAAGCGCGACTTGAGGTCCGGCAGCTGGATCGCGATCTCTCGCGGCGAGGCATCGGCGGCGAGCAGCAGGCGTCGGCCGCTATCGCGCAACCGATTGAACAGATGGAACAACGCCTCTTCCCAGACCGGATCGCCCGCAACTGCATCCAGATCATCCAGGCAGACCAGCTCGCTCTGCTCCAGATTGTCCAGCAACGCTGGACCGTATTCGCCCACCTCAGCCAGCGGCAGGTACACGGCAAGTTCGCCGCGCTGCTCGACCCGCAGACAGGCGGCCTGGAGCAGGTGGCTGCGCCCCACGCCGGTGTTGCCCCAGAGATAGATCAGTTCGTCGGACCAGCCGGCCTCGGGCGAACAGACGCGCTCAACGTAGCCCAGCGCAGCGGCATTGGCGCCCGGATAGAAGTTGGCAAAGGTGGCATCGTCGCGAAGGCGGATGCCCAGGGGCAGTTGAATGGGTTTCATGGTTGGCGGGGCGGATCGACCGGAGGCTCTGCGTAAAGGTCCGAGAGTTTATAGAGATCATGCACATGGCGCAGCAGAACCATGATCACCGCGGCCACCGGCAGCGCCAGCAGTACGCCAGTGAAGCCGAACAGCTGACCGCCCGCCAGCACCGCGAAGATCACCGCAACCGGATGCAGACCGATCCGATCGCCCACCAGCAAGGGCGTCAGTAACATGCCTTCGAGCATCTGCCCGACCGCGAACACCGCGGCGACGCCCAGCAAGGGATAAGGCTCCAGGCCAAACTGGAACAGGACAGCGATCACCGCCGCGCCGATACCGACCACGAATCCCATATACGGCACGATGCTCGCCAGGCCTGCCAGCACGCCGATCAGTAACCCAAGCTCGACGCCAACCAGCATGAGCCCGGCGGAATACACCACGGCAAGCGCCAACATCACCAACAGCTGCCCGCGCAGAAAGGCGCCAATGACCTCGTGGCATTCGCGCATCAAAGCCATCACGGTCTCCTCCCGGCGCCGTGGCAACAGCGCCCGCAGCTTGGCCATGATCAGATCCCAATCGCGCAGCAGATAGAAGCACACCACCGGCACCAGAAAGAGATTCGCCAGCCACGCGAGCAGCGCAAGGCCCGAAGCGGTCGCCTGGCTCAGGATGACCGCAACCACGTCCTTGGTACTGCCGAGATTGGCGGAAAAGGCACTCTTGAGTTGATCGAAACGCCAGAACTCTTCTTCAAGACCAAACTGCATCTGCACCCAAGGCAACGCCGTGACCTGCAGCCAGTCGAGCCCCAGAGGCGCCAGCTGATACAGGTGCATCAGCTGCTTGCCCAGCATCGGCACCAGTACCAGCAACATCAACAGGCACAGCAGCAGGAACAACGCAAACACCAGGATCACGCCCCAGGTCCGCGACAGTTTCCAGTTCTCCAGCCTATCGACCAGCGGATCGCCCAGGTACGCCAGCAGAATGCCCACCAGAAATGGGGAAAGGATCGGCGAGAGCTGATAGACCAGCCAGCCAAGCAGCAAGAGCGCCGCCAGCCAGAGCCAGCGGTTAGTGGAGGTGATGGTCATGATCTGTACGCCTTGTTCCGTTGATCGAGAGCCATGCTCTCGGCAGGCAAGAGAAACCGGCACGTGCCGCGGGTAGCGGCACCGAACCATTGGCGCCTATTGCAGCGCCTTCAGCTACCAGCGAAAGCGCAGCACCTCGCCCTGGTCTCTCGACGCGGATGGTAGCTCAGCAGGCCGTTTCGGTTCTTCGATAGGCGTCTCGGCGTCGATCGGCTGGACAGCAGGATCAAGCGCCGCGTCAGCCGAGGGCGTCTGCGCTTCAACGGGCTGCTCGTCGACCTCATCAGCAGGCACCTCCTGCAGACGTGCCAAGGCCAGCTGCGCCCGAAGTTGTTCCGGGCTGGCGTTGAGGCGATACACCAAGCGATCCCTATCGACGCGCTGCAAGTGGGCATCGAAGGGTTCGAGCAGGCGGTCCAATTCGGCAAAGCGATCGACGTCGGCGCCCAGCACCTCGAGTGTGATTTCGGCAACCGCGCCCGGCGCGACGCGGTATTGCGGCGCCAGGAAGGCGCTGACCTCCGACAGGATTTCGTCGGCCACAGCGGCGCGGGTGGCGCCACTCGCCTTGCCTTGGGTGCGCTTGTCGCCAAGCCAGAAATGCCAGTTCGCCTGCCAGGTGTCGTCAGAATGCTTAGCCAGCACGGTGAGCAAGCTATCTGCATCGTAACGCTCGGATACGTCGCGAAGTGCTCCCGGGTCATCCGCCGCCACCGTCTCAGCCGTGGCGGCGATCTGCTCGCTCAGGTCGGCAAGCGGCAAACGCAGCGGTAAGCCACGATGCTGCGCGGCCGCCTGCAAGTCGGATGCGCCGTCCTGCGCATCACCGATGAGCTGCGAGCCGTCGCTCGACTCCGTCAACCACCAGGTCAGCACGCTGGGGCGGTCGCTGCCCCACAACGACAAGCCGGCTTTGCGTAATGCACGTTCGGTAGTGGTCGGGTCGAAGCTCACCACCACCGCACCATCCTCGTAGGCATATCGGCTTATCAGTTGCTGCGGGTCCTTGCGCAACTGCGCAACGGCAGCCTCGTCCGTCTCAGGATCGCCAGTCAGGCGCAACACCAGGGTGTCGAACGCCTTGCGCAACGCTTCCTCGCGCTCCGCTGGCTGCTGACTGGCCACCGGCTCTCGCACCTTGTACAGGTCGCTGACCGGTGCCGCCAGGCTGTGAGCGGAAACCATGGCGCAGCACAAAGCTATGAAGCGGGGGATAAGAGGCATGCGGATACTCGCTGGCTGGCCAGTCATGGGGAAGCCTAACGATCGCTCGGCGACGATCGGATGCGGCCACGGTGAAACACGCGTTATACCTTAAACAGGCGCTTGAATCGGGGCAACCGCCGCACAGTTGCGGCACCCGCTCGACTCGACATCGCCGCTCCGGGCTGCTGCTAGCTGGATCCGGTGTGCGGGATGGTCGCTCTGCGGCAAGCCTGATAAAATCGCGCGCTTTCCGCTGACCGGTCCGGCGCCCTCGCCACGTCGAGACAGACTCCGTTCCACCGGTCGCCCCGCACTCTCCTCACAGGTCCGGATCTCTATGAGCAAGCAACCCTCCATCAGCTACAAGGACGCCGGTGTCGACATCGATGCAGGCGAAGCGCTGGTTGAACGCATCAAGGGCGTAGCCAAGCGCACCGCGCGTCCTGAAGTCATGGGCGGGCTGGGCGGCTTCGGCGCCCTCTGCGAAATCCCGGCGGGCTACAAGCAGCCCGTACTGGTGTCCGGCACGGACGGCGTCGGCACCAAGCTGCGCCTGGCTCTGAACCTGAACAAGCACGACAGCATCGGCCAGGACCTGGTGGCGATGTGCGTCAACGACCTGGTTGTCTGCGGCGCCGAGCCGCTTTTCTTCCTCGATTACTACGCCACCGGCAAGCTCAATGTCGACATCGCCGCCACCGTGGTCACCGGCATCGGTGCCGGCTGCGAACTGGCCGGCTGCTCGCTGGTGGGCGGCGAGACGGCGGAAATGCCCGGCATGTACGAAGGGGAAGATTACGACCTGGCGGGCTTCTGCGTCGGCGTGGTGGAGAAAAGCGAGATCATCGACGGAACAACCGTGACCGCGGGCGATGCGCTGATCGCACTGCCCTCTTCCGGCCCACATTCGAACGGCTATTCGCTGATCCGCAAGATCATCGAAGTAGCCGGCGCCGACATCGAGAACACCCAACTCGACGGCAAGCCGCTGACCGAGCTGTTGATGGCGCCGACCCGCATCTATGTCAAGCCACTGCTCAAGCTGATCAAGGACACCGGTGCGGTCAAGGCGATGGCGCACATCACGGGCGGTGGCCTGCTGGACAACATTCCGCGCGTACTGCCCGATGGCAGCCAGGCGGTCATCGACGTTGCCAGCTGGCAGCGCCCGGCAGTCTTCGATTGGCTGCAGGAGCAGGGCAACGTTGACGAGCACGAGATGCACCGTGTCTTGAACTGCGGCGTCGGTATGGTCATCTGCGTCGCCCAGAACCAGGTCGAAGCGGTGCTCGACAATCTGCGTGACGCCGGCGAACAGCCTTGGGTGATCGGTCAGATTGCAGCGGCCGGCGAAGGCGCCGAGCGCGTTGTACTGAACAACCTGAAAAGTCACTGATGACCCCGACCTGCAATATCGTGGTGCTCATATCGGGGTCCGGCAGCAATCTGCAGGCCCTGATCGACAGTATCGAAGCCGGTAACCCGGCACGCATCTGCGCGGTGGTTTCCAATCGTGCAGAAGCCTTCGGCCTGCAACGCGCACAGGCTGCAGGCATTCCCACGCATGTGGTGCGGCACAAGGATTACGCCGACCGGGAAGCCTTCGATGCGGCACTGATGGAGATCATCGACGCGCATCAGCCGCAGTTGGTGGTGCTGGCCGGATTCATGCGTATCCTCACCCCCGGCTTCGTGCGCCATTACCACGGCCGTCTGCTCAACATACATCCGTCGCTGCTACCGAAATACAAAGGGCTGGATACCCATCGCCGAGCGCTGGATGCCGGCGACCGCGAGCATGGCTGCAGCGTCCATTTCGTCACCGAAGAACTCGACGGTGGCCCTGTCGCCATCCAGGCAGCCTTTGCCGTCGAACCCGACGACAGCATTGACCAGCTGACCGAGCGGGTCCATGCAGCCGAGCACGTCATCTATCCTCTGGCCGTTCGCTGGTTCGCCGACGGCCGCTTGCGCCTTGCCGAACAAGGCGCGATGCTGGACGCCACCCTGCTGCCGGCTACCGGCCATCTGTTACGAATCTAGGAGATCTTATGCGTCGCGCCTTGCTGCTCGCTCTTGCCGTACTGGCTCTGCCGGTCCAGGCGCTGGAGCTCAAGCCTTTCTCCGCCAGCTACACCGCGGACTGGAAACAGGTGCCCATCAGTGGCACGGCCCAGCGCAGCCTGGAAAAGCTCGACGGTGATACCTGGCAGCTGGATTTCGAAGCCTCCATGCTGGTGGCCAGCTTCAACGAGCGCAGCACGTTCAAGGTCGAAGGGGACACCTTCGTGCCGCAGAAGTATCGGCTCAAGCGCAGCGGGCTCGGCAAAGGCAAGGTCGTCAAAAACGACTTCGACTGGGCGGCGAAACAGGTCGTCGGCGAAGACCGTGGCGATCCGGTCAAATTGCCGCTCAACCGCGGCCTGCTGGACAAGTCCACCTATCAGATCGCGCTTCAGCACGCCGTAGCGGCGGGTGAAAAGAGCATGAGTTATCAGGTCGTCGATGGCGATGAAATCGAAACCTACGATTTCCGTGTCCTCGGCGAGGAAAAGGTCAGCACCAAGGCCGGGCAAGTGGATGCCATCAAGGTCGAACGCGTGCGTGACCCGACCCAGAGCAAGCGCCAGACGATCCTCTGGTTCGCCACCGACTGGGATTACCTGCTGGTCCGCCTGCATCAGGTGGAAAAGGACGGTAAGGAATATCAGATCATGCTGGATGAAGGCACCGTTGACGGCAAAGCCGTGAAAGGTAACTGATCTCACCTGCGCCAGCATGCTGGCGCAGCTCCACACGCTGCATGCCGAGCCCCACGATGACCTGCTCCCGCGCCCTGATGTTCGCCTTGCTGCCGGTTTTTGCTGGCTGCCAGTCCATGCCCTGGAACCACCAGCCACCCGGACAACCGCTCGAGCGGCTGCAGGGTGTGGTCACGCGCAGCGAGGGCAAGCTCGTGCTGGACAGCTGCCAGGGCGAGCGCCAGGTGGAGCTGCTCGACCCGGCTGCGACGGGGTTCGGTGATGATGCGCAAGCCCTGTGGGCAGATGGCAATACGCGCTTGTTTGCCGATGTTCGCGGCAGGCTGGCCTCCCGGGCCGACGGCAGCGCTCAGCTGCAACTGACCCAGCTCTATCGCCTCGAAGGCGACGGGCACGGCTGTAACATTCGCGAATTCGACCAGCTCACCCTCCGTGCGGGTGGTCATGAGCCGGGCTGGGCTGTGCGGATCACGACTCAGGGCATGCTGCTTGAACGCCAGGGGCAGGCCCCCTTGGCCCTACCCTATCTGGAAGAGCAGTTGCCGGGTGGGCAAATCAGCTTCAGCAGTGAAGCGAACAACCAGCGCCTCGACCTCTGGGTCGCCCCGCTACGCTGCGTCGACAGCGCCACCGGCGCGGTCACCCATTTGACAGCCGAACTGCGCCTCGACGACCAAACCCTGCGCGGCTGCGCCTATTACGGCGGTGCACGCAGCGAATGAAGCTATCGAAGCGTGAATCAGCACGCTTCCCGACGTCTCGAAGACCACGACCATGAACAACGACCTGTCCTTGCTGCAGCCCTACCCATTCGAGAAGCTGCGCGCCTTGCTCGCCGGCGCCCAACCGCCTGCCGAGAAGCGCCCGATAGCACTGTCGATCGGCGAGCCAAAGCACCCTTCCCCTGATTTCGTCGCCCAGGCGCTGGCTGCCAATCTCGATCAGCTGGCGGTGTATCCATCCACGCTCGGCATACCCGCGCTGCGCGAATCGATCGCCCGCTGGGCCGAGCGGCGCTTCGGCGTCGCCACTGGCGGTATCGACCCGGCCCGCCATGTGCTGCCGGTCAACGGGACCCGTGAAGCCCTGTTCGCCTTTACACAGGCGGTGGTCAACCGCGGCACCGAGGCGCTGGTGGTCAGCCCGAATCCGTTCTATCAGATATACGAAGGCGCCACGCTGCTGGCCGGCGCCACGCCGCATTACCTGCCGTGCACGGCCGAAAACGGCTTCAATCCCGACTTCGATGCCGTCTCGGCCAGCACCTGGCGGCGCACCCAGATCCTGTTCCTCTGCTCACCCGGCAACCCGACCGGCGCACTGGTGCCCCTCGACACGCTGAAGAAGCTGATCACCCTGGCTGACCAGCATGACTTCGTCATCGCGGCGGACGAGTGCTACAGCGAGCTGTACTTCGATGAAGACCAGCCGCCAGCAGGACTGCTGACCGCCTGCGCCGCACTGGGGCGCGATGATTTCAAGCGCTGCGTGGTCTTCCACAGCCTCTCCAAGCGCTCCAACCTACCAGGACTACGCTCCGGGTTCGTTGCCGGCGACGCCGAGATCCTGAAGGCGTTCCTGCTCTACCGCACCTACCACGGCTGCGCCATGCCAGTGCAGACACAGCTGGCGAGCATCGCCGCCTGGAACGATGAAAGCCATGTGCAGGCCAACCGACAGCTCTACCGCGAGAAATTCGACGCGGTGCTGGACATCCTTACCCCGGTAATGGACGTGCAGCGCCCTGATGGCGGGTTTTACCTCTGGCCGAAGACGCCGGTCGATGATCAGCAGTTCACCCGCGAGCTGTTCGCCCGCGAGCACGTCACCGTGGTCCCCGGCTCTTACTTGTCACGCGAAGTAGAGGGCGCCAGCCCTGGAGCGGGCCGGGTGCGCATGGCGCTGGTGGCGCCACTGGCCGATTGCGTCGAGGCCGCCGAGCGCATTCGAACCTTCATCGCCGCGCTCTGACGAAAAGCCGGACGCCAGGGCGTCCGGCTTGCGCATCAGGCAACCCCGGGCGGGATCATGTCCTTGCCGTAGTCGCGCAGCTTCTCGAGGTTTTCCGGTTTCATGTGCTCCGGAATATCCGTGGCGGTGTCATCGCATTCGTCACGCTCATCGACATCCGGTTTTTCAGGCTCGTTCATGGCGTCCTCCGTCAGATTGCGTTCTCTTCCCAGATTAGCTCACCGTCCTCGCTGACCTCCCGGACCTTGGTCAGCGCCGCCTCGGCGGCGACATCGGCCTCGGAGGCGAGGTCATACCGCCGTCCATTGGCGACCTTGAATACATGGACGTTGTCATCGCTATCACGGCGCTTGACCGCAATCACCGCCTCGAAACCGTCGTCGGCAGGAACGGCCGAGGAAATGGCCTCATGGTGTTCGAAATGCTTGCGTGCCATACATGACCTCATCGTTGCGATTGTGATCAATGGACAACGCTCAGCGCGAAAAAGATCGAACGTGGCCGCCGACCGGTGGCTGAACCGAGCACTGTCACCGCGACTCCATCCCTTAACAGCCGACGGGAGCCATGCCATGACCCTGAACGAGACCTATACCGCCAACGCCCCCTCACGCGAGGAAGTCGACGCGCTCGACGGCTTCACCCTGATCGAATTCGGCACCGACTGGTGCGGTCACTGCCGTGCCGCGCAGGCGCCGCTGGCCAGTGCGCTGGCCGGCCGCGAACTGCGCCACCTGAAGATCGAGGATGGCCCGAGACGCCCACTGGGGCGCTCATTCCGCGTCAAGCTCTGGCCGACACTGATCCTGATGCGTAACGGCGAAGAACTGGGACGTGTGGTCCGCCCGACCAGCACCCAACCGATCGAGGCATTGCTACGCCAGTGCGGCGAGGCGACAAGCGGATAATCTGAAGCCTTCCAGGCAGCCGGCAAGCGGCAGGCTTCGTCTCACCGTGGCATAATCCGCGGTCCAGTTTGGCCGGAGAATGCGGAGCCTGTTATGCCTGAACGAAACAACGGACTGTGCCTGTACGGCATCAAGGCGTGCGACACGATGAAAAAGGCCCGCACCTGGCTCGACCAGCAGGGGCTGAGCTACACCTTTCATGATTACAAGAGCGCCGGTATCGACCGTGCCCACCTGCAAGCCTGGTGCGAAGAACATGGCTGGCAGACCGTACTCAACCGTGCCGGCACCACCTTCCGCAAACTGGACGATGCGCAGAAAGCCGATCTTGACCAAGCCAAGGCCATCGAGCTGATGCTGGTCCAGCCGTCGATGATCAAGCGTCCGGTCCTCGACCTCGGCGACAAGACGCTGATCGGCTTCAAGCCGGACACCTACGCTGCCGAGCTGGCAGCCAAGAACTGAACGCGCTCCCCTAGAGACTGCGATTGATTAAGGACTCCCCTATGAGCAACTCCCTATTCAGCCTGGCGTTCGGCGTCGGCACCCAGAACCGTCAGGGCACCTGGCTGGAAGTCTTCTATGCGCAGCCGCTGCTGCGCCCGGCCGGTGAGCTGGTCGACGCCATTGCACCGCTGCTCAACTATCAAGGTGGTAACCAGGCGATCGCCATCAGCACCACCCAGGCCGCTCAGCTGGCCGATGCGCTGAAGTCGATCGACGCCACTCAGCACGCGCTGCTGACGCGCCTGGCCGAGAGCCAGCGCCCTTTGGTGGTCACGCTACTGGCCGAAGACGCGGCGCTGACGTCCACGCCCGAAGCCTACCTCAAGCTGCACCTGATCTCCCATCGTCTGGTCAAACCGCATGGTCTGAACCTGACCGGCATTTTCCCGCTGCTGCCCAACGTCGCCTGGACCAACCAGGGCGCGGTGGACCTGGCCGAGCTGGCCGAACGCCAGCTCGAAGCACGCCTGAAGGGCTATCTGCTGGAAGTCGTCTCGGTCGACAAATTCCCGAAGATGACCGACTACGTGGTTCCGGCCGGCGTCCGTATCGCCGACAGCGCACGAATCCGCCTCGGCGCCTACGTGGGTGAAGGCACCACCGTGATGCATGAAGGCTTCATCAACTTCAACGCCGGCACCGCAGGTCCGGGCATGATCGAAGGCCGCGTATCGGCCGGTGTGTTCGTCGGCAAGGGTTCAGACCTGGGCGGCGGTTGCTCGACCATGGGCACCCTGTCCGGCGGCGGCAACATCGTCATCTCGGTCGGCGAAGGCTGCCTGATCGGTGCGAACGCCGGCATCGGCATCCCGTTGGGTGACCGCAACACCGTGGAATCCGGTTTGTACATCACCGCCGGCACCAAGGTGAACCTGCTCGACGAGCAAGGCGAGCTGGTCAAGGTGGTCAAGGCGCGCGAGCTGGCCGGCCAGACCGACCTGCTGTTCCGCCGCAATTCGCTGACCGGCGCGGTCGAATGCAAGACGCACAAATCCGCGATCGAGCTGAACGAAGCGCTGCACGCGCACAACTAAGCTGGAAACAGATCGAAGCGCTGGAGGCCAAGGCTGGGCCGGTGGGCAACCCTGCCCCGCTCTACCCAAGGCCTCCAGCCGCTTCGGGCACAAAGCCATAGGACGAAAACGATGTCGCTTGTATCCCCCTGGCGTGCCGATTTCCCCGCTCTGGCCATCCTCGAAGCCCAGGGTCAGACCTATCTCGACAGTGCCGCCACTGCGCAAAAACCCCAGGCGCTGATCGACGCCCTTACGGGATACTTCACCTGCGGCACCGCCAATGTGCATCGTGCCCAGCACCAGCCAGCCGAACGTGCGACGCGCGCGTTCGAGGAGGCACGCGTCAAGGTGGCCAAATGGCTGAATGCCTCCTGCCCGACCGAAATCGTCTTCACCCGCGGCGCCACCGAGGCGCTCAATCTACTCGCCTACGGGCTTGAACACCTGATCGAAGCCGATGACGAAATCCTCGTCAGCGCCCTGGAGCATCACGCCAATCTGCTGCCCTGGCAGCAATTGGCCAAGCGCCGCGGCGCCAGGCTGGTCGTGCTGCCGCTGGATGCCCGCGGGCGCATCGACATGGATGCCGCCAGGCAGCTCATCGGCGCGCGCACGCGCCTGCTGGCCGTCAGTCAGTTGTCCAACGTGACCGGCTGCTGGCAACCGCTGCTGGAGCTACTCCCGCTGGCCAAGGCGCAAGGCGCCCTGACAGTGGTCGACGGCGCGCAGGGCGTGGTGCATGGTCGGCACGACATGCAGGCGCTGGCCTGCGATTTCTATGTGTTGTCCTGCCACAAGCTCTACGGCCCGGAGGGCGTCGGCGCACTGTACGGGCGCGGCGAGTCGCTGCTCAAGCTCAAGCACTGGCAATTCGGCGGCGAAATGGTCCGCATCGCCGACTACCAGCACGCCGAGTTCCACGCCGCCCCGCTGGGGTTCGAAGCCGGTACCCCACCCATCGGTGGCGTCATCGGCCTCGGCGCGACACTGGATTACCTGTCGAAGCTCGACGCTACGGCGGTAGCGGCCCATGAACAGGCGTTGCACCGCGAACTGCTGAATGGGCTGGCGGCTCGCGACGGCGTCAGGCTGCTCGGCGAGCCGCAAGTCGCCCTGGCCAGTTTTACCGTGGATGGCATCCATCATGGCGACCTGGCCCACCTACTCACCGATCAGGGCATCGCCGTGCGCAGTGGCACTCACTGCGCACAACCGCTGTTGAAGTCGCTAGGGCTGGAAGGCGCGACTCGGGTATCGCTCGGGCTATACAACGACGGCGACGATCTGGGGCGCTTCTTCGGCGCGCTGGATCAGGCATTGGACCTGCTGCGATGAACGATCTGCCCGAAGCGGCGATGGACGCCCTGCACAGCTTTCAGCAGGCGGCAGGCTGGGAGCAGCGCGCTCGGTTGTTGATGCAATGGGGTGATTGCCTGCAGCCGCTCGCCGATGCCGAGCGCAACGACGCCAATCTCGTGGCGGGCTGCGAGAGCAAGGTCTGGCTGGTGGGCGAACGCCGCGACGGTCAGTGGCATTTCCGCGGCACCAGTGAGGCGCGGCTGTTGCGTGGCCTGCTCGCCGTCCTGCTGGCCCGGGTCGATGGGCTGGAGGCGCGCGAACTGCAGCGCGTCGATGTGGCGGAGTGGTTCAGCCAGCTGGGGCTGTCCCGTCAGCTCAGCCCGTCCCGAGCCAACGGCATGAACGCCGTGTTGGAGCGGATGCGCGCGCTGGCGTCGACAGACTAAGCCCCGAACTCAACGGTTGGCCGGCCCCGGGGTTCGTTCGGCGGGCCGCCGCGCACCTGCGACCAGCTTGTCCACGGCCCGCGCCGCCGCCACCAGACCAAAGCTCGCGGTAACCATCATCGCCGCGCCGAAACCGCCGGCACAGTCGAGCTTGACCCCTTCACCCACGAAACTCTTGCTCTGACAGACACCGCCGTCCGGCTTGGGATAACGCAGCTGCTCGGTGGAAAACACGCAGGGCACGCTGTAGGTGCGGCCCGGCGTACGCGAAAAGTTATATTCGCGCCGCAGCAACGATCGCACCTTCGCCGCAAGCGGATCGTTGAAGGTCTTGTTCAGATCGGTGACCTGAATCTGCGTCGGATCGACCTGCCCTCCCGCGCCTCCGGTAGCGATGATCTGGATCTTGCGACGCTTGCACCAGGCGATCAACGCGGCCTTGGCCGGCACGCTGTCGATGCAGTCGATGACGCAGTCCAGCTGCTCAGTGATGTATTCGGCCATGGTCTCACGCGTAACGAAATCGGCCACCGCGTGCACCCGGCACGCTGGGTTGATCGCCTTGATCCGCGCGGCCATCTCGTCGACCTTGGGTTTGCCGACCGCGCCCTCCAGCGCGTGCACCTGGCGATTGGTATTGGTGATGCAGACGTCATCCAGATCGAACAGGCTGATCTCACCCACGCCACTGCGTGCCAGCGCTTCGGCCGCCCACGAGCCGACGCCGCCGATACCGACCACCGCCACATGGGCGGCGGCCAGGCGCTCGAGCCCCTGGGCACCGTACAGACGGGCGATGCCGCCGAAACGTTGATCGTCAATTGCCATGTGATCCCCCGAATATTATCGGCCGATTATAGAGCGCCGACCGGCCCGCTCCCAGCCAGGCCCTGGGTTTGCCGCCGGCTGGCACAGCCGCCGCGGCGGCGATTGGCCAATCGCATCCGTTTTCGCGCCGCCCAGCTCGCCGAATTAATTTAATATGGCGCCCTTTCCCCCGCCCGCTCCGGAGCCGTGATGAGTACCGCCGCCCTCTCCCCCACTCTCGAACTCGCCTGTGAGCTGATCAACAGGCCTTCGGTCACGCCACTGGACGAGGGCTGTCAGCAGTTGATGTGCGAGCGTCTGGCCGCCTGCGGCTTCGCCATCGAGCCGATGCACATCGAGGACGTCGAGAACTTCTGGGCGATTCGCGGTCATGAAGGTCCGGTACTCTGCTTTGCCGGTCACACCGACGTGGTGCCCACCGGCCCACTACAGGCCTGGCACAACCCGCCCTTCGCCGCACGCATCGACGAGCACGGCATGCTCCACGGCCGTGGTGCAGCGGACATGAAGGGCAGTCTGGCGTCGATGATCGTAGCCGTGGAGCGCTTCACCGCGACTCATCCAACCCACAAGGGCCAGATCGCCTTTCTGATTACCAGCGACGAGGAAGGCCCGGCCCACCACGGCACTAAGGCCGTGGTCGAACGCCTGCGCGAACGCGGCCAGCGGCTGGACTGGTGCATTGTCGGCGAGCCGTCGAGCACCAGCCAGGTCGGCGACGTGGTCAAGAATGGCCGCCGTGGCTCGCTCGGCGGCACCCTGACCGTACGCGGCCAGCAAGGCCATGTGGCCTACCCGCACCTGGCGAAGAACCCGATTCACCTCGCCGCGCCCGCGCTGGCCGAACTGGCTGCCGAGCACTGGGACGATGGCAACCCGTTTTTCCCACCCACCAGCTTCCAGATCTCTAACCTGAATTCGGGCACCGGCGCGACCAACGTGATTCCCGGCACCCTGGAAGCGGTGTTCAACTTCCGTTTCTCCACCGAGTCCACCGTCGAAGCCTTGCAGCAACGCACCGCAGCGATTCTCGACAAACACGGCCTGGATTGGAGCGTCGACTGGGCGCTGTCGGGGCTGCCCTTTCTCACCGAACCGGGGGAACTGCTCGACGGCGTGGCCGCCGCGATTCGTAGCGTCACCGGGCGCGAGACCACCCCCTCGACCAGTGGCGGCACGTCCGACGGGCGTTTCATCGCCACGCTCGGCACCCAGGTAGTCGAGCTGGGCCCGGTCAACGCGACGATCCATCAAGTGGACGAACACATCCTCGCCAGCGATCTCGATCTGCTGACCGAAATCTATTACCAGACACTGGTCAACCTGCTCGCATGCTGATCTGTCCGCTCTGCCAAGCCGCGCTCGTGGCAGTCGACAACGGCGTCGCCTGCCCGGCCAATCACCGCTTCGATCGCGCCCGCCAGGGTTACCTGAACCTGCTGCCCGTGCAGCACAAGAACAGTCGTGCGCCGGGTGACAACCAAGCCATGGTCGAGGCTCGTCGGCGCTTTCTCGACGGCGGCCACTATGCGCCGCTGGCCGCGCGCCTGGCGCAGCTGGCGGGTGAGCGATTGCCGACGCGCTGGTTGGATATCGGCTGTGGCGAGGGGTACTACACCGCCCAGATCGCCCAGGCACTGCCGGATGCCGATGGCTATGCGCTGGATATTTCTCGCGAAGCGATCAAACGTGCCTGCAAACGTGCGCCGCAGCTGGAATGGCTGGTGGCGAGCATGGCGCGGGTGCCGCTGGCCGATGGCAGCTGCACTCTGTTGGCCAGCGTCTTCAGCCCGCTGGACTGGGACGAAGCCCACCGCCTGCTCGCGCCCGGCGGTGGCCTCCTGCGCATGGGGCCGACTCGCGAGCATCTGTGGGAACTACGCGGTCTGCTGTACGACGAAATACGCGATTATGATGACGAAAAGCACCTGTCGCTGATCCCTCAGGGTATGCACCTGGCGGCTAGCGAGACGCTCACCTACGAGTTGCTGCTCGATGACGCCCAGGCCCGCGCCGATCTGCTGGCCATGACCCCGCATGGCTGGCGCGCCAGCGCCGAACGCCGCGCCAAGGTGATCGACACACCGCTCAAGGTTCGGGTTGCGATACGCTACGATTGGATCGAGCGAGACCGCTAGAACCTTCAAGACAAGACGCTCCTGACGCGGCCGGTGCCACGTCGCCCCAGCCGCCACAGGCTCGCAACCTCACAGACAAGGCCATCGCCCATGCGTCAACCGGACATCGAGATCTACCTCAGGGACGCCAGCCAGGACGCCGTAACCCAATGGCTCGACCAGGCTGTCGGGCCCTGCTCTCCCTGGCAGCCCAAGGGCCACACCTTCAAGTGCAAGGCTGGCGACATACCGGTGACCTGGTTACCCAAGGCCGTCGGCAAGTGGCACAGCCTGTTGCTGGAAAGCGACGCGACCCCATGGGAGGACGACGTCGCCTGCGCCCGCGCGGCCTATCAGGCGCTGGGCGTGGAAATTCGCTGTGCGCCAGGTGGCTGGCAGGAAGAGGAGTCGGTAGAGGACGCCGATCGCTGGATCAGCATCAGCGAGCGCGGCGAAGCGGAAATTCTCTGGCGTACTGATTGAGCGAAAGCCAACGGGGCTGAAGCGGCCCCGTTCCGTCGCAAGGCGGCCAGAGGCTGCGTTCCGTTCAGGTTATTCGGCACGCCCGATCGGAAAGAACTGGCCATGGCTCCAGACACCCAGCCAACTGACACCCTCGATATCCTGCGGCACCGCCAGCTCGACGAGCTGGTAGAACACGTTGCGATGAATCAGCGCTTCCAGGTTCGCGCGTACCAGCACATAGGGCGCCGGCTCCTGGGTTTGCGGATCGATCTCGACCCGTATCGGGTGTTCCGCTCCCGCTTCGGTTTCGTCACCGACATTGGTGACGAAGCGCAGCACCTGCGCCTCCCCCACCCCATCGACCGACAGCTCGACGGCCACGAACGGCGCATCGTCTACGGTAATGCCGACCTTCTCCACCGGCGTCACCAGGAAATAGTCGTCGCCGTCCCGCCGAATCACGGTGGAAAACAGCCGAACCATGGCCGGGCGCCCGATTGGCGTACCCATGTAGTACCAGCGACCGTCACGCGCGATCCGCATGTCCAGATCGCCACAAAATGGCGGGTTCCACAGGTGCACCGGCGGCAAGCCCTTGCTTCCGGACTGGGCAATCTGATCGAGCAGGTTCGCGGCTTTTCCAGCATCGCTCATGTGCGCTCCTTAACGGCTGAGGCCTGTCAGGCGTCGGGCGTAGTCGCGCAAGGGCGGTCCCAACAAGACCTGCGGCGTCGCATCGTAAATGTTCAGCAACCCACCGCGACTGCGGATGCGGGCGGTATCGACCAGATAGTGGTTTCCGGTCTCGATCAGCATCAGCTGAATGACACTGGTATCGACACCCAGGCGATCCAGCGCGCGCTGGTCATTGAGCTCATCGAAGCTGCCGATCCGGTCATCCGCCGCGGCGAATCGCGTATATAGCAAGTAATGGGCACCAGCTGCCCGCGCTTGGTTCAATGCCTCATCCAGTCCGGCCGGTTCGGCTGCGCGCCTGACCAGCGGAAAGTACTCGACGAAGCCCTTGAAGGCTTCTTCGGCAACCACGTTCGGCCGAGGATAAGCGTTGCCGGGTGGGACGAAATGGCCTTGCGCGATATAGATGAACGAGTCGGGCTGCAGACGCCAGGAGGTCGACCGCACGGTTTCGCTGTGGTCGAGCACACCTACGTCGCTGAGCTGATAACGAGCGCCCTCGGCCAGATCACTGACGTTCATGCAGCCGCTCAAGACGAGCATTGCCACAACAAGGCCAACCACTTTCATTTGCTGCTCCTGCCACTGACTGAAAACCGACGATTCTGGCGAAGCAATGCACTAACCACGCCAGCTCTGCCAACCTGGGCGTCGCAGATGTCGATACCGGGCGAGCAGCGGTGAACGATTGGGGCTCGCCTTCAGTGTCTGCAATCCGTTAGGAGCAACGACCTACGAGGGCATCGGCCAAGTCGAAGCGAGAGCAATGTTGGGCGCCCTTGCGGCAGGATCCGCGTGTTCGCCAGGCAATGCACGTGGCCTGGCGGCAGCCGGCTAGTCGCGCTTGCGCTTGTTCCCCATGCGCACGCCGATATCCATCAGGAACTGGAAGAAGCCTTCCTGATCCTCGAGAACGTTGCTCCAGAACGGCGAGTGATACAGCGCCACGGCGCCGTGTACCAATGCCCAGGCCGCGCAGTAATGGAAGTAAGGCGGCACGTCTTCGAGCTTGCCTGCTTCGATACGCCCCTTGATCAGTTGCGTAAGGTGTTCGAAATTCGACGCGCGGATCCGGTGCAGCTCCTCCACCATGTCCGGCACCTGGTTGCCCTTGACCACCTTTTCCTCGAGACGGTCGAACAAGCGGTAGCGCTGCGGATCACGCATGCGGAACTCGAAGTAAGCGCGCGACAGGGCTTCCTTGTCCTGATCGAGGCTGGGCGAATGCAACAGCTCGTTCAGGTCACGCTCGTAATCGAGCATGAGCCGCAGGTAGATTTCGGCCTTGGACTTGAAGTGCTTGTAGATGGTGCCTTTGCCGATGCCGACCCTGTCGGCGATCATCTCGACGGTGACGCTGTCCTCTCCTTGTTCGAGGAACAGCTGAAGCGCGGTATCGAGAATTTCTTGTTCGCGACGGCGGAATTCACGGACCTTCCGAGGTTCATTTTGCATAGGAGACTGCGGCTTGAAAATTGAAGCAGATGATTATGCCTATCTAGTCAGAAAATGCACGGAACATCGCCCATGAGTTCACTGAATGACGAATTTCCTCATATCGAAGGGCTGCGATACCTGAATCACGCAGCCGTCGCTCCCTGGCCTCGCCGCGCGACCGAAGCGGTGACGGCCTTCGCCCAGCAGAACATGACAGTCGGTGCCCGCGACTACCCGCAGTGGCTCACGGTCGAGAACCGGCTGCGGGTTCGTCTGGCCCGGTTGCTGAACGCGCCCGCCCCTGCCGACATCGCGCTGGTGAAAAACACGTCCGAGGCGCTGTCATTCGTCGCGTTCGGCCTGGACTGGAAAGCCGGCGACCAGATCATCATCAGCGACGAGGAATTCCCCTCCAATCGGGTCGTCTGGGAGGCGCTGCGGCCGCGAGGCGTGGAGGTGATTCAAGTCAGCCTCAAGGGCGACGACCCGGAAGGCGCCCTGCTCGCGGCCTGCGGCCCCAAGGTACGCCTGCTGGCAATCAGTGCCGTTCAGTACGCCAGCGGCTTGCGGCTCGACCTGCCCCGGCTGGGTGAGGGCTGTGAGCAGCGTGGCGTGTTGCTGTGCATCGACGCGATCCAGCAGCTCGGCGCGCTGCCTTTCGATGTGCAGCAGTACAAATGCGCCTTCGCCATGGCGGACGGGCACAAGTGGCTCCTGGGGCCCGAAGGGCTGGGTGTTTTTTACTGCCGCAGTGACCTACGCGACCAATTGCAGCTCCATGAATACGGCTGGCACATGCTCGAGCATGCCGGCGACTACGACCGCGTCGACTGGCAGCCGGCGCGCAGCGCGCGTCGGTTCGAATGCGG
Source organism: Stutzerimonas stutzeri (assembly GCF_019090095.1). Taxonomy (NCBI): domain Bacteria; kingdom Pseudomonadati; phylum Pseudomonadota; class Gammaproteobacteria; order Pseudomonadales; family Pseudomonadaceae; genus Stutzerimonas; species Stutzerimonas stutzeri. The sequence goes on along the minus strand of NZ_JAGQFP010000002.1, from coordinate 1,757,757 downwards.
CAGCCCCAACATGCTCGGTGCGATGGCGCTGGAAGCGAGCTTGTCGCTGCTCGAAGAGGTCGGTATGGCCCACGTAGGCCAGGCGCTGGCCGAGCGCATCGACCACCTGCATCACGCGTTGTCCGCCATGCCAGGCGTTACCCCGCTGAGCCCAAGCGATCCGCTAAGACGCGCCGGGATCGTCACGTTCAGAGTCGATGGCTGGGATAACGCGGCGCTGTTCGAGCAGCTCAAAACGGAGCAGATCGTTTGTGCGCTTCGCGGCGGAGGCGTGCGGTTGTCGCCCCACTTCTACACCCGTGCGGAAGTGATCGAACAGACGTTGGCCGTCATCGGCAACCTGCACGCAAGGTAGGCGATCAAGGTCCGCCTGACTATTCCAAATCCGTTTTAAAAAGGCGGCGATTCCACCGGCAGGATCGCCGATACGGGCCAATACTTCAGTCACTGGCCGCGCAATCCCCCCAATGCTCGGCCAGCTGAGGGAACGAGGACGTGACCTCATTACTCCTAATGGTCTTGGCCCGGCTCCTTACGAAGCCGGGTTTTTTTTGCAGATAACTCTGTGCGTCGCCTCAACCAAGGGCAACTTGCCGCCGCCATTGCCGAAGCCGGAAGCATCCCCAGATGAACAACGCCCATAGTGGTATGGCGATGATCGAGGTGCGCAACCCGGGCATGGATAGCATGATGGCGGCGATCAGCGCGACGAACACCAAGCACAGATAATTGCTGAACGGATACCAGAACGCCTTGAACGAAGGCGTTATGCCCTGGCTGGTCATCGCCTTGCGAAATTTCAGGTGGGCCAGGCTGATCATCGCCCAGTTGATCAGCAAGGCCGCGACCACCAGCGACATCAGCAATTCGAGGGCGTTCTGCGGCAGCACATAATTCACCAGCACGCAGAGCATGGTTACAAGCGCCGAGAAGGCGATGGCCAGCACGGGTACGCCGCGACGATTGACCGCCAGCAGTACCTTCGGCGCATCGCCCTGCTCGGCCAGGCCGTAGAGCATCCGGCTGTTACAGTAGACGCCGCTGTTGTATACCGAGAGCGCCGCGGTCAGCACCACGAAGTTCAGCACATGCGCCGCGGTATCGCTGCCAATCAGCGAGAAAATCTGCACGAAGGGGCTGCCGCTATAGGGATCGCCGGCGGCACCGAGCGTCTGCAGCAGGGTATCCCAGGGATACAGCGCCAGCAGGACGCTCAGCGCGCCGATGTAGAAGATCAGAATCCGGTAGACCACCTGGTTGATGGCCTTGGGAATGACGGTCCTGGGGTCTGAGGCTTCCGCGGCGGTGATACCCACCAGTTCCAGCCCGCCGAAAGAGAACATGATGATGGCCAAGGCCATGATCATTCCGCTGACGCCGTTGGGGAAAAAGCCGCCGTGGCTCCAGAGGTTGCTGAAGCTGGCCTGCTCGCCGCCTTCGCCGCTGAGCAGCAGGTACAAGCCCAGTGCGATCATGCCGATGATGGCGCCCACTTTAATGATCGCGAACCAGAACTCGGTCTCGCCGAAGGCTTTCACGTTGACCAGGTTGATGAGGTTGATCAGCACGAAAAAGGCCGCGGCCGTTGCCCAGGTCGGTATTTCCGGCCACCAGAACTGCACATACTTACCGACCGCGGTCAGCTCGGCCATGCCCACCAGCACATACAGTACCCAGTAGTTCCACCCGGAAAGGAAGCCCGCATAAGGCGTCCAGTATTTGTGCGCGAAATGGCTGAACGAACCTGCAACGGGTTCTTCCACGATCATCTCGCCGAGCTGCCGCATGATCAAAAAAGCAATCAGTCCGCCGATCGCATAGCCAAGAATCATCGACGGGCCGGCACTGCGCAGCACGCCAGCCGAGCCGAGAAACAGCCCCGTGCCGATGGCGCCACCAAGTGCGATCAATTGGATGTGTCGGTTTTTCAGGCCGCGTTGCAGCGTCCCGGGATGCAGCGTCTCGCTGGGCATGCGTCACCTTGATAGGTCTGTGACGGGAAACGGCTCGGTGGTTGCGACATGAACCGAGCGGAACTATCGCGCCCGCATGCCATGTTTCGCATGCAGGGCGAAGCGGCGCGGATTGTACACGGCATCAGCGCATTAAGCCTTGCGCTCGGTTTGTGTTGACGATCGCTCGCTCAGCCCGCCACACGAGCCAGGGGGAAGAGCTGCTTGAAATTGGCGGTGGTCTGCTCGGCCAGGAGCGGGTAATCGACCCCGCGCACCTGCGCGATAAACTCGGCGACTTCGCGCACGTACTGCGGCAGGTTGGGCTTGCCGCGGTAGGGAACCGGCGCGAGATAGGGTGAATCCGTTTCGACCAGTAGGCGGTCAGCCGGCACCCGACGCGCCACATCTCGCAGCGCCTCGGCGTTGCGGAAGGTGACGATGCCAGACAAGGAAATGTAGAAGCCAAGGTCGAGCGCAGCCCTGGCCATGTCCCAATCTTCGGTAAAGCAATGCAGCACGCCGGCCTGTGGCAAGGCCGCTTCGCGAAGTAACTCGAGCGTGTCGGCGCGCGCCGCGCGGGTGTGTACGATCACCGGCTTGCCAGTGATACGCGCCGCGTCCAGATGCAGCCGGAACGAAGCCTGCTGCAGCGCGGCGGATTCGGGCTCGTAGTGATAATCCAGACCGGTTTCGCCGATGGCCACGACATGGGGGTGAGCCAGTTCACTTAGCAGCCAGTCCAGTGCCGGCTCGGCGCCCGGCTCGAGATCCAACGGATGCACGCCCACCGAGCAGTCCACATCGACATACTGCTCAGCCAGCCGTTTTACCGTGGCGGCGTTATCGGCACTCACGCCTATACAGAGGAAATGCCCGACCCCCGCAACGCGCGCCGCATTCAGGGCAGCGTCCAGCGAACCGCCGTGCGCGGTCAGGTCGAGACGGTCGAGATGGCAATGGGAGTCGATCAACATAAGAGAGATTTCGAACTGCAGACTGCGGGTTCATGCGCCAGTAACGCTACACAAAGCGCTTCGCTTTGCCGCAGCCCTGGGCTGAGGCCCGCCTTACATGGTGTGTGTGGGACGGTCCGATTTCATCGCACCGGCCAGATAGGTCTCGATCTTGTTCCGGGCCGTCGAGTCGCCCTCGTTGAATTGCACGCCAACCCCAGCCGCTCGGTTGCCCTGCGCGCCTTTCGGCGTAATCCAGACGACCTTGCCGGCGACCGGGATCTTCTCCGGCTCGTCCATCAGGCTCAGCAGCATGAAGACTTCATCGCCGAGCTTGTAGCTCTTGTTGGTGGGGATGAACAGGCCACCGTGCTTGATGAAGGGCATGAACGCCGCATAGAGCACCGACTTGTCCTTGATGGTCAGAGACAGGATGCCGTTACGCGGACCAAGATTTGCAGGCAGGCTCATGCGGTATTCCTAACAACAGTTGCGATGGATTCTAGCCCGGCCCGGGGAGGCTTGCCCACTTCACCAGAAGCGCTTCGAGAAGCAAGACACGGTTGAGGTTGGCTTTTCCCAGCACCTTCTGCCGATGAGCCAACAACCAGTCCTGCAGTTCCAGCAGCGCGGGGAGAGAACTCTTCTGCGCCAGGTATTGGATGACCTTTTGCATATCGGCCGAGCCCAGCCCTTCTTCATCGCCGGTCATCCGGTAACGCAGCACCAGGTGCGCCCACTCACAGAACCAGTCGATAACCAGAATCAACGACAAAGGGTTCCAGGCTTCTGCCAGCTGGCTGGGTGATTGCTGCCGTTTGAGCAGTTTTTTCACGTCCTCGATCACCTGTGCGCGCGCCTCCAGGACGCCTTGGCCATGCAACTGCAGCGCAGCCAAGGGCGAGTTAGCCGCCAGGGTCAGTAACTCCTCTCGCCGCTCAGCCGAAAGCTCCGGCAGCCGCCCGGCAAGCCAATCCAGGCTCTGCTGGCGACCAGGCAGAGGGCAACGCTGCTGCACACAGCGACTCTTGATGGTTGGCAGCAAGCGGCTCGGCTGATGGCTGATCAACAACAGCACGGTATCGCCCGCAGGTTCTTCCAGACTCTTGAGCAGCGCGTTGGCCGCGTTCAGGTTCATCGCCTCCGCCGGCTCCAGCAGCACGACCTTACGGCCGCCGAGCTGAGCGGTCTGACTGATGAAGCCAACCAGCTGGCGGACCTGATCGACGCGGATGGCCTTGTCCACCTCTTCCGGCTCGAGAATGTAGTGATCCGGATGCGTCTGCGCGGCCAGCAGCAGGCAACCCTTGCAGGCGCCACAGGCACCGCTCGGCAGCGGCTGCTGGCACAGCAGGAGCGCCATCAGGCGCTCGGCCAGGGCCCGCTTGCCGATGCCGGATGGCCCGTGCAGCAGGTAGGCATGTGCATGCTGCCGGCGCCCCGCCAGCAACTGCCAGAGGTCGGCTTGCCACGGAAGGATGCCGTCAGCCAATGGTGCGCTCCAGAATTTCATGCAGGAGCCCGTCCAGATCGGCCTGAACCGCAGTCAACGATTGCCCCGCGTCGATAATCCGATAGCGCTGCGGCACCTGGCGGGCACGCTCGAGATAAGCATTGCGAACCGCCTCGAAGAACTCCAGCCCTTCCTGCTCGAACCGATCGAGGCGACCCCGCGCCGCGGCACGGGCCAGACCGACCTCCACAGGCAGATCGAAAATCAGGGTCAAATCAGGACGCATCTCGCCCTGCACGAACTGCTCCAGCTGCTCGATGCGCTGGAAAGCCAGGCCGCGCCCGCCCCCCTGATACGCATAGGTGGCGTCGGTGAAGCGGTCGCAAAGCACCAAGGCGCCACGTGCCAATGCCGGACGGATAACCTGAGCCAGATGCTGGGCGCGTGCGGCAAATACCAGCAGCAACTCGGTATCACTGCACATGGGTTCGCTCGCAGGCGTCAACAGTAGCTCGCGAATCCGCTCGGCCAGCGGCGTTCCACCGGGCTCCCGGGTCAACACGACATCCAGGCCGTGCTCACGAAGACGTTGCGCGAGGTAGTCGCGATTGGTGCTTTTCCCGGCCCCCTCGGGCCCTTCCAGGGAGATAAAGAGTCCTGTCACTGGGTATTCTCGATCGGTGCCGGCGTTTTTCTTGGCGGTGGGCTGGAGCGGTAATCCGCACGGCGCTTGAGCTGATATTCCCGCACCGCACGATTGTGCTCGCTCAGCGAATCACTGAATACGTGACTGCCGTCGCCACGCGCGACGAAGTAGAGGCTCTGGCCATCAGCGGGATGCAACGCGGCGTGAATCGCTTCGCGTCCAACCATGGCGATGGGAGTCGGCGGCAGCCCGGTATTGGTGTAGGTGTTATAGGGCGTTGGTCTACGCAGGTCGTTGCGGGTAATCCGGCCTTGGTACTGATCCCCCATGCCGTAGATCACCGTGGGGTCGGTTTGCAGCAACATGCCGCGCTGCAACCGGCGAACGAACACACCTGCAATTTCGCCACGCTCCGACGGCACGCCCGTTTCCTTCTCGATGATCGAGGCCATGATCAGCGCCTGGTAAGGATCCGTGTACGGCAGGCCTTCGCTGCGCGCTTGCCACTCTTGCTCCAGAACAGCCTCCAAGCGCGCGAACGCTCTCTGCAGCAACTCGGTATCGGCCACACCCCGTGTGAAGCTGTAGGTATCCGGAAAGAAACGTCCCTCAGGATGAACACCGGGATGCCCCAGTCGCGCCATCACCTCGTCATCGGAAACACCCTCGAGCGTCTGCTGGATCGTAGGCAGCGCCTGCAGCGCAGCGCGCACCTGGCGGAAATTCCAGCCCTCGACGATGGTCAGGGTGTGCTGGATGACCTCCCCGCGTTGCCACAAGCCGATCAGGTCGCGCGCGGTCATGTCGGGCCGCAGCGGGTATTCGCCACTGTGCAGCGTCTGCCCGGACAGCCTGAGTCGCCAATGCAACCGCAACCAGAACGAGCCACTCAAGGTACCCTCTCGCTCCAGGCGCTGGAACACGCCACTGGGTGTATCGCCCGGCTGAACTTCCAACGCCCGCGGCTCTGCCACCTGTAACGGCTGCTCCAGCGCGGCGTAAACCTTCCAGGCGACCACCCCGAGCGCCAGCGTGACGATCAGCGCGGCGCCAAGGAGCGCGAAAGACAGTTTTCGAATCACGTATTACTCGATAGATCAGCCAGCAGGTGCTGAAGTTTACGTGTGAGCGGCCCCACCGGCCAGACGCTGGCCTCCAATTGCCGCACGGGCCAGATGCCATACAGGCTGTTGCAGACGAAGACCTCATCGGCAGCAGCCAGACGCGCTCGCGAAATATCCGCGACCTGGACGCTGATGCCTGCCTGTCGCGCGCGGGCGAGGATTTCCTCGCGCATCACACCGGCCACACCGCAGCGCTCGAGCGCTGGCGTCAGCAGCTGGCTGGATTCAACGATGAAGATATTGCTGAACACGCCCTCGATGACGCGCCCGGTGGTATCGCACATCAAGCCTTCGGCAAAACACCCATCCTGCCACTCGCCACGTGCCAGGACCTGCTCCAGCCGATTGAGATGTTTCAGCCCAGCCAGGGCCGGCTGCTCGGCAAGACGCATCGCACAGGGATACAGCCGAATGCCCTGCTCGTAGTGCTCAACAGGGTACTCCGGCAGCGTCGACCCCAGCAGGATGATGCGCGGCCGGCTCTCGGATGGCGGGCCGTAGCCCCGCCGCCCGTCTCCGCGCGTCAGTATCAACTTGGCTACGCCCGTTTCCAGCGCCGCGCTAAACGCGATGATCTGCTGTCGCACCGCCAGCAGGTCGCAGGCGAAGGCAAACCGGCGGCAGCCCAGTCCGAGACGATCGAGATGGCGGTCCAGCAGTTCGGGCTCGCCGCGGATGACCTTGATGGTCTCGAAGAGTCCATCACCGTACGCCAGTCCGCGGTCATGGACCGGCAGCCCATCAGCGGGCTGCCCGTCGACCCAGCTCAATGTCACTCGGTGAACCGGCTGAAAACCAGCGAACCGTTGGTGCCACCGAAGCCGAAGGAGTTGGAGATGGCGATGTCGATGGCCCGCGGTTTCGCTTCGTGAGGAACGAAGTCCAGATCGCATCCCTCGTCCGGCTCGTCGAGGTTGATGGTCGGCGGGGCGACCTGATCGCGGATGGCGAGCACGCTGAAGATTGCCTCGACGGCACCCGCAGCGCCAAGCAAATGGCCGACCATCGATTTCGTGGAGCTCACGGATAGCTCATAGGCATGGTCACCAAACACGGTTTTTATCGCCGCGGCCTCGGCCTTGTCGCCCGCAGGTGTCGAGGTGCCATGCGCGTTGATGTAACCGACCTGGGCCGCATCGATCTTCGCGTCCACTATCGCATTGCGAATGCAACGAGCCGCACCAGCGCCGTCGTCCGGTGGCGACGTCATGTGGAAGGCATCGGCGCTCATGCCGAAGCCGATCAGCTCGGCGTAAATTTTCGCTCCACGCGCCTTGGCATGCTCGAGTTCCTCCAACACAAGCGCCCCAGCACCATCGGACAGGACGAAGCCATCGCGCCCCTTGTCCCATGGACGGCTCGCCGCCGCCGGATCCTCGTTGCGGGTGGACAGCGCGCGCGCGGCGGCGAATCCGCCAATGCCAAGGCCGCTGGCAGCCATTTCCGAGCCCCCGGCGACCATGACATCCGCTTCGCCGTAAGCAATGTTGCGCGCGGCCATGCCGATGCAATGGGTGCCGGTGGTGCAGGCGGTAGCGATCGCGTAGTTCGGTCCCTGCAGACCCAGGTGGATCGACAGAAAGCCAGACACCATGTTGATGATCGAGCCTGGTACGAAAAACGGGGAGATACGGCGTGGCCCCTGCTCGATCAGCGCTTTGCAGCTGTTTTCGATATTGGTGAGACCACCAATACCCGAGCCCATCGCGACGCCAATGCGCTCGCGGTTGGCGTCGGTGATTTCCAGGCCGGAATCGCGCACTGCCTGGAAACTGGCAGCCAAACCGTACTGAATGAACAAGTCGAGCTTGCGTGCCTCTTTCGCAGGCAGGTACTGCTCGACGTCGAAATTCTTGATCGATCCGCCAAAACGAGTGGAGTAGGCGGAAAGGTCCATGTGCTCTATCAGGCCGATGCCACTACGGCCGGCGAGAATACCCTGCCAGCTGCTTGGCACATCGTTACCCAGCGGCGATAGCATGCCCATCCCGGTGATTACGACGCGTCTACGCGACACAGCAATTCTCCTTACGTTGATTCGACCGACCCGCCCCAGCATACGCAACGGGCGAGGCCGACCATCACAGACATCGCGCAAAAACGCACGACCAGCTGAATACACTAACAAACAAAAGCCGCACTGCCTGTTGAGAGGCAGTGCGGCTTACTGGTTCGAAGCGGGATTACAACTTACTGCGCGTGCGCGTTGATGTAATCGATAGCTTCTTGAACAGTGGTGATCTTTTCGGCTTGCTCGTCCGGGATTTCGGTCTCGAATTCCTCTTCCAGAGCCATCACCAGCTCAACGGTGTCAAGGGAGTCGGCACCCAGGTCTTCGACGAAGGAAGCGCTGTTGGTAACTTCCTCTTCTTTGACGCCAAGTTGCTCGGCAACGATTTTCTTGACGCGTTCTTCGATGGTGCTCATACCTTGTTTTCACTCCTATGGAAAAATCAGGCAGCTGGTCTGCGCGGTAGTGTATAGAAAGCGTTTTCCGCATTTCAAGCTGAAAGCGGGCAAGCATGAACCTGCTTTCAACCATCTGTCTATAAACGAACCGCAGTTTTATAACGAAACTATTCAGCCGTTATGACTGCTTACATGCGTTGGGCGTCACATTAGCTCATGTACATGCCGCCATTCACCGGAACCGTAGCGCCAGTGACGTAGGCAGCGCCGTCAGAAGCTAGGAAGGCGACGACCTTGGCAATTTCCTCCGCCTGCCCAAGACGACCCAACGGGATCTGCCCCAGCAATGCGTCACGCTGAGCTTCGGGAAGCTCACGCGTCATGTCTGTATCGATGAAGCCCGGCGCCACGGCGTTGACCGTAATACCGCGCGAACCGACTTCTCGCGCCAGTGCCCGGCTGAAACCTTCGAGCCCGGCTTTGGCTGCGGCGTAGTTTACCTGCCCTGCGTTGCCCATGGCACCCACCACGGAACCAATGCTGATGATTCGCCCCCAGCGTGCCTTGGTCATGCCGCGCAGGACGCCCTTGGTCAGACGATACAGGCTGCTGAGATTGGTATTGATCACGTCATGCCATTCATCGTCCTTCATGCGCAACATCAGGTTGTCACGCGTGATGCCTGCGTTGTTGACGAGGATGGCCGGCTGCCCGAGGTGCTGCTGGATGTGCTCCAGCGTAGTGGCAACGGATTCATCACTGGTGACGTCCAGCACCAGGCCAGCGCCCTCGATGCCGTTCTCCTTGAGCGTCTCGGCGATACGTTCGGCGCCCGACGAAGATGTCGCCGTACCGATCACGATGGCGCCCTGGCGGCCCAGTTCCAATGCGATAGCCTGACCGATGCCACGACTAGCGCCCGTTACCAGGGCAACCTTGCCTTGCAGATTCATAGATGTCTCCTTGTTCAGACCAGCGCGCCACGCGTGGCAGCAAACGCTTCGGGGGTATCCAGGTTGTAGGTGTTGATGCCTTTGACGCAGCGCTTGTTAAGGCCGGAAAGCACCTTGCCCGGACCACACTCCACCAGATCGGTCACGCCGCGCTCACTCAGCGCGACAATGGTCTCGACCCAGCGTACCGGACTGTAAAGCTGAGCCAGCAAGTCGCGCTTGAGCGTATCCAAATCAGAAACGATCGCCGCGCTGACATTCTGAACCAGCGGAATTTCAGGCGCCTGCCAATCGATGCGCGTAACCGCATCGGCAAAACGCTCAGCGGCCGGGCGCATCAGCTCGCAATGCGAAGGCACACTGACCGGCAATGGCATGGCGCGCTTGGCACCTTTGGCCTTGCACGCCTCGATCGCACGCTCGACCGCCGCGGCACTTCCCGCGATCACGACCTGACCAGGGGCATTGAAGTTGACGGCGCTGACGACCTCACCTTGGGCGGCTTCGCTACAGGCTGCCAGGACGTCGGCGTCTTCCAGCCCCAGAATCGCCGCCATACCGCCGGTACCCGCTGGAACCGCTTGCTGCATAAGCTGCCCGCGCAACTCCACCAACGACACAGCTTCGGAAAAGGGCAAGCTGCCGGCGGCGACCAATGCCGAGTATTCACCCAAGCTATGCCCAGCGACAAAGGCCGGCTTCGCGCCGCCTTCGGCCAGCCACAGACGCCATAGCGCGATCGAAGCGACCAGGATCGCCGGCTGGGTCTTGTCGGTCTGGTTCAGCTGAGCCTCGGGGCCCTCTTGGCACAAAGCCCAAAGATCGTAGCCCAGGGTGGACGATGCTTCAGCGAAGGTATCGATAATCAGGGATTGCTGCGCACCGTGCTCAGCGAGCATGCCAAGGGCCTGGGAACCCTGCCCCGGAAAGACGAATGCAAGTGATGCGGACATGAAACGGCTCTCTTGTGGTTGTTCGTCAAAAGAATACGCCACCAGGCGCACCGAATTTAGTCAGTTGGATGGCTAACTATCGGCGGCGGTCACATCGCCGGCGTCGTTTACCGACCGATTGGTCACGAGCAGATGCTCGAGCCGACTATGCAATTGCTCCGGCAGATTGTGCTGGACATCCAATGCGGCTCGCAGGATCGCCGAGCGAAACCCTTCGGCGCCCGCGCCGCCATGGCTCTTCACAACGATACCCTGAAGCCCGAGAAAACTGGCGCCATTGTATTGCGCGGGTCGCAGGTCAGCGCGCAACTGTCGCAGCAAGGGCAAAGCCAGTGCGCCAACCAGACGCGACATCAGCGAGCGGCGAAACAACGCCTCGACACGCGAAGCCACCATGGACGCCAGCCCCTCGCTGGATTTGAGCAGCACATTACCGACGAAACCATCGCAAACCGCCACGTCCGTCTCGCCACGAAACAGCCCGTCGCCTTCGATGAAGCCTCGATAATTAATGCCGCTCGCCTGCTGCAGGAGGCCGGCCGCCGCCTTGACCTGCAGATTCCCCTTGATGTCCTCGGTACCGACATTCAATAACGATACCCGTGGTTGCTCGATTCCGAGGCTTTCGGCCGCCACGGAACCCATCACTGCGAACTGATAGAGCTGTTCGGCGGTGCAATCGACATTGGCACCCAGGTCAAGCAGCAAGCATGCGCCTTGGAGCGTGGGGATAGCGGTCACCATAGCGGGCCGATCGACCCCTGGCAGCGTCTTCAACACGTGCCGAGCGAGCGCCATCAGAGCCCCGGTATTGCCGGCACTGACACACGCCTGGGCCCGCCCGTCACGCACGCACTCCAACGCGACACGCATCGACGAGCGCGGCTTGGTGCGCAAGGCCTGGGTGGGACGCTCATCCATACCGATCACTGCATCGGCAGGAATAATCGTCAGGCGCGAACGATCCACACCCGAATGCCGGGCGATGATCTCTTCAAGTACGGAGGCTTGGCCAACCAGGGCCAGATGCAGCGAGGGGGACTCAGCCAGACAGAGAAGGCTGGCCGGAACAATGCAGTGGGGACCGAAGTCCCCACCCATTGCATCGATCGCTATGATCGGAGCAGACAAGGTTTACTCGTCAGCGCCCTTGTCGATCACTTTACGACCACGGTAGAAACCTTCCGGGGAAACGTGGTGGCGCAGGTGAACTTCACCAGTGCTCTTTTCCACGGACAGGGCGTTCGGCTCGAGCGCGTCGTGCGAACGACGCATGTCACGGGCGGAACGGGATTTTTTGTTCTGCTGAACAGCCATTGGGATCAACTCCTAAACGTTTGGGTCACGCTTTAACTGAGCCAGTACGCTGAACGGGTTGGACCGCGATACCTCGTCCTCATTCGGCTCGGGCTCATCAGGCCCAGCCGGCGGCTGGCAAACTTCTTGGTCATGGAGTGGAACAATCGGAAGAGCGAGCAGAAGCTCCTCTTCAACCAGCGCCAGCAGATCCAGAGGATCCTCTCCCACTTCCAGCACGTCATAGCCCTTCGGCAGGTGCTGACTGCTCGCCCCTTCATTCACCACGGCATAGACACACTCGCTGTGAATCGGAAGAACAACCGGCTCCAGACAACGCTGGCAAATCATGGTGACCTCAACATCCAGCTCGCTGCGGATAACCACAGTACGCTGTTCGTCGCGCCCGAAATCAAAACTGGCGCGCACCACACCCTTATCGTCCTCAAGAGGATCGACGAGCCGCTTCAGCTCGGACAGCTGCAGCTCACCCTTCAGGGCGGCCGCTCGGTCGGCGAGCTTGCGCGGATCAACGTGCGGTGGTATCGGTCCTTTCAACATAAGCGCGGCATTCTAGGGATGCGCCCCTCGACTGTCAAAGGAATTCAGCCGCACAATGACTGTCCGCCGACCACCGATCGGACACCTATATAAAAGGAAGAAAATGCGCCGTCTTCTGCTGGCATCGAGCTCCCCTTATCGACGTGAACTGCTGTCGCGCCTGCACGTTGCCTTCGATTGCGCCGCCCCTGACATCGACGAGACGGCGCATCCTGGCGAGCAGCCGGAACAACTGGTGCGCCGCCTTGCTCTCGAAAAAGCTCGAGCATTGGCCGGACATTACCCGGAACACCTGATCATCGGGTCAGACCAGGTGGCCGTCTCCGAGCACGGCATCGTTGGCAAACCCTACACGTTCGAGCGGGCAAAGCTGCAGCTGCAGCACAGCAGCGGGAAAAGCATCAGCTTTCTGACCGGGCTCGCACTGCTGGACAGCCGAACCGGCCACGCCGAGATCGACTGCATCCGGTTCACCGTCCACTTCCGCTCACTCAGCGAGCAACAGATCGAGCGCTACCTGAAAGCCGAGCAACCCTATGATTGTGCGGGCAGCTTCAAGGCAGAAGGCCTGGGGATCAGCCTGTTCAAGGCCACCGAAGGGACCGACGCGACCAGCCTGATTGGCTTGCCCCTGATCCGACTGGTGGAGATGCTCAATCAGGCCGGTGTCGAAGTGCCCTGACAGGCGCCGCGGCGCTAGCGCAGCTGCGGCCCCTGAAGCCCCATCCACAGGCCCAACTGAGCGCCGATGCTGGCGCCCAGCTTCTTGGTGAAACGGTCCAGAGCGGAGTCCTTCACCGTGAAGTCCTCCAGCTGCGCCTCGCCAATCACGTCACGCGCAACCGACCCGGTACTGCCGAGACCATCGATAAGGCCGAGCTCGAGCGCCTGCTCGCCGGACCAGACAAGCCCGGAAAACAGTTCAGGATGCCCGGCGACCTGCAACCGATCGCCACGCCCCTGCTTGACGCTCTCGATGAACTGCCGATGCGTGGTAGCCAAGACCTCGCGCCAGAACTTCGTCTCCTCCGGCTTTTCCGGCTGGAACGGATCCAGAAACGCCTTGTGTTCGCCCGAGGTATAAACCCGTCGCTCCACACCCAGCTTGTCCATGGTCTCGACGAAGCCGAAGGTGGCTGCCGTGACACCTATCGAGCCAACCAGACTCGATTTGTCGGCATATATTTCATCCGCTGCGCTGGCGATGTAATAGGCGCCCGACGCCCCCAGATCGGTAATGACGGCATAGACCTTGATGTCCGGATATTCCCCTCGCAGCCGGCGGATCTCGTCGTAGATATATCCTGACTGCACCGGACTGCCGCCCGGACTGTTGATGCGCAGGACCACGCCCTTGGTGTTGGCGTCCTCAAATGCCGACCGCAGCGCCCCAATGATATTGTCGGCACTTGCAGGCTCGTCATCGGCAATCATCCCGCGAACGTTGACCACCGCGGTATGACCACCGCTCGCAGCCTTGCCCTCTCCCAGGTGCAACAGTGGCGAGAACATCAGCAGCGCACCGAAGAGATAAACGAACGTCAACAGCTTGAAGAATATCCCCCAGCGCCGAGCTCGCCGCTGCTCCTGCACACCGGCCAGCATCGTCTTCTCCAGCAACCGCCAGCTGTTGCGATCCTCCTGCGCATCGTTCACAGGCGCTTTCCATTCATCCGACATATGCGACCTCAACAACCGAGTCAGCGGAGCACAGCCAGTCACTGAGCTCCGAAAAATGTGTGATGGTTAGACACGGCGAGCATGCCCGCAACACCTCCAGCGGTTGAGCACCGTAGGAGACCGCAACGCTGTCGATGCCGGCTCGACGGGCCATCTCCAGATCGAACACCGAGTCACCGATCATCAGCGCCCGCTCCGGCCGCACGCCACAATGCGACAGAATCTCCTGAAGCATCAGCGGATCGGGCTTGCTTGCTGTTTCATCGGCGCAGCGGGTCACGTCGAAGTAATCGCTCCACCCTTGGCCCGCAAGCACTCGATCCAATCCACGCCGCCCTTTCCCGGTAGCCACGGCAAGCAGGTGCCCGCGATCGCGAAATTCTTGCAAAGCCGACACCACGCCCGGATAGGGCGCCGACGGCTCGACCTCAAGCGAGAGGTAGTGATCGGCATAGGCACGACGAAACGCCTCGGCCGTTCGGGTATCGGTTACGTGGGGATACAGCGCAGCGATCGCTTCTGGCAGCCCCAGACCAATGATTCCCTTGATGGCATGCTCATCAAGCGCGGGCAGATCACAGCTGGCAGCGGCGGCGGAAATGGATTCGACGATACGCCCGATCGAATCCACCAGAGTCCCGTCCCAGTCGAAGATCAGCAGCTCGTACTTACTCACTCAGCCGCTCCAGCGTCCGCGCCCAGACATCATCGACCGGCGCTTCCAGACTGAGTTCGCCGCCTTCGGGCAAAGGCACCTTCAGCGCATAGGCATGCAGGAACAACCGTTTACCGCCCAGCTCTCGAATCACGCCGGTAAATTCTTCATCGCCATACTTACTGTCGCCTGCAATGCTGTGGCCGGCGTGACGGGCATGTACGCGGATCTGGTGCGTGCGACCGGTTACCGGCTTGGCTTCGACCAGTGTGGCGAAATCACCGAAGCGGCGCAGGACACGAAAAAGCGTCAGCGCCTCCTTGCCCTCCTCAGTGACCTCGACCATCCGCTCCCCGGAACGCAGCGTATTCTTCAGCAAAGGAGCGCTGACCTGCTTTTTGCCGGCGTCCCAGCGGCCACGCACAAGCGCCATATACCGCTTGTCCACGCCATCGCCGCGCAACGCCTGATGCAGGTGACGCAACATGCTGCGCTTCTTGGCAACCATCAGCAATCCGGACGTATCCCGATCCAGACGATGTACCAATTCGAGCTCCTTAGCGTCAGGGCGCAGCTGACGCAGCGCCTCGATGACACCGAAGCTCAGTCCACTACCGCCGTGCACCGCGATCCCTGCTGGCTTGTTGAGGACGATAAGCGCCTTGTCTTCATAGACGATGGCTGCCTCGAGGCGCTCCAGCAGCCCCTGAGCCAGAGGCACCGCCTCATCGCGCTCGGGCAGCCGAAGCGGCGGCACACGCACCACGTCGCCGGCCTGGAGCTTGTACTCGGGTTTGATGCGCCCCTTGTTCACCCGCACTTCCCCCTTTCGCAGGATGCGGTAGATCAGGGTCTTGGGCACACCCTTGAGCTGGGTACGCAAAAAGTTGTCGATACGTTGGCCGGCAAGCTCCGGCGAGACCTCGAGCATTTGCACGCCGGAAGTCTGGGAAGGGGTATTGGTCATCCGGCGATGATATCAATTTTCCCTGATTTGAAGCACTTAAACATTACTGTTATAGTCCAAACGCCGCCAAAAGTGGCCAGGCCGAGGAATGACAGCGAAACCGCCCTTCCCGGCTCAGCAATGTTCGAGGACGTGAGGCCGTCCGACGGCGCTTCTCTCAAGCAGCAGAAGCACCGAAACAAGCCTTGAAGACATGATGCGTGCCCCCGCTGGGGAATCGCGATAATCGATAACCCGCTCCCGGATTCTGCGAGCGGCACCCGATTTTCAAAGTATGAGTGTTGGGTGGAGATGTACAGCCATCGGAGTGCGTAGCAAAGGCTTTCATAGACGCTTCATTCCGTCCGCTACCGATTGCTGATTCCTCCTCCCGAACCATTGCTTCTGTTCCGACAGCAAGCAGGAGACGTCGTCGCGACGCTGGCCCAACTGGCCTCACATCGCTGGACACTGGAGTGCCTTACAACCATTCCTGACTCACCTGACACCGACCGCGAGAGTCGTGTGTGCCGAACGCCGTTTCCGCTGCCCTGGAAACCGACGGTACTACATGAAAAGAATGCTAATTAACGCAACTCAGCCCGAAGAGTTGCGTGTCGCACTGGTAGATGGCCAGCGCCTATTCGATCTCGATATCGAGTCCGGTGCCCGCGAACAGAAAAAAGCCAACATCTACAAAGGCAAGATCACCCGCGTCGAACCCAGTCTAGAAGCCGCCTTCGTGGACTTCGGTGCCGACCGCCATGGCTTCCTCCCTCTCAAGGAAATTTCCCGCGAGTACTTCAGGAAGGCCCCCGAAGGCCGCGTCAATATCAAGGACGTTCTGAGCGAAGGCCAGGAAGTCATCGTCCAGGTCGAAAAGGAAGAGCGCGGCAACAAGGGCGCTGCCCTGACCACTTTCATCAGTCTGGCCGGTCGCTATCTCGTACTGATGCCCAACAACCCGCGTGCGGGAGGCATCTCCCGCCGGATCGAAGGCGAAGAGCGCAACGAACTTCGTGAAGCCTTGAACGGCCTCAACGTTCCGGCTGATATGGGGCTCATCGTTCGCACTGCCGGCCTCGGCCGCTCCAGTGAAGAAATGCAGTGGGACCTCGACTACCTGCTGCAACTCTGGGCCGCGGTAAAAGACGCATCCCAGGGTCGGCCCGCGCCCTTCCTGATCTATCAGGAATCGAACGTCATCATCCGCGCCATCCGCGACTATTTGCGCCAGGACATCGGCGAAGTACTGATCGATAGCGTCGAAGCCCAGGACGAAGCACTGTCGTTCATCCAGCAGGTCATGCCGCAGTACGCCAGCAAGATCAAGCTGTACGAAGACAGCGTGCCACTGTTCAATCGCTTCCAGATCGAAAGCCAGATCGAAACCGCCTTCCAGCGCGAAGTGAAATTGCCGTCCGGCGGCTCGATCGTCATCGACCCGACCGAAGCGCTGGTGTCGATCGACATCAACTCGGCGCGCGCCACCAAGGGCGGCGACATTGAAGAAACCGCGCTACAGACCAACCTGGAAGCGGCCGAGGAGATCGCTCGCCAGCTGCGCCTGCGTGACATTGGCGGCCTGATCGTCATCGACTTCATCGACATGACGCCGGCCAAGAACCAGCGAGCCGTTGAGGAAAAGGTCCGCGAAGCGCTCGAGGCCGACCGCGCACGCATCCAAGTTGGCCGCATATCGCGCTTCGGTCTGCTGGAGATGTCCCGCCAGCGCCTGCGCCCTTCCCTCGGCGAAACCAGCGGCATCGTATGCCCACGCTGCAATGGCCAGGGCATCATCCGCGACGTCGAATCGCTATCGCTGGCCATCCTGCGCCTGATCGAGGAAGAAGCTCTCAAAGACCGCACCGCCGAAGTTCGTGCGCGCGTGCCGTTCCAGGTAGCCGCGTTCCTGCTCAACGAAAAACGTAACGCCATCACCAAGATCGAGCTGCGTACCCGTGCACGCATCTTTATCCTGCCGGACGATCACCTCGAAACGCCGCACTTCGAGGTGCAGCGTTTGCGCGACGACAGCCCCGAGATCATCGCCGGACAGGCCAGCTACGAGATGAGCCAGACCGAGGCCGAGGAAGCTCAGCCGATCAGCTCGACGCGTACCCTGGTTCGTCAGGAGGCGGCGGTCAAAACCGCACCGCAACGTACTGCGCCCGCCCCCGTTCCCGCTGCTGCAGCAGAGGCACCGACGGTCAGCGTCCAGGAGCCCAGCCTGTTCAAGGGCCTGGTCAAGTCGCTGGTCGGCCTTTTTGCGGGCAAGCCGGAAACCCCAGCCGTCGAGGTCGAGAAGAAGCCAGCCGGCAACAGCCGTCCGCCGCGCAACGACGAGCGTCGCAGTGGCCGCCAGCAGAACCGCCGACGCGATGCACGTAGCAACCGCGACGAGGAGCGCAAACCACGCGAAGAGCGCCCTGCTCGTGAAGAGCGTCAGGCACGCCCGCCTCGCGAAGAGCGCAAGCCACGTGAGCCCCGCGAAGCCCGTGAGCCGATCGAAACCAATGACAGCTCGTCGCAGCCGCAACCTCGCCGCGAACGCGCCCCACGCGAGGACCGGCAGCCGCGCGAAGAGCGCAAACGTGAACTGCGCGCACCGCTGGACGAACCCAGCCAGACTGCACCAACCGCAGCGACCAGCGAAGAAGCCAGCGAGCGCAAACCGCGGCCTCCTCGCGAAGAGCGCAAACCTCGCGAGCCACGTGCTGAACAGGTCGTAGAAGCGGACGAACTGCAGCAAGGAGAGACCGCCGAGGCGGCGCAGGACGAGCAGGACTCGACCGAAGGTAACGACCGCCCACGCCGTCGCTCCCGCGGCCAGCGTCGTCGTAGCAACCGCCGCGACCGCCAACGCGATGCCAACGGCAACGAGATTGCCGCCGAGGCCGGTGAGGGTTCTGCCGAAGCCGAAGAAAGCAATGCACCGGTGAAGTCCGAGCAAGTCGCCATTGCGGCAACTGCCGCAGCCCTTGCTGCAAACACGGCCGACACCGAGGCCGTGACCACCACGCCGGCCGATCAGCCAGCTTCGCAGACGCCCGCGCCGATCGAAGCTGCCGATGAGTCGACCAAGACTACCCCGCCGGTGAACGAAACAGCCGTAGAGCCGGTAGTGGAGCCAGTGGCCGAGGCCAGCGCTCCCGCAGTCGAACCCGCACCGGTAGAACCTGCTACTCAGCCGCTCGGCCAGCCAGAGTCTGCACGCCCAAGCGATGTGGACGAAGCACCCGCCACGCCGGCTATCGAGCAGCCCGCACCGGCTCCGACTGAGCCTGCGGCCCCGGCTCAAACCGCATCCGGTCGTGCACCTAACGATCCTCGCGAAGTCCGCCGTCGCCGCCTCGAGCAGGAACGCCTGGCCAAGGAGGCCGCCGAGGCTGAAGCGAAAGCGGCAGAAGCCAAAACCGCAACACCCGCGACCGAGGTGACCCAGGAGCTGGCCAGCCCCGAAGTCGCAGTCAGTGCGCCGACCGTTGAGGCCGAAACCACCCAGCCGGTGGAAGCGGACAGCCAAGCGCGCGACGTAACCGCTGAAGCGGCCCCGCAGCCAGAGCCAGTAACGGTCGAACCGCAGGCAGAGCCGGAGGCAGCAGCGGAACCCGTCGCCACTCAGCCGGAAGCGGAGCCGCTAAAGCCCGCCGCTGACGAGCCCGAGGAGACGACAGTCACCTCCGAGCGGGACGGCGCCAAACGTCATCACTGACAGACGTGCCAGCAAAAAAGGGGATGCTTCGGCATCCCCTTTTTTTCGCTATCCCGTCCTGAACAAGGGTTACACATTCTTCATTGGCAAACGCCTGTGATTGATGCGCGCCTAGCAGCGGATGAAGTCGTGGTTTACTTCCCGAATGAACCTTACTCGAACAGGCGCAGCCGATACCGGGACGCCGTGAACGAGTCTGGTGCTGCGAGGCGGTCCAGACCAGGCCGCCCCCGGCCACACCAGCAACACGGACAAACGAACCCGTTTCAGATGATGTTGGGCTCGATTTCCAATTGCACGCCAAACTGCTTGGCGACGTCTGCCTGGATATCTGCGGCGAGCTGCAGAATGTCATGACCGGTGGCCTGGCCATAGTTGACGAGCACCAGAGCCTGCAGCCGATGCACTCCCACGTCACCGCGACGGTAACCTTTCCAGCCAGCCTGTTCGATGAGCCAGCCGGCCGCGAGCTTGACCTGCCCGTCGTCCTGCGCAAACGCAACCAGATCGGCAAAGCGTTGTTTCAAGGCAGCGGCTACTGCTCCGGATACGAGCGGGTTCTTGAAGAAGCTGCCGGCATTTCCCAACTGCTGGGGATCAGGGAGTTTCTCACTACGTATGGCGCAGACGGCGCGACTCACGTCGATCGGCGTAGGGGATTGAATCGCGTGCTGAAGGAGCCACTGGCGCAAGGGACCGTATTCGAGCTTGAGGTTCGCGCTGCGTTGCAGGGCGAAGCGAACCCGTAGAATGATGTAGCGCCCAGCCTGACGCTTGAACAGACTGTCCCGGTAGCCGAACTGGCACGCCTGCAGATCGAATTCGACAAGCTGCCCGGTTTGCCGATCCAGCGCTGTCAGCCCGGCAAAAACGTCCTTGATTTCGACACCGTAAGCGCCAACGTTCTGAATCGGCGCGGCGCCAACGGTTCCCGGAATGAGACTGAGATTTTCCAACCCGGACAGCCCCAGGCTGAGACTGTGCAATACGAACGGGTGCCAGGGCTCACCAGCCTCCGCTTCGATCACCGCACGCTCACCATCGTCTTCGAGTATTCGGATGCCTCGGCTGGCCATGCGCAGCACCAACGCGTTCACATCCTCGGTGAGCACCAGATTGCTGCCACCGCCGAGTACCAGCAACGGCACGCCAAGCGCCTGCGCCTGGGCTAGCGCTTCGACGACCTGTTGATCGTCGTGCGCTTCGGCGAAATAGGCGCTGCGGGCCTCGACGCCGAAGGTGTTCAGCTCCTTGAGCGAACGGTTTTGTTCGACGGACAGGCTCACAGGCGCTCCTTGATCTCATCGAGCAGCGCTCTCGACGCACGCTCCACCAGATCGAGCACGTGCTCGAAACCTTCATCCCCTCCGTAGTAGGGATCAGGTACAGCATCCTCACCCAGCCGGTACCGACGCAGAAAGAGATCAAGCTCGGCACAGGCATCCGACGGTCGCAGCGCTTGCAGTCGATCCAGATTGTCGTGATCCATGGCGAGGATCAGGTCGAAGCGCCTGAAGTCCTCGACAACCACCTGGCGCGCTTTAAGCGCACTCAGATCGTAACCTCGCTGGGCGGCCGCCTGGCATGCACGCTGATCCGGTGCCTTGCCGACATGCCAGCCACCGGTTCCGGCCGAGTCGATGCTGACATGGCTCTCCAGCCGAGCGTCCTGCACGCATTTACGAAACACAGCCTCAGCAGTGGGCGAACGGCATATGTTGCCCATGCAGACGAATAGAATCCTCACGTTCAGGCTCCGAGCAGCTTACGAACGCGCTCGAGGTCCTCAGCGGTATCGACTCCGGCAGGCGGTGGCTCGACCGCATCGGCGACGTGTATGCGTTTGCCGTGCCAGAGCGCACGCAGCTGCTCGAGGCATTCGGTGTTCTCCAACCAGCACGGGCCCCAGGCAACGAAATCAGCGAGGAATCCCGCTCGGTAGGCATAAATACCGATATGCCGGCGGTAAGGAACGTCAGAGGGCAAGGCGTCACGACCAAGGGCAAACTCATCGCGCGCCCAAGGTAGCGGCGCTCGGCTGAACGTCAACGCCAAGCCATTGATATCGCTCAGCACCTTCACCACGTTCGGATTGAACAACGCGAGGGGGTCCTCGATCGGTTCGGCGAGCGTGGCAATCGCAGCCTCGGGGTGAGCTGCAAGGTTGCACGCGACCTGATCGATCACCGCCGGGGGGATCAACGGCTCGTCGCCCTGCACGTTGACCACTATCGCGTCTGCCGCCAAGCCCAGCTTGGCTGCCACTTCGGCGAGCCGATCGGTCCCGGAATTGTGCTCAACACCGGTCAGTACCACCTGCGCTCCAAAGCCCTCGCAGGCTTCAAGGATGCGAGCGTCATCAGTGGCCACCACGACCCGCTGCGCTCCGCTACGGCAGGCCTGTTCCCAGACGTGGCGGATCATCGGCTTTCCGGCGATGTCCTGCAGAGGCTTGCCTGGAAGACGGCTGGAGGCGTAACGCGCTGGGATCACGACGGTATAGGCGTTAGTCATTTGTCCAGGCGCTCATCCACTTCAAGGGTACGAGCTTCGCTCTCGAGCATGACCGGAATGCCGTCTCGCACTGGGAAGGCCATACCGTCTGCCTTGCAGATCAGTTCGGACTTGTCATCGGTCAGCTTCAGCGGGCCCTTGCACAGCGGGCAGGCGAGAATATCGAGCAGTTTGGTATCCATGCGCAGTCCTTGGATGCAGCCGACCGCACACGGCAGATCGAGCGGCTTAGGGGGAGTCGGGCAGCAATCGGTCCAGCTGGGCATCGAACCAGGTCACGAATGCGGCCGATGGCTCGGCCTGCACCTGCAGATAACACCAGCCCGGCAGCGCGAATGCCCGGCATTTGACCGCATCCTTTTCGGTCATCACCAACGGTAGCTCGGGGCTAAAACTCAGTTGCTCCGGGCTATAACGGGCGTGATCGGCGAAGGCATGCGGAATCGGCCGCCAGTGTAGCGCCTCGAGCGTGGTGAAGAAACGCTGCGGATTGCCGATCCCGGCAACCGCATGAACCTGCTGACCCGGTGGAAAATGATCCAGCGGCCAGCGGTCCCCAGTTGCCAGCTCTATCAATCTGGACGGCTGCAGCGCAAAGGCAAAACCGGACGGGCTATCGGCCAGAGCCCCGTTGAATAACACCGCATCGACCGATTCGAGCCGCTCCGGCGGTTCACGCAGCGGACCAGCCGGCAGACAGCGACGATTACCCAGGCCGCGGACCGCGTCGACAAGCACCAATTCAAGGTCCCGTGCCAGCCGGTAATGCTGCAGCCCGTCGTCGCACAAGATAAGGTCGAGCGGCTCTTGCGCGAGCAACGCGCGAACAGCGCGGGGACGGTCTGGATCGATCATCACCGGCACGCCTGTACGTTGCGCAATCAGTAACGGCTCGTCGCCGGCCTCGGCGGCCGTGTCGTCCACCCGGACCCGCCATGGATGGGAGGCAGGCGAGGCACCGTAGCCACGGCTGACCACACCGACATTCAAACCGCGGCGGCGGCAATGCTCGATGAGCCAAAGAATCAATGGCGTTTTACCGGTGCCCCCGACAGTGACATTACCCACCACCACTACCGGCACCGGCGCCCGATAGCAATCGGTCGTACCACTCAGAAACTGCTTGCGCCTTGCGGTGACCACCCGTCTGTAGAGCGCCTCGAGCGGGGCAAGTAATGCCAGAGCTGGATGGCCCTCGTACCAGGCGCGCTGCAAACGATCGGCAAGGGACATCAGGGCTCCGGCTGGGCCTCGACGGTGGTGATTCGCAGATGGGCGAAGCCAAGCTTTCCGGCTGCGTCCATCGCCGTGATGACGGCCTGATGTGGAGTTTTACCGTCAGCGCTGATAATCATCGGCAGGCTGGTATCCCCGCCCGACTCCTTCGCCAATGCAGCCATGAGCGTATTCAGATCATGTTTGAGCAGCGTTTTGCCGTTGAGGGAATAGCCGCCCTCCGCATCGATGACCACTTCGAGCTGTTTCTTTTCCGCCTCTTCAGGCGGTGTACCGCTGGCGGCCTCGGGAAGGTCCACCTTGAGCTGCGTTTCGCGCGTAAAGGTCGTCGTGACCACGAAGAACAGCAGCAGGATGAAGACCACATCGATTAGCGGTGCAAGCCCGATGTCGACGTTTTCCCGGGCTTTACGACGAAACTTCACGCCTTGTCCTCGCCCAGATCGACGTCCCGGTCACCCTGCACCACTTCCACCAGCTTGATCGCTTCCTGCTCCATCCCGACCACCAGTTCTTCGACACGACGCAACAGGAAACGATGGAAGAACAAGGCCGGGATGCCGACCATCAAGCCCGCCGCCGTGGTGATGAGTGCCTTGGAGATACCTGATGCGAGCATCGGGGCGTTGGCCATCCCGGACCCCATGAATGCGCCGAATATCTCGATCATTCCAAGCACCGTACCGAGAAGCCCGAGCAAGGGGGCAATGCCGGCGATCGTGCCCAAGGCATTGAGGTAGCGCTCGAGATCATGAACGACGCGCGCCGCCGCTTCCTCGATGCACTCCTTCATGATTTCCCGACCATGCTTGGAGTTGGCCAGGCCCGCTGCCAGGATCTCGCCCAAGGGAGAATCCGCCCGCAACTCCTTCAGCTTCTGGTTGCTGAGCTTCTTGTCCTTGATCCATTTCCATACCTGGCCGAGCAGGTGCGAAGGGGTCACCCGGCTCGGTCGCAGCGTCCAAAGACGTTCGGCGATGATTCCGGCGGCAGCGACGGAACACAGAATGATTGGCAGCATAATCCAGCCACCTGCTTTAACCAGCTCCCACACGACGTGAATCCCCCTCGAAAAAGTGGCGCCACTCTAGCATAGGGTCGCCAGGCCGCCGACGGCCCCGGTTCTCATTTTTCCCGCCAGAACCGACGTTCGGCGCGCAATCCTCGGATGGACTCGAAGCGCCCGAGACGGATCTGCAGCGCGCCCTGCTCGGCCGTGTCGTAAAGCTGCGCTCCGGAGGCCTCGACCCGCTCTACGACGTCGGGATGCGGATGCCCAAAGGCGTTGTGCATACTGCGCGACACGAGCGCGCCCTCGGCACTGGTTGCCTCGAGGAAGGCCGCGGACGACGAGCTGTGACTGCCGTGATGCGGCAACAGCAACCAACGCACGTCGAGCGGCATACCGCTTGCCAGCAGAGCCTGCTCGGCAGCGACGTCGATGTCCCCGGTAAGTAACAGGCGTTCGCCGTTGGCCTCGACCATCAGCACGCAGGACGACTGGTTTCCGTTACGGGCCTTCGACCAGCGCCAGAGCGTGAAATCGACCTGACCCCATCGCCAATGCAGCCCTGACGGACAGGCCTCGGCGCCCAGCGCCGCAGGCAATCGCTCCGGCTCGCCACTGAGCACCCGTCCGACGGGCCTTTGCCGCAGGATGGCGGACGCACCGCCCGCATGATCGCTATCGGCATGACTAAGCACCAGCAGATCGAGATCAGCGGTACCCAGCGTGCGCAGCGACGGCGATACCACGCGCTCACCAATATCGAAGTCGCCGTAGCGCGGTCCCGCGTCGTATAGCAAGGCATGCTCATGCGTGCGCACCAGTACCGCAAGGCCCTGCCCGACATCGAGGACCCAGACCTCCGCCTGCCCAATGGCCGGTTTGTCGATCGGAGGGAACAGCAGCGGAGCGAGTAGCGCCACCCCCAGCGCCCGAACAGGCAATCCAGCTGGCGCCAAGACCAGCAATGTCCCAAGCGCGACCAGCGACCAAGCCCATAGCGGGAGGGAAACGGGCAGCCAAGCCGCGTGCCAACCAGCGAGCCAACGCAGCGCGTCGAACAGGTACGCCAGCAATCCTCCAGCCAGCCAGAGCAGTGCCTCGCCGATGCCCGGCAGCCACAGCAGCGCGGTGCCCATCAAGGACAGTGGCACGATCAGCACACTGACCAATGGCACCGCAAACACGTTGGCAACCGGGCCGCTCAGGCTCACCGGCAACCCCAGCAACAGCAAGAACGGCAACAGCCCAACCGCCATCCCCCACTGCGCGCGCCCCAAGGTGCGCCATCCGCCCCAGCTACCCAACCGCCCGCGAAAGATATAGGCGAGCAGTGCCACCGCCAGGAACGATAGCCAGAAGCCCGATTGCAGCACGACCAGGGGATCGAGCAGCAGTACGCCATTGATCGCGGTGAGCAGCGGCAACCACACGCCGAGGTGGCGAAATCGCAAGCGCCAGAGCAGCACCAGCGCGACCATGATCAGTGCTCGCTGAACCGGAACGCCAAAGCCTGCCAGCCAGCCGTAAACGAGCGCTCCGATCAACGCCGCGCCACAGGCACAGGGCAGCCAGGCAAAGCGCTGCGGCCAGATGCCCCACCGCGCCAACAGCGCAACCAGACCGTACAGCAGACCCGCCAGCATCCCCACATGCTGGCCCGAGATGACCATCAGATGCACGGTTCCGGTGTCCTGGAGAACGCGCCAGTCGGCCGCCGACAGGCCGCTGCCGTCACCCACCACCAGCGCGGCGATCGCCCCCGCACGGCCCTGGGCATCGACCGCCATCAGGCGTTGGCGTAAGCGATCGCGCCACCCCTCACCGCCGCCCGCCGACGCCATGCGTTCGCCTGCCTTGACCGTTCCGCTGGCACCGATTCGACGCGCCAGGAGCCAGGCTTCGTAGTCGAACGACTGCGGGTTGACCAGTCCCCTCGGCCTCTTCAGCGTAGCTGCAAGACGCCATCGCTCTCCCGCCCGCATGGCCGGCCCGCCGTACCACGCCAGGCGCATCCGTGACGGCAGGCCGTCATGTCGTGAGGAGATGTTGGTCAGCTCGAAGCGCACCACTGGGCCGCGAACATCCGGCAGCCCAGTCACCTGCCCTTCGAGCCAGAACGTACGGCCGTCGAGCTCCGTTGACAGACGATCGCTGACGGCCCAGTGAGCGCTCAGACAGGCCCAGCCCAGCCCGCAGAGAAAGCATCCGATCACGCGCCAGCGGGACGGCAGCAACAGCAGCCCGGCCAGGAGAATCAGGGGCAGCGCAGACGGGGGTGGAAGTTGTGGTAGAACGCGCAGCAGCATGAGTCCCGCTGCCAGCGCCAGCATTGCTGCCCGCATGAGACCTCCGAATTCCATTCCATGGGCATACCGACGTCCTGTCGGCGTACTGGCAGTGTAGAATCCAGCTCACAAACTTCTCTCAGCGCCGGGTCTCGTTTCAGGCATAATCCGGCGCGATTCAGCCCGCCAGAGAATCTTCATGCCGCGTCGTTTTTTCAAACGCTACATGCCGCACCCCGATCGCATCAAGACGCACAAGTCTCTACGATTTCTCGGCACACTTACGCATGATCCCAACTTGCTGCACCTCAATCGCCACTCGGTTTCCCGGGCGATGGCCATCGGTCTGTTCTGGGCGATGATCCCCATGCCCATGCAGATGCTGGCGGCGGCACTCTGCGCAATACCCGCTCGGGCAAACCTGCCAATCGCTGTCGGCCTGGTCTGGCTGACCAATCCGCTGACGATGCCCCCGGTCTTCTACTGCAACTACAAGATCGGCGCCTGGCTGATGGATACGCCGGCGCGACCTATGCCCATGGAACTGAGCCTTGCATGGGTTAGGCAGATGCTCGATAGCCATTGGCAGCCGCTGTTCTTAGGCTCCTTCGTCGTCGCCGTAGTGGCAGCCCTGCTCGGCTATGTAGGCACTCAGGCGTACTGGCGCTGGTGGGTCAGCCGCAGCTGGCGCAAGCGCCAGCTGAATCGGCGTTAGGCGCGCCTCACTCGTAACGCAGGGCCTCGGCGGGCTGGGTTTGCGCGGCACGCCATGCGGGATAGACGGTCGCCAGGAAGCTGAGAAGCAGGGCCGCCAAGGTCACCAGCAGCACGTCTTCAAGCCGCAGCTCGGACGGCAAGGTATTGATGAAGTAGACGTCCGAACTGAAGATGTGCTGCCCGGTCACCCGCTCCAGCCAGGCGACCAGTGCACTGACATTCAATGCGCCGAGCACACCCAGTACCGTACCGATGAGGGTGCCGGTCAAGCCGATGATGCTCCCCTGCACCATGAAAATCGTCATGATCTGCCGCGGCGTCGCGCCGAGCGTGCGCAGAATGGCGATATCGGCGCGCTTGTCGGCAACAACCATGATCAGGGTGGCGATGATATTGAATGCAGCCACGGCCACGATCAGCAGGAGCAGCACCCCGATCATGGTCTTTTCCATTTTCATCGCGCTGAACAGACTGCCCTGGGTGCGCGACCAGTCTTCGCCCCGGTAACCGTCACCGAGCTCGCCGAGCAACGCGCTGGTCACCTGCGGGGCCGCGTACAGATCGGCCAGTTTGAGCCTGACGCCCTCGACCTGCTCCGGCTGCCAGCGCAGTATCCGAGCGGCGTCACTCCGATGAATCATGGCCAGACTACCGTCCAGTTCGGCGCCGACCTTGAACACGCCAACCACGTTCAAACGCTGCATCCGTGGTGTAACGCCACCAGGCGCATCGCTGAGCTCTGGCACGATCAGGGTGAGCCTGTCGCCCAGTTTCAGGCCGAAACGCCGCGCCGTCATCAACCCGAGAATCACCCCCGACTCACCCGGTTTCAGGTCGTCGAGCCGACCAGCGATCATCTTCTCGCCCAGTATCGATACGCTGCCTTCAGCCTGTGGGTCGATACCTTTGACCTCGATCGGCTGCATGGCGCCCTTGTAGGACAGCATCCCTTCCAGCTGGGTGATCGGCGCAGCCCCGATCACCATGGGGTTCGCCCGAACACGATCGGCCAGGGACTGCCAGTCGTCCACCGGTTGTCCGACGCCTGCGATGACGGCATGCGGGACCATACCCAGCACGCGATTACTCATCTCGCGCTGGAAGCCGTTCATGACCGAGAGCACGATGATCATCGCCAGCACGCCCAGCGACAAGCCAATCATCGACGTCAGCGAAATGAACGAAATGAAATGATTGCGACGTTTGGCCCGCGTATAGCGGCTGCCAATGAAGATGCTGAGCGGCCTGAACATTACCCAGCCACCAACCGGCCATCTTCCAGGCGCAGGATATGGTCCATTTGCCCGGCCAATTGCGGATCATGCGTGACGACCAGAAAGGCGGTGCGCAAGGAGCTGCTCAGCTCGAGCATCAGGTCCTGAATCCCCTGCGCCGTATGGTGGTCAAGGTTACCGGTCGGCTCGTCCAACAAGACCAGTGCCGGGCTGTTGGCCAAGGCGCGGGCGATCGCCACACGCTGGCGCTCACCTCCGGACAGCTCTGAAGGTTTGTGCGCCAACCGATGGCCAAGCCCAACACGCTGCAACAGTTCGGTAGCCCGTGCGCGCGCATCGGGGATCGGCGTCTTGCCGATCAGTAATGGCATGCAAACGTTTTCCAGCGCGGTGAACTCGGGTAACAGATGGTGGAACTGGTAGACAAAGCCCAGGGCGCGGTTGCGCAACAGGCCCCGATCCTTTTCGCTGAGGGCGGACAGCTCCTCGCCGGCCAGCCAAACGCTTCCCTCACTCGGCGTGTCGAGGCCGCCCAGCAGATTCAACAAGGTGCTTTTGCCCGAACCGGAGCTGCCGACGATAGCGACCCGCTGACCTGGGAACAGCTCCAACTGCAGGCCGGAAAGCACGTTGACCGACTCGGGCCCCTGCTCATAGCGCTTGCCCAGATTGCGGCAGCTCAGTACCGCGCCATCCTTCGGAGATTTTTGATTCATGACCGGCTCACTCATATCGTAACGCCTCAGCGGGCTGGGTACGGGCCGCACGCCAGGCCGGGTACAGGGTGGCGAAAAAGCTCAGGACGAGCGCTGCGGCGCAGACCTGGATCACGTCAGCGGCCATCAGACGAGACGGCAGATAATCGATGAAGTACACATCGGCATTGAGAAACTTGTGCCCGATAAGATGCTCGAGCGCCGCAATCCAACTGCTCACGTTGAGCGCCGCGGAAATCCCGAGCAAGGCGCCGACCAACGTACCGACGACGCCGATCACCGTACCCTGCACCATGAAGATCGCCATGATCTGCCGCGGGGTCGCGCCCAGCGTTCGCAGAATGGCGATGTCACCGCGCTTATCGGTGACCACCATGACCAGTGTGGAAATGATATTGAAAGCAGCCACCGCGACGATCAGCAGCAGCAACAGGCCGATCATGGCCTTTTCCATGCGTATCGCCTGATAGAGGTTCCCGTGGGTGCGCGTCCAGTCACGCGAATAGAAGTCGTCACCCAACTGACCCGCCAGTTGCCAGGAGGTCCGCGGCGCCTGGAACAGATCCTCGAAGCGCAGCCGCAGCCCTTGCACCTGGTCAGGCTTCCAGCGGTGCAGGCGTGCCAGATCGGAGATATTAGCCATCGCCACGTAGCCGTCGATTTCGCCGGCGCCCACATGGAAGATGCCGCGCACGGTAAAGCGCTTCATGCGAGGAAAGACGCCTGCTGGTGTGACCGTTACTTCTGGCGCGACGAAGGTGATCTTGTCGCCGACGCCGACGCCAAGCTTGTCCGCAGCCTTGTCGCCGATGACGATGCCGAACTCGCCGGCAGCCAACTCATCCAGACCGCCCTCGCGAAAGAACTGCCCGATGATGGACACGCTCGGCTCGACCTGCGGGTCCACCGCATTGATCAGTGTCTTGGTGACCTTGCCGCGGTGCGTCAGCAGGCCCTGCATCTGGATGAACGGCGCCACCGCGGACACCTGCGGATGCTGCTTCAACCGATCGCCAAGGGTCTGCCAATCGTCGATCGGCGTCGGACGCTCGATGGTGGCATGCGGGACCATGCCGAGCACGCGCGTACGCATCTCATGATCGAAACCATTCATCACCGACAGTACGACGATCATCACCAGCACGCCGAGCGCCAGCCCGATCATCGAGGTGAAGGAGATGAAAGAAACGAAGAGACTGCGACGTCTGGCGCGTGTGTAGCGCGCCCCGATATACACGGACAGCGGTCTGAACATAAATCGATGGGTTCGCTTTCGCTGGCGGGAAATAACAAGCTGAATGACGATACCAAACGGCCTGATACACTCAAGCCATCACTGCAGCTCAGGGATCGACATGCCCACTGAAGACACCGAAGATCGCCGCGAATACTATCGTATCGAGGACATGATCGCACTGGAAATCCTGCCGCTGGAACACTCGGAAACAGTCCCCGATGGCGGCGCGCAGCAGCTGTTCGGTCTACTCGGCGAGCTGCACCAGCTCGATTTCGAGGCACAGCATCTGTTACGCCAGATTGCCGAGCGCAACCGCACACTGGCGAGCTACCTCAAGGTTCAAAACAAGCGCATCGATCTGATTGGCCAGGTGCTCGCACGGGATTTGCTCGAGGACCTCGGCCCGCTGCGCGAGGTGGTGCTGTCCGAAGGCGGCATCAGCTTTGTCAATGATTGCCCACTCGACGAGGGCTCGATCTGGACGCTCAAGATCGCCCTCATGCCGCAATGCCTGGGGCTGCTCTTGAAGGCGCGGATCTCCAGCTGTCAGGCCCAGGACGACGGACGCTTCGCCATCGGGACGTCCTTCGAAGCGTTGACTGATGCACAACGGCAGCTGCTCGCGCGGCATATCCTGCAGAAACAGGCGACAGAACGGCGCCTGGCCCGTGAAAGCCTGCAGGAACCCTGAACATGTACCGATTACTGATGCCACTCCTGGCCATCGCTTTTTGCTTCCCGGCCGTTGCCGAGACGATCCGCATCCCAGTGGGTCAGCAAGGCCAATCCCAACTGACGCTACCCGGGCGCGGTGACTCGAAAGGCACCGTCCTCGAGCAATTCGGCCTGGCCGATGAGGAACATCCCGCCGTCGGCAGCCCTCCCATTACACGTTGGGATTACCGTTATTTTTCGGTGTATTTCGAAAACGACCGGGTCATAGACAGCGTCCTGCATCATCAACGGCCCCCATCCTTACAGCGAGATATCGAACCGTGACCTTGATCTATGGCCACCGCGGCGCGAAAGGCGAAGCCCCGGAAAACACCCTCGCCAGCTTCCAGCAATGCCTGGCCCACGGCGTACGTCGCTGCGAGCTGGACCTGCACCTGTCCAAGGACGGCGAGCTGATGGTCATCCATGATCCCACCTTGAAGCGCACCACCGGGCGACGCGGCAAGGTCGTGGAGCACGATGCCGAAGAGCTGGTTCATTACGATGCGCGCCAAGGCGGCCCGGGCTGGAAACAACCCTGCCCGATTCCGCGACTCTCGGAGCTGTTCGAAAAGTGCGATTTCGAACACTGGCAACTGGAGGTCAAGAGCGCATCCAGAGTTCGCGCGGCACGCTCGGTGCTGGCCATCAGGGAGTTGGCGCAACGTTACGGCCTGCTCGAGCGGATCACCGTCACCTCGGGATCTCGCGAGGTGCTGAGGGCGTTGAAGCGCCTGACACCGGAGCTGTCATGCGGGCTGGTAGCCGAATATGCCTGGCTCGATCCGTTGAAGGTGGCCAAGCAATATGGCTGTGATCTGTTGGCACTGAAGTGGACATTGTGCACGCCCGAGCGGATTGCCAAGGCGCGTCAGCAGGGGCTGCATGTCTCGGTATGGACCGTGAACGAGCCGGCCTTGATGCGCCGACTCGCCGATTTCGGTGTCGACAGCCTGATCACGGACTTCCCCGGTCTGGCTGTCGCCACCCTGCGCAACGCACGGACTAATCAGTAGCGGCCACTGCCAGGCCGCCGGTTTCGTCTGCCCTCAGAAGCTTTCCCGGTTTGGCCAGCGCCACGTCCGGGTATCCTCTCCGACCGGCTCAGGCCACCGGTCGGAGCCGCTCAAAAAAGCCGATTTAGCCCGTCGAAGGCCGCGACACGATAGGCCTCGGCCATGGTCGGGTAGTTGAAGGTGGTGTTGACGAAGTACTTCAGGGTATTGGCCTCGCCCGGCTGATTCATGATCGCCTGGCCGATATGCACGATCTCCGAAGCCTGATAGCCGAAGCAGTGAACACCGAGCACCGCCAGCGTCTCGCGATGGAAGAGGATCTTCAGCATCCCTACCGGCTCGGCGGAAATCTGCGCACGGGCCATCCCCTTGAAGAATGCCTTGCCCACTTCGTACGGGACTTTCGCCTCGGTGAGCTCACGCTCGTTCTTGCCGATCGAACTGATCTCGGGAATGGTGTAGATGCCGGTCGGGACGTCGTCGACAAAGCGCCAGCTGTTGTTGTCGACGATGCTGCCTGCCGCCGAACGCCCCTGGTCGTAGGCCGCGCTGGCCAACGATGGCCAACCGATCACGTCGCCTGCGGCATATATGTTGCCGACATCTGTGCGGTAGTGCTCGTCGACCTTGATCTGCCCACGGCTATTGACCTTCAGGCCGATGTTTTCCAACGCAAGCTTGTCGGTATTGCCGGTTCGCCCGTTGCACCAGAGGAAGGCGTCCGCCTTGATTTTCTTGCCGGACTTGAGATGGAGAATGACGCCGTTGTCGACGCCCTCGACGCGCTCGTACTCTTCCTTATGGCGAATCAGCACGTTGTTGTTGCGCAAGTGATAACTGAGCGCATCGGAGATTTCGTCATCGAGGAAGCTGAGCAGCTGGTCGCGGTTATCGATCAGATCGACCAACACGCCCAGGCCGCTGAAGATCGACGCGTACTCGGAACCGATCACGCCGGCGCCGTAAATGATCAGCCGACGCGGCGTATGGCTCAGCGTGAGGATGGTATCGCTGTCGTAGATGCGTGGGTGCGTGAAGTCGACGTCGGCGGGACGATAGGGACGCGAGCCGGTGGCGATGATGAACTGGTTGGCCACCAGCGTTTCGACCATGCCATTGGCGCTGACGACTTCCACGGTCTGCTCGTCGGCAAAACTCGCGGTGCCGAAAAACAGGTCGATGCGGTTGCGTGCGTAGTAGCCCGTCCGGGAACTGACTTGCTTGGCGATCACGCTTTCGGCGCTTTTCAGTACGTCGGGAAACGAGAACCAACGCGGCTCGCCGATCTGGCGGAACAACGGGTTGGTGTTGTACTGCATGATCTGCCGTACCGAATGGCGCAGCGCCTTGGACGGAATGGTTCCCAAGTGGGTGGAGTTGCCGCCGACGTGTGGCCTGCTATCGACCACGGCGACCTTGCGTCCGGCCTTGACCGCATTCATCGCCGCGCCTTCGCCGGCTGGGCCCGAGCCCAAAACCACTACATCGTAATTGTAGACAGCCATATTCACCCCTGAACATGCGGCAGGCCACCCTGCCGCCGTTAACGAATTACGCTGGCCAGGAACACACATCAGGCGTACCCGGACGGTCCCGGCCGCTAGTGCCGAGCAGCGTCGGCACCTTTTACCTGCAAGCCCGGTACCGATGCGCTATCGCCACCGGCCCGGTCAGTGCCAGCTATGTCAGCGTCTGGTCGCGTCGTAGGCGAGATCTGCTTTTTGGTTCTGGCTTTCCTGCGCATTTACTTCTTCACACTTCTCGCGGCTACCACCGCAGATCGAGCATTCCTTCTCGATACCCAGGTTGGCGATGCCGCCGCATGAACCGGCGATGGGCTTGCGACCCATGATCACGCCGACCGACATACCCAACACGACCAGTACCATCACTAGAAAAACGATCAACCAGGTCATTGCTCCGCTCCCGCCCCGAACAGCTCATCAAACGCTTCGGTGCTCTTGCTAATGAATTCCTGCCCTTCGCGAACCACGAAGAACGCCGCGATCTTGTGCTTTGCCGCGTAGGCCAGCCCGCGCTCGGGGCCCAGCACCATGAGCACGGTAGACAGCCCATCTGCCCGTAGTGTCGAAGGATCGACAACCGTCACGGCGGCAAGATGATGCTCGATCGGAGCCCCGGTGTTCGGATCCAGCGTATGCGAGTAGCGTTTACCGTTACGCTCGAAGTAATTCCGATAATCACCAGAGGTGGAAACGCCCAGCCCGTCGAGTTCGATGACCCGCTGGGCGACTCGCTCATCATCCCGCGGCGCCTCGATCGCGATACGCCACGGCGCCCCATCGGGTTTACGCCCCTGGGCCTTCAGCTCACCGGTGATTTCCACTAGATAACTGCTGACGCCAGACGCCTCAAGCTTCGCGGTCACTTGATCGACGGCATAGCCGGCAGCGATGCTGTTGAAATCGACCTGCACAGGCCGGTCCTTGCAGACCTGCTCGCCCTCGATCCGCACATGATGCTGACCCACATCCTGCCGAGCCGTTGCGATCTCGTCGGCCGAAGGCACGCGTTCGCCCTGCCCGCGAGGTCCGAAGCCCCACAGGTTGAGCAGCGGCTCGATGGTCAGATCCAGAGCGCCGTCGCTTTCATCGGACAGGGTCCGGCCCGCCTCGAGCAGGGTTCGCACGCCGTCAGGCATGGTCATGCAACCGGCCGGCAGCTCGTTGAAGATTTCGATGTCCGAGTCGGCACGGTAGGTCGAGGCCTGCTTGTCGATCTCGGCGAGTATCGCCTCGGTCTGCTGCTGCAGTTGGGCTTTGTCCGGCGTGTCAGCGCTCGCCACGTACTTCACCGTATAGGTGCTGCCCATGGTCGGTCCGCTGAAGCTTTCCACCTTGTCCTGAAACAGACAACCCGCCAGCGTCGCCGCGAGGGCGACGACGATGACGGGCCGAAATGACGCTTGAACCATGCTAGCCGCCGAAGTCGTCGAGCAGGATATTCTCCGGTTCAACGCCCAGATCGGTCAGCATCTTGATGACCGACGCGTTCATCATCGGCGGTCCGCACATATAGAACTCGCAGTCTTCAGGCGCCGGATGGTCCTTCAGGTAGTTCTCGTAAAGCACGTTGTGAATGAACCCGGTCGGCCCTTCCCAGTTGTCCTCCGGTTGCGGATCGGACAGTGCCAGATGCCACTCAAAATTCTCATTCTCAGCTTGCAGCTGGTCGTATTCGTCGACGTAGAACGCCTCGCGCATGGAGCGCGCACCGTACCAGAAGCTCATCTTGCGCTTGGATTTCAGGCGCTTGAGCTGATCGAAAATGTGCGAACGCATCGGCGCCATACCGGCACCACCACCGATGAAGACCATCTCGGCGTCGGTATCCTTGGCGAAGAACTCGCCGAAGGGACCATAGACGGTGACCTTGTCGCCCGGCTTCAGGCTGAAGACCCAGGACGACATCTTGCCTGGTGGCAGATCGTCCTTGCCTGGCGGCGGCGACGCGATGCGGATGTTGAACTTGACCAGACCGACCTCTTCCGGGTAGTTCGCCATGGAATAGGCTCGAATCACGGTCTCATTGACCTTGGAAACGTACTTCCACTGGTTGAACTTGTCCCAGTCGCCGCGATATTCCTCTTGGATATCGAAGTCCTTGTAACGAACCTCATGCGGCGGGCACTCCAGCTGGACGTAACCGCCGGCGCGGAAGTCGACGTTCTCGCCTTCCGGCAGCTTCAGGGTCAGCTCCTTGATGAAGGTCGCCACGTTCGGGTTGGAGAGTACCGTGCACTCCCACTTCTTCACGCCGAACACCTCTTCAGGCACCTCGATCTTCATATCCGCCTTGACCGGAGTCTGGCAGGACAGACGCCAGCCCTCGCCAGCCTCGCGGCGGGTGAAGTGCGACTCTTCGGTGGGCAACATCTCGCCGCCACCGCTTTCGACGATGCATTTGCACTGGGCGCAGGTACCGCCACCGCCGCAGGCAGACGAAAGGAAAATATTGTTCGCGGCCAAGGTCTGCAGCAACTTGCCGCCAGCCGGAACGGTGATGGTGCGTTCGCCATTGATCTCGATACTCACGTCGCCGCTGGACACCAGCTTGGCGCGCGCCGCGAGAATGATCACCACCAGCGCGAGCACGATGGCGGTGAACATGCCGATGGCAAGGAAAATTTCGTAACTCATCAGTTCATCCCGTCCTTACAGCTGTACGCCAGAGAATGACATGAAGCCTAGCGACATCAGGCCGATGGTGATGAAGGTGATACCCAGTCCCTGCAGCCCCTCCGGTACGTCGCTGTACTTGAGCTTCTCGCGGATGCCGGCCAGCAGCATGATCGCCAGTGCCCAGGAAGCGCCGGAGCCGAAGCCGTACACCGTACTTTCGGCAAGGTTGTAGTCCCGCTCGACCATGAACAGGGTGCCGCCCATGATGGCGCAGTTCACGGTAATCAGCGGCAGGAACACGCCCAGCGCGTTGTACAGACTCGGTACGTACTTATCGAGGAGCATCTCGAGGATCTGCACGATGGCCGCGATCACGCCGATGTAGCTGAGCAGACCCAGGAAGCTGAGATCCACTTCCGGCAGGCCTGCCCACGACAGCGCACCGGCCTTGAGCAGGTAGGTGTAGATCAGGTTGTTGGCCGGGACCGTGATGGCTTGCACCACGATCACCGCGATGCCGAGGCCAATCGCGGTTTCCACCTTCTTCGAGATCGCGATGAAGGTACACATGCCGAGGAAGAAGGCCAGCGCCATGTTCTCGATGAACACGGCACGGACGAACAGGCTGATGTAGTGCTCCATTAGTAAGCCTCCTTGCTCGAGACCTGCGGCGCCATCTTGAACGACGGCTTCTCGACCTGCTCTTTCTTCCAGCTACGGATGCCCCAGATGAACAGACCGATCAGGAAGAACGCCGATGGTGGCAGCAGCAGCAGACCGTTTGGCTGGTACCAACCGCCATCGTTGACCACTGGCAGAATGGTGTAACCCATCAGCTTGCCGGCGCCGAACAGCTCGCGAACGATGCCGAGCGCGATGAGCATTGCACTGTAGCCGAGCCCGTTACCCAGGCCGTCGAAGAACGACAGCACCGGTGGGTTCTGCATGGCAAAGGCTTCCGCACGCCCCATCACGATGCAGTTGGTGATGATCAGACCGACGAATACCGACAGCTGCTTGGACAGCGAGAAGGCATAAGCCTTGAGCACCTGATCGACCACGATCACCAGCGAGGCAATGATCACCATCTGCACGATCATGCGGATCGAGCCCGGGATCTGGCTGCGGATCATCGAGATGAACAAGTTGGAAAACGCCACCACCAGCGTCAGCGCAACGGACATTACCAGTGCGGTCTTGAGGTTGGAGGTGACCGCCAGCGCCGAACAGATCCCGAGGATCTGCAGGCCGATGGGGTTGTTGTTGAAGACCGGATTGAACAGGACTTCTTTGATAGTAGGTTGCGACATGGTCAAGCCTCCCCAGCGCGCAGGTTAGCGATAAATGGACCGAATCCGTTCTCGCCCAGCCAGAAGTGCAGCAGGTGGTTCACCCCGTTGCTGGTCAGGGTCGCACCGGCCAGAGCGTCGACCTGATGGTCGGCACGCGGGCTCTGCGGATCGACACCGCCCTTGACCACCTGAATGGCCAGTTTGCCGTTCTCGCTGAACAGCTCTTTACCCTTCCACAGGCCGCGCCACTTGGGATTGTCCACTTCGCCGCCGAGACCCGGGGTCTCGCCATGCTGGTAGAAACCCAGCCCTTCGACGGTGTTGAGGTCGCCCTTGACAGCCATGAAGCCATA
The DNA here is from genome assembly GCF_019090095.1 of Stutzerimonas stutzeri. Classification (NCBI taxonomy): domain Bacteria; kingdom Pseudomonadati; phylum Pseudomonadota; class Gammaproteobacteria; order Pseudomonadales; family Pseudomonadaceae; genus Stutzerimonas; species Stutzerimonas stutzeri. The sequence goes on along the minus strand of NZ_JAGQFP010000002.1, from coordinate 1,719,992 downwards.
GAGAGTCGACCACAGACCATAGCCACGCACCGGCATGATCAGCGTCTCGAGCTGACCATTTTCTTCGACGGTGTAGACGACGCTGTAGCGCTCGCGACGCTTGATCGAGGCAATATCTTCCTCGCCCGGCAGTGCTTGCGACAGCTGCGGGTCCTTGGCGGCAACCAGAGGGTCAAAGGTATTCGGATCGAACTCGTCGCTGTATTTACCGGTTTCCAGATCAACCAGCTTGGCAACGATACGCTCCTTATAGAGCGCTTTTACCTGCTTGGCGGACATGCCCGCCTCACCCAACCCAGCGATCGCCAGGATGCTGCGCTGCTTATCCAGCTGGCGGTTCTCCAGCTGTGTCGGACGTAGCGCGACCGCCGCGCCCGCAACGAACACCGAGCAGACCAGGCAGACCAGCAGGGCCACAACCAGCGTGCGAACGGTGGATTCTTTTTGACTAGACATTACGTGCCAGCCTCCGCTTGATATTGGCCTGGATGACGAAGTGGTCAATCAACGGTGCGCACAGGTTGGCGAACAGAATGGCCAACATCATGCCCTCCGGGAACGCCGGGTTCACCACCCGGATGAGTACCACCATCACGCCTATCAAGATGCCGAAAGCCCATTTGCCCGAATTGGTCATCGACGCGGAAACCGGATCGGTCGCCATGAAGATCAGGCCAAAGGCAAACCCACCCACCACCATGTGCCAGTACCACGGCATGGCGAACATTGCGTTGGAATCGGAGCCGATCAGATTGAACAACGAGCTGAGCGCGATCATGCCGACCATCACGCCTGAAACGATGCGCCAGGAAGCGATCTTGGTCATCAGCAATACGGCGCCGCCGATGAAGATGGCCAGCGTACTGGTCTCACCGATCGAGCCGTGAATGGTGCCCAGGAAGGCGTCCATCCAGGTAATGCCGCTGGCAATCACGTTTTCCATCCCGCCAGCGAAGCTCAGGCTGAGCGCCGTTGCGCCGGCAAAACCATCGACCGCTGTCCAGACCGCATCGCCGGACATCTGCGCCGGGTAGGCGAAGAACAGGAATGCACGGCCAGTCAGTGCCGGATTGAGGAAGTTCTTCCCGGTACCACCGAAGATTTCCTTGCCGATCACGATACCGAAGCTGATGCCCAGCGCGACCTGCCACAGCGGAATGCTCGGCGGCAGCGTGAGCGCGAACAGCACGGAGGTGACGAAGAAGCCTTCGTTGACCTCATGCTTGCGGATGGAGGCGAACAGCACCTCCCAGAAGCCGCCGACGATGAACGTCACCGCGTAGACCGGTATGAAGTACGCCGCGCCCTGGATGAAGTTATCCCACAAGCTGTTCGGATCGAAACCTGCCAGTGCGCTGATCAGCGCCATACGCCAGCCTTCCTGTGCTGCGAGCAGGTCCGGGCTCTGGGCGTAGATCAGGTTGGCCTGATAGCCGGTGTTCCACATCCCGAAGAACATCGCCGGGAAGGTGCAGAGCCAGACCGTGATCATCATCCGCTTGAGGTCGATGCCGTCGCGTACGTGTGCGGTGGTCTTGGTCACGCTGCCGGGACGATATAGAAAGGTGTCCGCGGCTTCGTAGAGTGCATACCACTTCTCGTACTTGCCGCCCTTCTCGAAGTTGTGCTCGATCTTGTCGAGGAATTCGCGAATGCCCATTCCTTACCCCTCCTTCTCGATGCGAGTCAGGTTGTCCCGCAGGATCGGGCCGTATTCGTACTTACCGGCGCACACATAGGTGCACAGCGCCAGATCTTCTTCGTCCAGCTCCAGGCAGCCGAGCTTCTGTGCGACCTCGGTGTCGCCGACGATGAGCGAACGCAGCAACTGCGTCGGCAGCACGTCCAGCGGCATGACTTCCTCGTAGTTGCCGACCGGCACCATGGCCCGCGGGCTACCGTTGGTAGAGGTGGAAAAAGCGAACTTCTTGCCCCCCATCAGCTTGGAGATATAGATGTTGAGGATCGAATGCTTGTCACTACCGGCGCGCAGGTAATGCAACATCTCGCGCTCCTTACCCTCACGCAGGCAGGACACCTGCTGGTGATAGCGACCGAGGTAGGCGAATGCACCATGCGCCGTACGGCCACCGAGCACCGAGCCGGACACGACGCGATTGGCGCCGGGCTGCAACTCGCCAGCTGTCAGCTCATCAAGGCTCGCGCCCAAACGCGTGCGCACCAGGCGTGGCTTTTCGACCACGGGCCCGGCAAGCGACACCACCCGCTCGACCGACAGGCGGCCAGTGGTGAACAGCGCACCGATCGCGATCACGTCCTGATAGCCGACCGTCCAGACGCTCTTGGTGGCGCTGACCGGATCGAGGAAGTGGATATGGGTGCCAGCCAGACCGGCCGGGTGCGGACCGGCGAAACTTTCAACGGTTACCTTGGAAAGCTGCTCGCCCGGTAGCGAAACGCCCTCGGCCTTGCACAGGAACAGTTTGCCAAGATTGCCGAGTACCTGCAGGCCCGCTTCGAATTCAGCCGCACGCTCGCCGATGATTACGGCAGGATCGGCAGCCAGCGGGTGCGTATCGATTGCGGTGACGAAAATGGAGCTGGGTACGGCATCGATAGCCGGAACCTTGCTGTACGGACGCGTCCGCAACGCCGTCCAGAGGCCGGAACGCTGCAGGTTCTCACGTACCGGGGCATCACCGAGCCCTTCGAGCTGACCGGCAGCGTACTGGCTGAACGTCTCTTCGTCCGTGCCATCCAGATCGATGACGACCGACTGCAGAACGCGCTTTTCGCCGCGATGGACGGCACTGACGACACCCGCGCCGGGCGCTGTGAAAACGACCCCTGGGGTCTTCTTGTCGGAGAACAGCACCTGCCCCAGCTTGACCCGATCACCGGCCTGCACTTCCATGGTCGGCTTCATGCCAGGGTAGTCAAACCCCACGACGGCGACGCTTCGCACGGGCCTTCCAGCCTCGATACGCTGCGCCGGCGCACCTGCAATGGGCAAATCAAGCCCACGTTTTATATTGATCATCGGTTCGCTAACCACTGATTTAGAAGACTTTTTTACGGGCCGCGCGGCTTGGCTAAAGTCGAATTGCACAACGCGCACCGATGCGTTATCGGCGCGACGCTATGCCGCGGGCCCAGGTAGAAATCCGCCCGATTATAGAGGTCGTGACCCTTGACTGACCACCCAAGGTCTTTCAATTTTTTGACTAACGACAAGCGCCGCCAAACGGCCAACTATTGACGCAGCCAGGGAAAAGCCGCTGATGCTCGAGCCGAATCGAGCCCTTGGAATGCAAAACGGGAGCCTAGGCTCCCGTTTGCTTACGGCCGGATACCTCAGTGCGGGAAGGCGGGCGGATTGACTCCGGCCATGTCTTCCATCACGCGAACGACCTGGCAGCTGTAACCGAATTCGTTGTCGTACCAGACGTAGAGGACGACGCGGTTATCGCTACAGATGGTGGCTTCGGCATCGACTACGCCCGCATGGCGCGAGCCAACGAAATCACTGGAAACAACTTCCTGGGAATTGACGAAGTCGATCTGCTTCTGCAGATCCGAATGCATGGCCATCTGGCGCAGGTACTCGTTGATCTCCTCCCGCGTGGTGGCCTTCTCCAGGTTCAGGTTCAGGATGGCCATGGACACGTTGGGCGTCGGAACGCGGATGGCGTTACCGGTCAGTTTGCCCTTGAGCACCGGCAGTGCCTTGGCCGCAGCGGTCGCCGCCCCCGTCTCGGTGATGACCATGTTCAGCGCCGCGCTACGTCCACGGCGGCTGCCCTTGTGGAAGTTGTCGATCAGGTTCTGGTCGTTGGTGTAGGAATGCACCGTCTCCACGTGACCGTTGACGATGCCGTACTGGTCATTGACCGCCTTGAGCACTGGGACGATCGCGTTGGTGGTGCAGGACGCCGCAGAGATGATCTTGTCATCGGCGGTAATGTCGCCATGGTTGATGCCATGCACGATGTTCTTCAGCTCGCCTTTGCCTGGCGCGGTCAGGACCACGCGGGCAACGCCCGGGCACTTGAGGTGCTGGCTGAGACCCTCGGCATCACGCCACTTACCGGTGTTGTCGACCAGCAGCGCGTTTTCGATTCCGTACTGGGTGTAGTCCACCGACGACGGATCGTTGGAATAGATCACCTGGATCAGGTTGCCGTTGGCGGTGATGGTGTTGTTCTCGGCATCGATATGAATGGTGCCGTCGAACGGACCATGCACCGAGTCGCGGCGCAGCAGGCTGGCACGCTTGACCAGATCGTTGTCGGCGCCCTTGCGCACGACGATCGCGCGCAGACGCAGACCATCGCCACCACCGGTCTTTTCGATCAGGATGCGCGCCAGCAACCGGCCGATGCGACCGAAGCCATAAAGCACCACGTCGGTGCCCTTGTGCACGCCGGTGGTGTTGCGCTTGTCGGCAACTTCGGCCAGTTCGTCACGGACGAACTGGTCGAGGCTGCGACCGTTACCCTCGGCCTTGAACTTGCCCACGAGCTTGCCCAGGTCGACGGACGCCGCGCCCAGGTTCATGTCGGCCATGGTGGTCAGGATCTGATGGGTTTCATTGACGCTGAGTTCGGCCTCGTCAGCCTGGCGGTGACGAGCGAATCGATGTGCCTTGAGCAATGCGATGACCGAGCGATTGATCAGACCGCGGCCATAGATGGAAGTCACCACGTTGTTGTTACGATACAGCTGACCAATCAGCGGAATCATCGCTTCGGCGAGGGCTTCTCGATCAATCCATTCACCAAGACACTGGTCGGGCTTCTGAGTCACGGGCAGTTCCTTCCAACATGTAGGGGCTGATAAAAAGGGCTACATTATGCCGGCGCACCCTAGCCCCGGCAATCTGTGCAGCGGAAACACTGACAGCGCGCCGCGCGGATAGTTACAATCCGGGCGGTCCATTTTTTCGACCGGAGCCACGCCCACTCGTGTCCGTATTGCGCCTTCCGCCCCTGCCTGCCGCCAGCGGCAAGCAAACCTGGGGCAACCTTCCTGGAGCCGCGCTGAGCCTGGCAATCGCCGAAGCGGCCAGCAACGCAGAGCGATTCACTCTTCTTCTTACGGCCGACAGCCAGAGCGCCGAGCGCTTGCAGGACGAGCTCGCGTTTTTTGCGCCCGAATTGCCGGTGCTGCACTTCCCCGACTGGGAAACCCTGCCCTACGACGTTTTTTCGCCGCACCAGGACATCATTTCGCAACGAATCGCAGCGCTCTATCGGCTGCCCGAGCTGACCCATGGCGTTCTGGTAGTCCCCATCACCACGGCGCTACACCGACTGGCACCGAAGCGCTTTCTGCTCGGTTCGAGCCTGGTGCTCGACATTGGCCAGAAGCTCGACGTCGAACAGATGCGCACACGGCTGGAAGCGGCCGGCTACCGCTGCGTCGATACAGTTTACGAGCACGGCGAGTTCGCCGTGCGCGGCGCGTTGATCGACCTGTTCCCGATGGGCAGTGCTCTGCCCTACCGCATCGACCTGTTCGATGACGAGATCGAAACGCTGCGTACGTTCGATCCGGAGAATCAGCGCTCGATCGACAAGGTCGAGTCGATCCGCCTGTTGCCGGCGCGCGAATTTCCGGTCCGCAAGGAGTCGGTCACCGGCTTCCGGGCGCGCTTCCGGGAACGCTTCGATGTCGACTTCCGCCGCTGCCCGATCTATCAGGACCTGTCCACCGGCATTACGCCGGCCGGTATCGAGTACTACCTGCCGCTGTTCTTCGACGAGACCTCCACGCTCTTCGATTATCTGCCCGAAGACACCCAGGTGTTCTCCATGCCCGGCATCGAGCAGGCCGCCGAGCACTTCTGGAAGGACGTGCGCAACCGCTACGAAGATCGCCGCGTCGATCCCGAGCGGCCCCTGCTGCCGCCGGCCGAACTGTTCATGCCGGTGGAGGATTGTTTCACTCATCTGAAAACCTGGCCACGGGTGGTGGTCAGCCAGGACGACGTCGAGACCGGAATCGGCCGCGAGCGATTCCCGGCCAGCCGTTTCCCGGAACTGGCCATCGACGCCAAGGCCAGCGAACCCCTGGGCGCACTGCGGCGCTTCCTGGATGAATTCTCCGGCCGTGTGCTGTTCACCGCCGAATCGGCCGGCCGTCGCGAGGTGTTGCTGGAGCTACTGGCGCGCTTGAAGTTGCGGCCGCAGGAGGTCGGCGGGTGGTCGGAGTTCGTCGACAGCAAGGAACGGCTGGCGATCACCATCGCACCGCTCGACGACGGCTTGCTGTTGCAGGACGTGGCGCTGATCGCCGAAAGCCCGTTGTTCGGCCAGCGCATCATGCAACGCCGTCGCCGCGAGAAGACCCGCGACGCCGGCGAGAACGTCATCAAGAACCTCACCGAGCTGCGCGAAGGCGCGCCGGTGGTGCATATCGACCACGGCGTGGGTCGTTATCAGGGCCTGGTCACGCTGGAAATCGAAGGCCAGGCCGCCGAATTCCTCATGCTGCAGTACGCCGAGGAAGCCAAGCTCTACGTACCGGTTTCCAGCCTGCATCTCATCGCCCGCTATACCGGAAGCGACGACGCCCTGGCCCCGCTCCACCGCCTGGGTTCGGAAACCTGGCAAAAGGCCAAGCGCAAGGCTGCCGAGCAGGTCCGCGACGTGGCGGCCGAGTTGCTCGACATCTATGCGCGCCGCGCCGCGCGCGAAGGCCATGCCTTCGCCGATCCCCAGGTCGACTACGAAACCTTCAGCGCCGGCTTCCCCTTCGAGGAGACGCCGGACCAGCAAGCGGCCATCGAGGCCGTGCGCAGCGACATGCTGGCGGCCAAACCCATGGATCGCCTGATCTGCGGCGACGTGGGCTTCGGCAAGACCGAGGTGGCCATGCGCGCCGCCTTCATCGCTGTGCACAGCGGCAAGCAGGTCGCCGTGCTGGTGCCCACCACCCTGCTTGCCCAGCAGCACTACAACAGTTTCCGCGACCGCTTCGCCGATTGGCCGGTGCGCGTCGAGGTGATGAGCCGCTTCAAGTCGGCCAAGGAAATCCAGGGCGCGGTGCAAGAGCTGGCCGAAGGCAAAGTGGACATCCTCATCGGCACGCACAAGCTGCTGCAGGACGACGTCAAGTTCACCAACCTGGGCCTGGTGATCATCGACGAGGAACACCGCTTCGGCGTGCGCCAGAAAGAACAGCTCAAGGCGCTGCGCAGCGAAGTCGACATTCTCACCCTTACCGCCACGCCGATTCCGCGCACCCTGAACATGGCCGTCGCCGGCATGCGCGACCTGTCGATCATCGCCACGCCCCCGGCGCGCCGGTTGTCGGTGCGCACCTTCGTGATGGAGCAGCAGGACGCGGTGATCAAGGAGGCGCTGCTGCGCGAGCTGTTGCGCGGCGGCCAGGTCTACTACCTGCACAACGACGTCAAGACCATCGAGAAATGCGCCGCCGATATCGCTGCCCTGGTGCCGGAGGCGCGGATTGGCGTCGGCCACGGGCAGATGCGCGAACGCGAGCTCGAACAGGTGATGGGCGACTTCTATCACAAGCGCTTCAACGTGCTGGTGGCCTCGACCATCATCGAGACCGGCATCGACGTGCCGAGCGCCAACACCATCATCATCGAACGCGCCGACAAGTTCGGCCTGGCGCAGCTCCACCAACTGCGCGGCCGCGTCGGGCGCAGTCACCACCAGGCCTATGCCTATCTGCTGACGCCGCCGCGCAAAGCGATGACCGACGACGCACAGAAGCGTCTGGAAGCCATTGCCAATGCGCAGGATCTGGGCGCGGGCTTCGTGCTGGCCACCCACGATCTGGAAATCCGCGGTGCGGGCGAGCTGCTGGGCGATGGCCAGAGCGGCCAGATCCAGGCGGTCGGCTTCACGCTGTACATGGAAATGCTCGAGCGTGCGGTCAAGGCGATCCAGAAAGGCGAACAGCCGAACCTCGACCAACCGCTGGGCGGCGGCCCGGAGATCAACCTGCGGCTGCCGGCGCTGATCCCCGAGGATTACCTGCCGGACGTGCACGCACGCTTGATTCTCTACAAACGCATTGCCAACGCGACCGACGAAGACGGCCTCAAGGAGCTGCAGGTCGAAATGATCGACCGCTTCGGCCTGCTGCCTGAGCCGACCAAGAACCTGGTCCGCCTGACGCTGTTGAAACTGCACGCCGAGCAGCTCGGTATCACCAAGATCGACGCCGGTCCACAAGGCGGTCGGATCGAGTTTGCCGCCGACACCAAGGTCGACCCGATGGTGTTGATCAAGCTGATCCAGAGCCAGCCCAAGCGCTACAAGTTCGAAGGCGCGACAGTGTTCAAGTTCCAGGTGCCGATGGAGCGACCGGAGGAGCGTTTCAATACCCTCGAAGCCTTGTTGGAGCGCTTGTCTTCGGGCAAGCCGTAAGCATGGCTTCGACTCGCTCGCTCACGCGGTTCGGTGCGCCGAACGATGCCTGCTAGCTTCGCGCACGGGTTGCCCGATGCCTGGCGACTGCCGTTCTCCGAGAACGCACTGACCCGGGGGCAGCAGTACGCCGCTGAGCAGCGCATCAGCGTACTGCGTCAGGACGCGCGCTTCGCGGAGTCCACCTGCCGCGGCTCGGGCGGCAGTCTGTACCGACAGTCGCTGCAACTTTCTCGCGACGGCAGGCTGAGTTGCGTATGCAGCTGCCCGGTCGGCATCAACTGCAAGCACTGCGTGGCGCTCATCCTGACCCTGGAGCAACAGGCCGAGCCGCTTCCGTCAGACGATCAGACCAGCAGCGGCTTCACCGGAACGCTGGAGCGCTGGCTGTCGCAGCTGCCGCAAGCGCTGAGCGACGAGCAGCAGGCAAGCCAGGGCTGGTGCGTTCATTACCGGTTGTCCGCGGATGTGCAGCTCGAGGTCTACCGGGTGCGCCTGCACAAGGATGGCAGCTGCGGTGAGCGACAGCCCTACTACGGTTTTCGTGAGGCCAGCTTTCGCCAGCCGGGCTTCATGCAGCCGCTGGACCTGCGCATTGCAGCGCTCGTCGCCCTGAGCCGGGCGTCCGGCAGCGGCTTCATGCTCAGTGGAGAAAACGGCGGCGAGACACTGCGCCTGGTTCTGGACACGGGCCGTGCGTTCCTCGCCTGGAACAGGCCACCGCTGCAGCCAGGCCGAAGCCGGCGGGCACGATTCAACTGGAGCCAGCAACCCGATGGCTCCTTTCAGCCCAGCCTGGACATGGCGGACCAACCCGCCGCCTTACTGACGGGTGTGAACCCGCTGTATTACCTCGACGACGCGCAGAACGAGATCGGCCTGGTCGACCATGGCCTGCCGGCGCCCTTGGCGCGCCACCTGCTCGACGCGCCGGCGGTCCCCTCGGCCCAGGCGGCGCTGTTCAGCCTGACGCTGCACGAGATCGCCCCTCAGCTGCCGGCGCCGGCCAAGCCCGAGCAGCGCGAGGTCGATGACATCCTGCCCATCGCAAGGCTGGCCCTGGGCAGCCACCATTCGGTCAACTACCAACCGGGCAGCGGCCGCATGGTCGGCGAGTACCAGCACCGCGCCGGCCTCAGCTTCGTCTATGGCACGACCCCGGTACACGGCAAGGCCAAGGCCGGCGAGCGTGTACGGCAGACCGAGGGCACCCGCGTGCTGAGCATGGCGCGGCGGCCGGAGGCCGAACAGACACTGCGCCAGCAGATGAAACAGCTGGGCTTTCGCCCGGCGCTGCGCCAGAGCCAGGCCTTGCCCAAGGACTCAGCGGAGATGTTCGAGCTGCCCAACGAGGCGGCCTGGCTGCATTTCACCCAGACGCAATTGCCGCAACTCCGTGAGCAAGGCTGGCAGATCGTTCTGCAGCCCGGCTTCGCCTACGACCTGACGCCGGTCGACGCCTGGTATGTCGAACTGGACGAAGCCGCCGAAGGCAGCTGGTTCGATCTGGAGCTGGGCATCATCGTCGAAGGCGAGCGAATCAGCCTCCTGCCGGTCCTGCTCGGGCTGATCCGGCGCAGCCCGGCGCTGCTATCGCCTCAGGCGCTGGCGCAGCGCGGCGACGACGAGACCCTGCGCGTCCAGCTCGACAAAGGTCGCGCCGGTGACGAGGCGCCGCTGCAAGTCCTGCTGCCCTTCGGGCGTCTGAAACCCATCCTCGCCACGCTCTCCGAGCTCTACCTGCGCGAGCAGTCGGGCGCGGAGCCACTGCGCCTGGAACACGCCGATGCGGCCCGGCTGGCGCAACTCGATTCGCTGGAGATGCAGTGGCATGGCGGCGAGCACCTGCGCGATTTCGCCCAGCGGCTACGAAACTATCGGCAACAGGCCGTCACGCTGCCGAGCAGCCTGAATGCCGAACTGCGCCCCTACCAGCTGGACGGCCTGCGCTGGATGCAGACACTGCGTTCGCTCGGCGTCGGCGGCGTGCTGGGCGATGACATGGGCCTGGGCAAGACACTGCAAACCCTCGCCCACCTGCTGGTGGAGAAGGAATCGGGGCGCATGGATCGACCTTCGCTGGTGGTCATGCCGACCAGCCTGATTCCCAACTGGCAGGACGAAGCCGAGCGGTTCGCCCCAACCCTGAAGGTCGCTACCCTGCACGGCTCGGCGCGCCAGCAGCAATTCGAGCGTCTCGAGGAATACGACGTGCTGCTGACCACCTACGCCCTGCTGCCCCGCGACATCGAACGGCTCGCGGACACACCGTTGCACGTCCTGGTCCTCGACGAAGCGCAGAACATCAAGAATGCCCGCAGCAAGGCGGCCCAGGCAGCCGGGCGGCTGAACGCTCGTCAGCGCCTGTGCCTGACCGGTACGCCGCTGGAAAATCACCTGGGCGAACTCTGGTCGCTGTTCCACTTCCTCATGCCCGGCTGGCTGGGCGACGCCAAGCGCTTCACCCGCGAGTACCGGACCCCGATCGAGAAGAACGGCGACAGCGACCGCTTGCAGCATCTCACCGCCCGCATCAAGCCGTTCCTGCTCAGACGTCGCAAGGAGCAGGTGGCCCGCGAGCTGCCGGCCAAGACCGAAATGCTCCATTGGGTCGAGCTGAGCCCGGCCCAGCGTGATTTCTACGAAACCGTACGGCTCGCCATGGACAGCCGGGTTCGCGCGGAAATCGACAGCAAGGGCCTGGCGCGCAGCCAGATCGTCATCCTCGACGCGCTACTCAAGCTGCGCCAGGTGTGCTGCGACCTGCGCCTGGTCAAGGAAGACCTGACCAAGCCCGCACGCGGCAGCACCTCGGGCAAGCTCGATAGCCTGATGCAGATGCTCACCGAGCAGCTGGCCGAGGGTCGCCGCATCCTGCTGTTCTCCCAGTTCACCTCGATGCTGGCGCTGATCGAAGAGGAGTTGCGTGCCCATGCCATCGACTACGTGCAGATCACCGGCGACACCCAGGACCGGCGTACCCCGGTCCGGCGTTTTCAGAATGGCGACGTGTCGCTGTTCCTGATCAGTCTCAAGGCCGGCGGCACCGGCCTGAACCTGACCGCCGCCGATACTGTGATCCACTACGACCCCTGGTGGAACCCCGCGGCGGAAAACCAGGCGACTGACCGCGCCCATCGCATCGGCCAGGACAAGCCGGTGTTCGTCTACAAGCTGATCGCCCGCGATACGGTCGAGGAAAAGATTCAACAGCTGCAACGCCGCAAGGCGGAACTGGCGGCGGGCATTCTGGATGCCGGGAACTCCGCCGGCTGGCAATTGGATCCTGCCGATATCGACGCGCTGTTCGCTCCGCTGCCCTAGGCTCTGTACGAAAAGTCATCGAGCGAAGGTCAGGCAAGGCGAAAACGCTCGAAGAAGCGCGGTTTACGATTGTAAATGAGTGTTCTGAGAGTGATTTCAACGCAGCATCACCGAGCGCAGGCACTTTTCGTATAACGCTTAGGAATGACCGATGCGCCGACTGGTTACCCCCGCCGATTTCGACCGCGTCTATGACATCTACATGCATGACGAGGTGGTGCCCTATCTCGGCTTCGATCACATGCCGCGCGAAGCCTTCGGCCGGGTCTTCGACCCCTTGTTCGACAGCGGGTGCTTCTACGTGTACGAGCTCGAGCACCGGGTGCAGGGTTTCTACAAGGCGCAACGGCATATCGGCCGCGCGGCGCATGTCGCCTATATCGGCACCCTGGCCGTGGCGCCAGAGGTCAAGGGACGCGGCGTGGCCAGGGCGATGTTCGAGGATGCCATCGCCCGGTTGCGTCGCGCCGGCATTCGCAGAGTCGAATTGACGGTCGAAGCGGACAACCCGCGCGCCATCGCGTTCTATCAACGCTTCGGTTTCAGCCACGAAGGCACCCAGCGTGCCGCCTACAAGCGCGCCGACGATGACGGCTACGTGGACGAACTCATGTATGGATTGCTGCTGAACGACTGAGGCGGGTGGTGCGCAGCGCCCGGTATCGACCGCGGGCGCTGCGTCGGACGATCAGCCCTTGAGCTTGACCGTAGTCTGGGCCACCAGCTCGCCCTGATAGCGGGCGATGGTCAGTTCCTTCGTCGATGGCTGACGCGAGCCGTCACCACCGGCGATGGTCGAGGCCCCATACGGCGTACCGCCATTGACCTGGGAGATATCGAAGAACTCGCCGATGCCATAACCGGTGGGCACGATGATCATTCCGTGATGCGCCAGTGTGGTCCAGGTCGAGGTGATGGTCATCTCCTGGCCGCCTCCGGTCCCCGTGGAGGTGAACACGCTGGCGACCTTGCCGTGCAGTGCGCCTTTGGCCCAGAGCCCGCCGGTCTGGTCGAGGAAGTTGCGCATCTGTCCGGACATGTTGCCGAAGCGAGTCGGCGTGCCGAAGATGATCGCATCGTAATCGGCCAGCTCCGCGGGGCTGGCGACCGGTGCCGGTTGATCGACCTTGCCGCCGGCATTCTTGAACGCCTCCTGCGGCATGGTTTCCGGCACCCGCTTGACCGTGACTTCAGCGCCGTCGACCCGACGTGCGCCTTCGGCTACCGCGTGGGCCATGGTTTCGATGTGGCCGTACATCGAGTGATACAGCACGAGAATCTTCGCCATCTCTGTTGCCTCCTGGTTGGATTGTGTTCCGGTTGATTCATCAGCGGTTGGCTTAGTGCACATCCACCAACACGATTTCACTGTCTTCAAGCGCCTTGATACGCAGCCTCGTCTCGTCACGCACGGCCACCCCGTCTCCGGCGCTGGCGGTTTGTCCGTCGATGTCGATACGGCCGCTTGCAGCCACCAGATAGACCTTGCGGTCCGGCGCGATCTCGTATTCGGCAACCTGCCCGGCAGAAAGTGTCGCCGCGGCCAGACGCGCATCGGCGCGGATCGGCAAGGCGTCGCCATCCTCGGCCATGCCGCTGGCCAGGGTGACGAAACGGCCGGCACGCTCGCCGACCGGGAATGGCCGCGTCCCCCAGGCAGGAGGCAGGCCGGACTGGTCCGGGTAGATCCAGATCTGGAAGAGTTCGGTGGTCTCGTCTTCCTGGTTGAACTCGCTGTGCGCGATGCCGGTGCCAGCGCTCATGACCTGCACGTCACCCGCCACGGTCCGGCCGCGGTTGCCAAGGCTGTCCTCATGGGTGATCGCACCTTTGCGCACATAGGTGATGATCTCCATGTCGCGATGAGGATGCGTGGGGAACCCCGAATGCGGCGCGATGCTGTCATCGTTCCAGACCCGCAGATGCCCCCAGTGCATGCGCGCGGGGTCGTGGTAGTCGGCGAAGGAAAAGTGATGACGCGTGTCCAGCCAACCGTGCTGGCCACCGCCGAGGTCAGCGCGGGGGCGAATGTCGATCATGAGAAAACCTCCAAGAAGAAGCCGGCCTGGCGCCAGGCGCGCCAGCGGAATGAGGTCATCATCAATTGAATTGACTCGTAGATGGTTGGATTTTTCCGCAGCAACCAATCGTTTATTTCGATATGACCGACAACCGGGCCCAGCCATGCTCGCCGTCACGCCAGGAATGCCAGCACCTCGTCCAGTAGCCGCTCGGGTACCTCCTCCGGCAGGAAGTGGCCCGCCGGCAACGCCCTCCCCTGCACATCGGACGCGACACGACGCCACTCCGCCAGCGGATCGAAACAGCGCTCGACGACCCCCTCGGCGCCCCAAAGCACCAGCAGCGGCGCGTCGATCATGCGACCGGCCGCACGATCGGCGCGATCGTGCTCGAGATCGATACCGGCGCTGGCCCGGTAGTCTTCGCAAAACGCGTGGATGGTGCCGGGCAGCTTCATGCAGCGCAGGTATTCGGCGAACGCGGCCTCGCTGAACGGGTGCACATGGTCGGCGCGGGTGGCCACGGCGGTGCGCAGGATCAGCTCGGGATCGGCCTGCAGCAAAGTCTCCGGCAGCGGCGCCGGACGGATCAGGAAAAACCAGTGCCAGTAGGCGCGGGCAAAGGCTTCGTCCGTCTGGCTGTACATGGCCAGGGTCGGCGCGATGTCGAGCAGGATCAGCCGACGCACCGCCTCGGGATGGTCCATTGCCAACCGGTGGCCGACCCGCGCGCCTCGGTCATGGGCGAGGATATCGAAGCGTTCGAAGCCCAACGCCCGCATCAGCTCGACCTGATCGCGTGCCATCTCGCGCTTGCTGTAGGCGACGTGGTTCTCGCCGCCTTGCGGCTTGCTGCTGTCGCCGTAGCCGCGCAGGTCCGCGGCGATCACCGTGAAGCGCTCGGCCAGCGGGCCGGCAATCCTGTGCCAGATCACATGCGTTTGCGGATAGCCGTGCAACAGCAGCAGGGGCGGACCTGAGCCACCCTTGCGATAGTTGATCCGCACACCATTGACGTCACAGGCGCCGGACTGGAAATGCTCGAACATCGGACCGCTCCTCGGAGAAGTGTCCTAAGCCTAGGCGCAGATCCGCCAAGCGCAACGGGGATTGACCGATCAACCCAAGACCAACGGCAGAAACAGCGCGATGAGAATGCCCAGCAGGCTCATCCCCAGCGCCGCAAAGGCGCCGCACTCGTCGCCCTCCTCCAGCGCGCGTGCCGTGCCGATGGCGTGGGCGTTGATGCCGTAGCTCAAACCGCGTGCGGCCGGGTGATCGACCCCGGCCCAGCCCAACAGCAGGGGGCCCAGCGCGGTGCCGATCACGCCGGTGAGCATGACGAACACCGCCGCCAGCGATGCCAGGCCGCCGAGTTGCTCGGCTACCAGCATGGCGATTGGCATGGTGGCCGCCTTGGGCGACAAACTCATCAGCACCGTCAGGTCTGCGCCCAGCGCACGTGCGATCACCAGGGTCAGGCAGACGCCAAGCAGCCCGCCGCTGACCAGCGTGACGAGGATCGGCCAGAACAGCTGTTGAATGCGCCGAATATGACGGTACAAGGGCACCGCCAGGGCTACCGTCGCCGGCCCGACCAGCACCGCGATCATCGACGCGTCCGCCCGATAGCTCGCGTAGTCGATGCCGCACAGGTACAGGACGCCGACCACCAGCAGCATACCGACCATGACCGGTTGCAGCACCAGCCAGCCACTGCGCCGGTAGAGTGCCAGCGCCAACTGGAAGGCGATCAGCGTCAGCGCCACGGAAAACAGCGGATGATCCAGCGTCATGGCCCAGACGCTCGGCCAGTCGACGGCGCTCATGCCCGTTCCTCGCGCCGACGATCCATGCGCTTGATCAGCACCTGCATCAACCATCCGCAGAACGGCACCGTCACCATCAATGACAGGACCAGCCCGGCCGCAATCGCCGGCAGGTTCGCCAGCAACGCCTCGCTGCTGGTCATGATGCCGGCCGCCGGGACGATCAACAGCAACGGCAGGTACTGAAACAGCAGCGCAGCGGTCTTCTCCAGCGGCTCGGGCACGCCGCGACGCAGCACGAGCAGCCCGAAAAGCAGGACCAGGCCGATGATGGGACCGGGTAGCGCCGGCACCAGCGAGAGATGAATGACGCTGCCAAGCAGTTGCAGCACGACCAGCCAGGTCAGGCCTTTGAGAATCATGGGAAGTCCTATAGCGGCACAACGGAAGGGGCAATGATGCAGGGAATGGCGGTCCACGGCACGCTTGAGCCACCCCGACGGGACTATCGCTTGCCTCATGCGCATCGAAACAGGTGCAGATGCGCGTAAAAAAAAAGCATCAGTCGATGCTGCTGCTGTGGCCAAGCGTCGCACACGATGGACAGGTGCCAGCCGCCGCTCACACAGCGCGCCCGGCGCAACCCCTTGGCGCTGCGGCATACGGCGGTGCGCGCCGAGCATGGACGAGCGCCAGCGCTCCCGGGCTCATCTGATCCGTATTTTTCCGCGTTACCTGAGTCTGTTATGCATTGCGTGCGAATTCGATCATCGGCGCCGCCTGTTCAGCCTGATAGGGGCCCGCCATGACCGAACGCATACCCGCCGCGATCATCGACACTGTCGATCCGCGCACACCGCTCCGCCTGACGCCGGCAAAGGCGGGAGGCCCCATCCACACCCGCAGTTTCAGCGGTCTGTTCCGTAATCTGCGCCTCGTTGGAGCGGGGTTGCTGTGCCTGCTCTACTTCGGGACCCAGTGGCTGAACTGGGAGGGTCGCCAGGCGGTGCTCTGGGATCTGGGCAAACAGCAATTCCATATCTTCGGTGTCACGTTCTGGCCGCAGGACTTCATCCTCCTGTCGGCGTTACTGATCATCGCGGCGTTCGGGCTGTTCTTCATCACCGTTCTCGCCGGTCGGATCTGGTGCGGTTACGCCTGCCCACAGAGCACCTGGACCTGGATATTCATGTGGGCCGAAAAAGTTACCGAGGGCGACCGCCACCAGCGCATCAAGCTGGACGCGGCGCCCTGGTCGCTGAACAAGCTGCTGCGGCGCAGCGCCAAGCACGCCCTCTGGCTGGCCGTGAGCCTGGCGACGGCAATTGCCTTCGTGGGCTACTTCACGCCGGTCCGCACCCTCGTGGTCGAACTGTTCAGCCTGCAACTGGGTATGACCACGGCCTTCTGGCTGTTCTTCTTCACCGCGGCGACCTACCTCAACGCCGGCTGGCTGCGCGAGAAGGTCTGTGTGCACATGTGTCCCTACTCCCGGTTCCAGAGCGTGATGTTCGACGCCGACACGCTGACGGTGGCCTACGACGCCGCGCGCGGCGAGCAACGCGGCCCCCGCCGCAAGGACAGCGACCAAAAGTCACTGGGACTGGGTGATTGCATCGACTGCACCCTCTGCGTGCAGGTCTGCCCCACCGGCATCGACATTCGCGATGGCATGCAGCTCGACTGCATCAGCTGCGGCGCCTGCATCGACGCATGCGACAGCGTGATGGACAAGATGGGCTACGCCCGCGGGTTGGTCCGATACAGCTCCGAACGCGCACTCGAAGGCGGCAAGACACGGCTGCTGCGACCGCGCCTTGTCGGCTACGCCGCGGCGCTGGCGCTGATGATTGGCGCGTTTGTCTGGGCACTGGATGCGCGGCCGCTGCTCTCGCTGGACGTGACCCGGGACCGCACCCTCTATCGCGAAAACATGCATGGCCAGATCGAGAACATGTACAGCCTCAAGCTGATCAACAAGACCCAGCAACGCCGCCGCTACCAGATCTCGCTGGTGGACGGGCCCTTCGCGTTGCAAGGGCCGGGCGACGTCAGCCTGGCGCCAGGGGAAATCGTCGATCTGCCGGTCAGCGTGGCGCTACTCGACGATAGCGATACCGGCCAATCGCAGCGTGCGCTGCACTTCGTTGCCCACGATGCGTCCGACCCGACAAGCTCGGTCAGCGCACCCAGCACCTTCATCGCGCCCAGGGTCCGGTAGCATGGGCCGATCCATCAGCGCCGTATGAGCATCAACGCAGGGGTCAGCCGCCAGGATGAAGCGCTACGAGAGATTTGCCGAAGAGATCGCCGAGCTGATTCGCACCGGGCTGCTGGCGCCGGGCGAGCGCGTGCCTTCGGTGCGCCACGCCAGCCGCACCTACGGCATCAGCCCGGCCACGGTGTTCCAGGCGTACTACCAGCTGGAGGATCGCGGCCTGATCCAGGCGCGCGCACGCTCTGGCTATTTCGTTCGCGAACACGCCAAGCGTCCGCTGCCTGAGCCGGAGATCAGCCCGCGCCTGAGCGAGACCACGGAGGTGGCCGTCAGCGAGCTGGTGTTCTCGGTGCTGGCCTCGCTGCGCGACCCGGATACCGTGCCCTTCGGCTCGGCCTTTCCCAGCCCGGCGCTGTTTCCCCTGCAGCGCCTGGCGCGTTCGATGGCCCAGACCGTGCGTGACATGCCGGCGAGCGACGTGGTCGCCGACATGACCAGCGGCAATCCTGCACTATGCCGCCAGATCGCCCTGCGCTACATGCTCGGCGGCGTGATGCTGCCGATGGAGGAACTGGTGATTACCACCGGCGCCATGGAGGCGCTGAACCTTTGCCTGCAGGTCGTCACCGAGCCTGGCGACCTGGTCGCCATCGAAGCACCCGCCTTTTACGCCACGCTGCAGGTGCTGGAGCGGCTCAAGCTCAAGGCCGTCGAAATCCCGGTGCATCCGCGCGACGGCATCGACCTGGAGAGTCTCGCCAGCAGCCTGGCGAACCTGCCGATCAAGGCCTGCTGGTTCATGAGCAGCCTGCAAAATCCGCTCGGTGCAAGCATGACCGAAGGCAGTAAAAAGGCCCTCTACGACCTGCTCCAAAAACACCAGGTGCCGCTGATCGAGGACGACGTCTACGCCGAGCTCTACTTCACCCGCGAGCCACCCAAACCGGTGAAGAGTCACGACCGCGACGGGTTGGTGATGCACTGCGGCTCGTTTTCCAAGAGCCTGGCGCCGGGCTATCGCATCGGCTGGGTGGCCGGCGGGCGCTATGCCGAGCGCATCAGCCGACTGAAGCTGATGACCACCTTGTCGCCTTCGCTGCCGGCCCAGGCGGCCATCGCCGACTACCTGCAAAACGGCGGCTATGATCGCCATCTGCGCAAACTGCGCCATGCCCTCGAGCGTCAACAAAGCGAAATGCTCGCCGCGGCCGCCCGGCATTTTCCGGCGAGCACGCGGGTGACCCGCCCCAACGGCGGCTACTTCCTCTGGTTCGAATTCCCCGAGCCGGTGGACTCGCTCAAGCTGCTGCAACTGGCACTGGCGCAAGGCATCAGCCTCGCGCCCGGCCCGATCTTCTCGGCGACGCGGCGCTTCGGCAATTGCGCGCGGCTCAACCACGGCTATCCCTGGGATGCGCGCAGCGAAGACGCCATGGCGCTGCTTGGACGCATGCTCCGGTCGTTTTGACAGCCGGGCGCCGCGCAGCGCGACGCGGCGATGTAGGTTACGTCAGCCGCTTGCAGGGACGCAGGCGACCTGGCCAGGCACGGCGGCGAGCAGCTAGATCTCGATCGTACCCTGCAGATACTGGACGGCGTGGCCCGACACCCTCACGCGCGCACCTTCGACCCGGCAGTACAGCTCGCCGCTGCGACGGGAGGCCTGCAGTGCCGTCAGCGATGCCCGCCCCAGGCGCTCGGCCCAGTACGGCGCAAGCCCGGCGTGAATGGAGCCGGTCACCGGATCCTCGTCGCCGCCATTGGCCGGCCAGAAGTAGCGCGAGACGAAGTCATGCTGGACTCCCGGCGCGGTGACCACCACATCCAGCGGGGCCAGTGTCTTGAACAGCGCCAGGTCAGGCGCCAGCGAGCGGACCTGCGCTTCCTCCTCGAACACGGCGAACCAGGCCTGGGAGCTCTTCAGCACCTGATACGGCGTAGCGCCCAGGCCGTCGAGCAACGCGGCCGGCGGGCTGTCGACCGGCTCAGGAGCCCGATTGGGGAAGTCCATCTCCAGCCGACCGTCATCGAGCTGCACGACCGGAATATCCCCTACTGCGGCGGCTCGGAAGGTCAGCGGCGCGGTGGCCAGCCCCTGCCGGAGCAGCACGAAGGCGCTCGCCAGCGTCGCGTGACCACAGAAGTCGATTTCAGTCAGCGGTGAAAACCAGCGGATACGAAACACGCCATCCGCCTCACGTCGCACGAAGGCGGTTTCCGAAAGGTTGTTCTCCAGGGCGATCGCCTGCATCTGGGTGTCGCTCAGCCAGTGCTCGAGTGGCACTACGGCCGCTGAATTGCCCTGGAACAGCTCTTGGGTAAAGGCATCGATCTGATAGATAGCCAACTGCATGCCGCGCCACCTCGCGTTCATGGCGCCTGACGCAGGCGCACGGAGCGACGAGTCTCGCCGAGCGCCCAGGCACTCGGCAAGGCGGTGACGTCGTTTCAGCGTTTGGACGCGGCGCTCGCGGTCAATCTCGGCTGGTCAGGCTCCGTACCCGGCTGGCACAGCGTCTGCGCGCCGGCGAGCAGATAGGGCTGCAGAATCGGCGCCATCCCCTTGAGCACCTGCACGGGCAGCGCCGAGGTGAAGCGGAAACTGTCGGCGCCCTGCCCTGGCACGTAGGCCGTCAACGTTCCGAAATGGTTCGGTCCTAGGTAGAAGACGAAGGTCGCGGTCCGGTTCAGCGCCAGCGAGCTGATCAGCCGCCCTCCGGCGCCCACCGTCTGGATACGGTTGTCGCCCGTGCCGGTCTTGCCACCGACCCGTAGCGGCTCGCCGCTGGCCTGCAGGAAGCTGCCGTGCAGACGACGTGCCGTACCCCCTTCCACCACCGTGGCCAGCGCATCGCGAAGGGCGGCCGCAACCTCGGCGTGCAGCACCCGAACGCCGGCGTCCGGCCGGATTCCCACGCGCGTCTCATACGGTGTGGCATTGGCGAAATGCAGGCTGTCGATGCGCACGCTGGGCAGGCGAACGCCGTCGTTGACGATGATGCCCATCAGCTCGGCCAGGGCTGCCGGGCGATCACCGGAGCTGCCCAGCGCGGTGGCCAGTGACGGAACCAGGTGGTCGAAGGGATACCCAAGGCGCTGCCATCGGCGATGAATATCGGTAAAGGCCTCGACTTCGAGCATGATCCGAATACGGCTGTCGCGGGCACTCTTGTAGCGGCTGCGGAACAACCAACCGTAGACTTCCTGGCGTTCGGCGGTGCTCGCGTCGATCACCTCGGTTATACCGGCGTCCGGGTGCTTGATCAGATAGCCCAGCAGCCAGAGGTCCAGTGGATGAACGCGGGCAATGTAACCCTGATCGGGCAAGCTGTAGCTGCCGGGCGCGTAGCGGGTATAAAGCGCGTCGAGGTCCTTCTCGCTGAGGTCGCTGCCGGGCAGGCGCGTGGTCAGAAAGCGGTCGAACGTGGCGCGATCGGCGTCCGGCACCAGATAGCGATGCACGGCGGCCAGCCGCCGCGGCGTTGGCCGCATGCCATCGAGCAACGCTTCGATGCGTTCATCGGCGCTCTTGCCACGGTATTTCTTCCAGAAGCGCTGTAGGAACACCGACCCTTCGCGATCGGCAAACCGCCGCAGGTACTCGCGGCGCTCCGGGTTGTCATCGCTCTTCAACAACTCGGCGCCGTTGGAGGTCTGGTAGGTGCTGTAGCTCACCAGGTCGCGCATCAGCCTCACGAATGGCAGGTTGATCGACTCCTGCAAGGCCTCGCGCATGGTCGGCAGACGGCCGTCGTCCTGATGGCGAAAGTTGCCGAAATGGTGCATGCCGGCACCGGTAAAGAAGCGCTCGTTCGGGTTCGCCGAGTAGCGCCGTTCAAGCGCTGCGTCGAGCATGGCCGGAAGATTGCGATCGTCATGCTGGATCAGATAACCCAGCGCCCAGCGCGTCAGCGAATCGACGGCCTCTGCCTTGCGCAGCGTGGCGACATCGCTTTGCGCGTAGCGGTCGTGCAGCTCGGCGATGATCTCCAGGTAGGTGGTCAGCACGCGCAGCTTGGCGGTCGAGCCCAGCTCCAGCTTGCTGCCTTCGTTGATATCGAAGGGTTGGTTGGTATTGTCGGTCTGCACCCGTACACGGAAGCCCTGCTCGCCGCGCTCGAACAAGGTGAAGCTGTAGCGCACATCGCCAGTGCGCTCCGGCGACAGCATGCGCTCGCCGAACAGCCCGACCTGGCCGGCAAAGCCCGGCTCCGCCAAGCGGTGCAAGTATTCGGTGACCTTGGTCTGCAATTCGCCGTGCAGTGGCGTGGTAGCCGCCAAGTCGAGCCGGTCGAGCTGGTACAGCGAGACGCCGAGCAAACTGCTCAGGCGCATACGCGCCGCGGTGATGCCCTTGCTCGACGGCACCTCGCGAATCCCCGGCTCGCTGCGCAAATCGCGAAAGACGACTTTCTGCTGCAGCGCCGCATTGCGCAGTCGCGTGCCGATCACGCCACCGTTGGCCAACAGGCGGATGTGGCTGTCCGTCAGTTCGGCCATGTCGGCACGTCCGGCGCCCAGGTAGTAGGACGGCCGCCGCTGGGCAATCAACAATGAAAGCACCTGGCGTAACGCCAGACCCTGGTCCTCGTAGCGGGTGCCGGCGTTGCGGCGCGAGTCGAGCAGGCGGTTGACCTCGGCGAAGTCGGCGCCAAACCAGAGGCGTAACCCATCGGCGATCCCGTGCACTTCACCATGCCCGTACGCCGCTGACAGCGGCACGCTGTTGAGATAGTCACGGACGATCCGCTTGCGGGTAGCCAGTGTCTGGCGACCTTCGCGGTAGGTGCGCACGCTCGCCGACACCATCTGTCGGATCTTTTCTTCGGCACTTCCGGTCCGGCCCTCGGGCGAGTGCCGGTATTTCTCCACCTGGGTCGCGAGGGTGCTACCGCCTGCGGCCTGCACCGGCAGCCCCAACTGTTTCTCCACCTGGCTGATCGCGGCCATGGTGAAACGCGGCCAATCCACCGCCGGGTTGGCGCGCGGACGGTCGGCATTGAGCAAGCCGCGGTCCTCGATGAAGAGCAGGCTCATCGCGATGATCGGCGGCACGTCATCGAACGACTCGTAGTACTGGTGCGGATAACTGTTGGCGTACAGCGGCTCCCCGCGGCAGTCATCGATGGTCAGACCGGCCTGGGATTTTTCCGGGTAAGGCACGAAGAAGCCATGACTGACGTAGCGCTGCAACGCCGGCGAGAAGCGCACCTGCTGCTGTACATCGAAGCCACGCTCGGTCAGCCGCTCGACGAAGGTCGGCAAGGCTGAGTAGCCCAGCCGACGATCGAAGGGCCCAGCTTCGGGAAACCGGATGCTGTCGCTTGCGCCGGCCTCGAGCTGATAGTCGAGCTTCTCCGCGTAACGGCTTAGCCACAGCGCCTGCAGCTTGGAGGTGTGCATCTCATGCCAGGCGGCATAACCACCCCCGGCGAGCAGGGAAACACCCAGCAACACGCCCATGCGGCGCGCCAGTCGGCTGCCGTGCGTGGGTTGTTTACCGGGTTTGTTGGTGCGTGACACGCGTTTGCTGTCACCCGCCCGGGATGAATCGGTCTGCCATACTGCGCCCATCTTTTCCGGCCTGGCTTCCTTGGGAAATTACAGGCTTAAGCTTAGCGGGTGGCGCTTCGTTAAGCCTTCCCGAGCGGACGAACGGAGAGCATGAATTCGCCGTCCGGCAACGACCCGCGCAAACGAGCCGCCGCCGTCTAGCTCACTCGATCCAGCGCGGGTAAAAGCCGAGTCGTGCTTGCAGCCCGCTGTCCTGCAACGGCAGCACATCGACGGGCAAAATCGGTGCGTCAGGCTGCGTACCCGCGGCGTCTCCGCGGAAGAAGAAGCGGCGGCCATCGTCCAGCGTAAGGAACAACCCCAGCGCACCGTGCCCTGGCAGCTTCACCAGGATCATGCGGCCGTCGCCGAACAGGTCGAGACTTTCCTCGAAGCCGTAGCGCGGCTGGCGGTCAAAGCGCAGCGGCTGCCATTTCACGCCATGAGCGAACTGCACCGGCAGGACCGCTGGCGGCGTGGCCGTCTGGGCATAGTGGATGCTTTCCGGACTGGCCAGTACCGGCAGGTCGGCAAAATCCACCAGCCCGGAGGCATATTCCCAACGGGCGCAGCCGAGCACCAGCCGGTCGACCTTGAGGTCATCGTTCAGTTGATCGCGTACCGGGCGCACGGCGGTGTAGCGCTTCTTTCGCCACGGAATTTCGCTATCGAGCTGCGCGTCGATCTGGCGACCCAGGCCCGTACCGAACAGCAACCGGCTGCCACGATGCTCGATCAGCAGCGCGACATGGTTGACCGTGGCCGGCTCGACCCAATCGCCATCGCGCCAGGCGAACTCGCCGCTGGACGCAGTCTGCCCGGTGCGAACCAGACTGAAGCGCAGCTCCGCGGCGTGCACGCTTGCCGCCAACACACTCAGCAGGATGCCGATCACACTCATGCGACGCATGGCTCACACTCCTGTTCCCGGAAGGAACGGCGATAGCTCGGGCGCGCTGAAAGCCAGGGGCAGACGTGCGCGCCGCAAAACCCAGCGCCCCGGTGTCAATGCCAGCATGCGCTCGGCACCGGGCGGCGCAGTGATACCCGACGCGGCGTACTGCTCCGGCCAGATCAGCTCGGCCCGCGCCTGGAGTTGAAGCAGGTCACCGCTGGCGAAATCGATGAACAGCAACCCGCAACGGGGCTCGCGAACCAGGTTGCCCAGCGTGTTGAACAACCGATTACCGCTGTAGTCGGGCAGCCAGAGCCGCCCGTCCCGGCCGATCTCGACGAAACCGGTCGGTCCGCCGCGGTGCGAGATGTCCACGCCTCCACCCTGGGTGTCGCTGCTCTGGCTGGCGATGAACAAGGTGTCCGCCTGCTCCACCAGCGCCAACCACTCGCTGTCCACGCCATCACCTTCGAGCATCAACCCAGGAAGACGACGGATCGGCTGCCAACTTCGCGCCTGGATGTACCTGGGGCAGTTGCCGAAGGATTGCGCCACCGCGATGCCGAACCCCTGCCGGTCGCATTCGAGGATGCGACCGTTGATCCGGTTGCGCCGACGAGTCGGCCACTCCAGGCCCAGCAAGCCAACCCTGGCATCCAAGCGCAGCCAGGGCGCGACCGGATCGTCGTCCTGCGCGGTCGCGCCTACGCAGAGCAGGACCGGATGCGGCGACCAGACGAACCCGGCCGTCCCCCAGAGGATCGAAGCATGCGGCTGCCCCTCGCCGTCCACCGCAGCGACCAGCAAGGCCGGTAACTGCGCGAAGAATTCACGATGCTGCTCGGGCATGAACGAGCGAATCGCCCGACTGCCGAGTTGTTCAGCCTTATCGCGCACGCCGGCGCGGCGCTGAACCCACCGCTCACCCGTATGGAAGGGGCTGCTCATCGCGTCGCCTCCTATTCCAGGCCGAGCATGGCGAGGTAACCGGGCAACTCACGAATGCGCGAGCACCACGCCCGTACGGCGGGATACGGCGCGAGGTCGATACCGCCCTCGCCGGCCAATCCTGCATAGGGGTATACCGCGATGTCGGCGATCGTCGGGGTGGCCGTTCCGGCCAGCCAGGTGTGTTCGGCCAGATGCTGCTCGAGCAGTTGCATCGCCGCCAGTGCGCGGCTCGAGGCCAGGGCTTCGTCGATCGGCCGGCCGAACAAGCGCCCCACGCGCGCCGTGGCTGGACCGTGATGCATCTCGTTGGCGGCGAAACTCAACCAGCCGACCACAGCCGCCTGGGTCGGCGCATCGAGCGGAAACCAGGCTTCGTCGGCGTAGCGCCGGGCCAGATAGACCAGGATGGCTTGCGAGTCCACGACCCGGACATCCCCATCCTCCAGAACCGGCACTTGCCCGCGCGGATTGAGGCTGAGAAACGGCGGCTGCTTGTGCTCGCCCTTCAACAGGTCTACCGGAACCAGCGCCACCGGCTGGCCGATCAGGCCGAGAAACAGGCGCGCCTTGTAGCAATTGCCGGAAAGGGTCAGGTCATAGAGTTTCATCGTGTCGCTCCTTGAAGGATGGATGGCTGTGCGGAGGCACGACTGGATAATAGACAGACCTGTCTGTACACTGCAAGCGCGACTTTCGCCGAGACGTGATTGGAGGGAACGGAATCGCTCCCGCATAATTGGCCGTCGAAGGAGACCTACATGGCTACGAACAAGCGCGACCTGCTACTCGGTACCGCCGAGCGGCTGTTCTACACAGAGGGTTATCACGCCACGGGTATCGACCGGATTCTCAGCGAATCCGGCGTAGCCAAGATGACGCTGTACAAGCACTTCAAATCGAAGGAAGAGCTGATTCTCGCCGTGCTGGATGCCCGCCAGCAGCCGATGCTGACAAGGCTGCGCGCGGCGCGCGAGAAGCTGCCGCCGCGCAAGGCGCTGCTGAGTATTTTCGACGGCCTGAACGATATGATTCACAGCCCGAATGCGTTCTGCGGCTGCCTGTTCATCAATGCCGCGGCCGAATACCATGACCGCGACCACCCAATCCATCAGCGCTCAGCCGCCTACAAGGCGCAGTTTCAGACGCATGTGCGTGAGCTGTTGGAAGCACTCGATGCCGCGCAGCCGGAGCAGTTGGCCCGGCAACTGCAGTTTCTTATCGAAGGGGCGCTGAGCATGGCGCACATCGAAGGCCCTGGCGATCAGGCGTTGCTGGCCAAGGCGGCAGCCGAGCAGTTGTTGCAAGCCGCCGGCATCTAGGGCGACGCCGGCGTCCCCACTGCCACCTCAGCGCGTTTCCTTGACCCGGAACCAGGCCGCGTACAGCGCCGGCAGGAAAAGAAGTGTGAGCGCCGTAGCGACGATCAACCCCCCCATGATCGCGACCGCCATCGGCCCGAAGAACACACTGCGCGACAGGGGAATCATCGCCAGCACCGACGCCAGAGCGGTCAGCACGATGGGCCGGAAACGGCGAACCGTGGCGTCGATGATGGCGTTGAAGCGATCCTGTCCGGCAGCGATGTCCTGCTCGATCTGATCCACCAGAATCACCGAGTTGCGCATGATCATGCCCGACAGCGCGATGGTGCCGAGCATGGCCACGAAGCCGAATGGCTTGCCGAGCAGCAGCAGAAAGAGCGCAACGCCGATCAGCCCCAGCGGAGCGGTAAGGAACACCATCGCCGAACGCGAAAAGCTTTTGAGCTGGAGCATCAACAAGCTGACCACCACGATGACGAACAGCGGCATCCCGGCATTGACCGAGGCTTGGCCGCGGCTGGAATCCTCGACCGTCCCGCCGACTTCCAGCAGGTAACCACTGGGCAACGCGTTGCGAATGTCCTGAAGCGTCGGCTCGATCTGCTTCACCAGCGAGGCGGGTTGCTCGTCGCCGTAGATGTCGGCGCGCACCGTCACGGTCGGCAGACGATTACGGTGCCAGATCACGCCTTCTTCGAAGCCGTATTCCAGGGTGGCAACCTGCGACAGCGGCACGCTGCGCCCGTTCGCGGTAGGAATCGCCAGACTCGGCAGCATCGACAAGGTTTCCCGCTCACGCGAGGTACCGCGCAGCAGGATTTCGATCAGCTCGTTGTCTTCACGAAACTGCCCGGCGGTAACCCCGGTAAAGGTGCGCCTGAGGAAATTGGACAGCTCCGTGGTGCTCACGCCCAGCGCCCGCGCCCGATCCTGATCCACGTTAAGCCAGACGACCTTGCTCGGCTCCTGCCAGTCCAGGTGCACGTTCGCCACGTAGGGGTTTTCGCGCACCTTGGCCGCGACCTCCCGGGCCAGCTTGCGCACGATGTCGATGTGTTCGCCGGTGACCCGGAATTGCACCGGATAGCCCACGGGCGGTCCGTTTTCCAGGCGGCTGACCCGGCCCCGTAGCGTCGGGAAGTCCTCTTGCAAGCGCTCGATCAGCCAACTGCGCAGCGCCTCACGCTCCTCGATGCTGTCGGCGAGCACCACGAACTGGGCAAAGCTGGTGGCCGGTAACTGCTGATCCAATGGCAGGTAGAAGCGTGGTGAACCACTGCCGACGTAGGCCACGTAATTGTCGATGCCCGCACGCGCTTTGAGCATGTCTTCGAGGCGGTGCACTTCGGCTTCGGTGGCCTTGAGCGAGGCACCCTCTGTCAGCTTCAGATCGACCATCAATTCCAGGCGCCCGGAGGCCGGAAAGAACTGCTGGGGGACGATGCGGAACAGCCCGACCGCGCCGACGAACGCCAGCAGCGTCAGGACGATGACCGTCTTGCGCCGCTGCACGCACCAGCGAATCACACGCCGAACCCGCTGGTAGAACGGCGTCGAATAGGGGTCGTGGCCTTGCTCGCTGCCGCCGTGCTTCAGCGCGTGGCGCTTGGCGAGATCGGGCAGCAGCTTCTCGCCGAGCAACGGAACGAACATGACCGCCGCGATCCACGAGGCGATCAACGCGATGGTCACCACCTGGAAAATCGAACGGGTGTATTCACCCGTGCTCGACTGTGCGGTGGCGATCGGCAGAAACCCGGCGGCCGTGATCAAGGTGCCGGTGAGCATCGGAAAGGCGGTACTGGTCCAGGCATAGCTGGCGGCCTTGAGCCGGTCGAAACCTTGCTCCATCTTGATCGCCATCATCTCCACCGCGATGATCGCGTCATCCACCATCAGCCCGAGCGCCAGCACCAGCGCGCCCAGCGAGATCTTGTGCAGGCCGATATCGAGGTAGTGCATGGTCGCGAAGGTCATCGCCAGCACCAGCGGAATCGACAGCGCGACGACGAGACCGGTGCGCACGCCTAGCGAGAAGAAGCTCACCAGCAAGACGATCGCCAACGCTTCGACCAGCACCCGCACGAACTCACCGACGCTCGTCTTCACCGCGGCCGGCTGGTCGGACACCTTGCGCAGCTCCATGCCGGCCGGCAGTTGCTCCTGCAACCGGGAAAACTCGGCCTGGAGCGCCTCGCCCAGCACCAGGATGTCACCGCCCGCCTTCATCGACACGGCCAGGCCAATCGCCGGCTCGCCCATGAAGCGCATGCGCGGTGCCGGCGGATCATTGAAGCCCCGATAGACGTCCGCCACGTCGCCGACGCGGAACGTGCTACCGGCCACCCGGATCGGAAAATCGCGGATTTCCTTGACCGTCTCGAAACTGCCGGTGACCCGTAGCCGAACGCGGTCGCTGGGGGTTTCGACGAAGCCGGCCGACAGCACAGCGTTCTGCGCCGCCAACGCCTGCTGTACCGCTTCGAGCGGCAGGCCCAGCCCCGCCAGCTTGACGTTGGACAGCTCGATCCAGATCTTCTCGTCCTGCAGGCCGATCAACTCGACCTTGCCGACGTTTTTCACCCGCTGCAGCTGCAACTGGATGCGATCGGCATAATCCTTGAGGATCGCGTAATCGAAACCCTGCCCGGTCAGCGCATAGATGTTGCCGAAGGTCGTGCCGAACTCGTCGTTGAAGAATGGGCCCTGGATATCCGCAGGCAAGGTATGGCGAATGTCGCCGATCTTTTTGCGAATCTGGTACCAGAGATCGGGAATCTGTTCCGAACGCATCGAGTCGCGCGCCATGAAGGTCACGTTGGACTCGCCCGGCCGCGAGAAGGAGACGATGCGCTCGTACTCGCCGGTCTCCATCAGTTTTTTCTCGATGCGCTCGGTGACCTGCCGAGAGACTTCCTCGGCGGTGGCGCCAGGCCACTGGGTCTGGATCACCATGGCCTTGAACGTGAACGGCGGATCCTCGCTCTGGCCGAGCTTGCTGTACGACAGCGCGCCAACGGCCGCCATCAGTAGCATCAGGTAGAGAACGATCTGCCGGTTGCCCAGCGCCCAGGCGGAAAGGTTGAAGCGCATCGCGATTACTCCTGCGCCGCCAGGACGACCGGACGGTTGTCTCGATCGATGGCCCTCACTGGTTGGTTCTCGTGGAGCAGCTGCACGCCGGCCAGCACCACCCAGTCATCGGCCTGCAGACCCTCGAGAATGGGGACCCAGGTTTCACCGAAAGGCCCGGTCCGCACCTTGACCCGCTCCAGCGTGGCGTCCGATTTCACGCGCCAGACGAAGGCCTGACCCTGCTCGGCGGTCACGGCCGAGAGTGGTACCGCCAACGGCACCTCGCCGTTGCGGCGAATCGACACCAACGCGCTCTGTCCCAGTTCGGCAGGCACGTCAGCCTCATCGAAGGCGACACGTGCCGAATAGGTGCGCGACTGCTGCTCGGCGGCCGGGGACAGCTCGCGAATGTGCCCGGAGTACTGCTTGCCCGGCTGCGACCAGATTTCCACCGAGACCTTCTGGCCCACCGAGTGGTGCTCCAGCCCTTGCTCGGGCAGGTTGATCGCCACTTCACGCTCGCCATCGGCCGCCAGCACGAATGCCGTTTGCCCAGCGGCGACCACCTGACCGACCTCGATCCGACGCTGAGCAATGACACCATCGCGAGTCGCCCGCAGCACCGCATAGTCGACCTGATTACTTGCCACATCGAATTCGGAGCGTGCCTGTTGCAAACGTGCCTGGGCGGAACGGTAGGCATTCTCCGATGCATCGAACTGCGACCGGCTGACCAGCTGCCGATCCATCAGCGTCTTGTAGCGCTCATGCTCGGCACGGGCGACCCGCAGGTTGGCCTCGGCGGCGGCAACCTGGGCGCGAATACCTTCGAGCTGCAGTCGTACATCTTGGGGATCGAGCCGTGCGAGCGGTTGATCCTTGGTCACCCGATCACCGGTTTCGACCAGCCGCTCGGCAACCTTGCCGGCGATCCGGAACGCCAGTTCGGGCTCGTAACGGGCGTGCACCTCACCCGGATAGCTTTCGAAGGCCTCGCCCGCCGGTTGGGGCTGGACCACCATCACCGGACGCGTCGAGCGTTGCTCAGGTTCGCTATCGCTGCAACCGGCAAGCAAGGCGAAGCCAATGACACCGAGGAAGGGCAAGGCACGTCGAAGCACGTCGGATCTCTCTCTGTCACAGGTGGGTTCTAATACTTATACTGGCCGGTATAGTAAAAATACCGAACTCACCAGTCTAGTATTAAAAGCGCACATGACAGCAATTCCATCTGTACCCTCTGGCCCGGGCCGTCCGAAGGATCCGGCCAAGCGCGAAGCGATCCTGGCAGCCGCACAGATACTCTTCCTCAGCAACGGCTACGAAGGCAGCAGCATGGACGCGATCGCCGCGCAAGCCGGCGTGTCCAAGCTCACCCTGTATAGCCATTTCAAGGACAAGGAAGCGCTTTTTGGCGAGGCGGTGAAAACCACCTGCGAAACGCGCCTGCCGCGCACGTTGTTCGTGATCGAGGCAGGCTGCATGATCGAGCAGGTGCTGCTCGAGATCGGCCATGCCTTCCAGGCGCTGGTCAACAGCCCGGAGTCGATTGGGCTGCACCGCGTCATGGTGGCCATGGCAACGCAGAACCCGGCACTGTCACGGATGTTCTTCGAGGCCGGTCCGCAGCGTTTGCTGGTCGACCTGGAGCATTTGCTGATCCAGGCCAACCAGCACGGCCTGCTGCGGGCGAGCGAGCCGATGCGTGCAGCGGAGCATTTCTGCTCGCTGATCAAGGGTGCTGCGCATTTCCGTTTGCTGATCGGTTGTGCGGAGCCGCCAACGCCCGAGGAGGCGGACGGTCATGTGCAGGATTGCGTCGACCTGTTCATGCGCGCCTACGGCACCGGCGAAACCGTCCCGACCTGAACCTGCGCCGATAGGCACGCAGGAGGCCCGCCGCGACTCGCGGCGGGCAGCGGCTCAATCGTTGCTTAGCGCACCGATTCGGTGAATCGACAGATCCGCTCCGTTGAACTCGTCTTCCTGGCTCAGCCGGATACCGACGCTGTTTTTGAGCAGACCGTAGACCAGAAAGCCGCCGGCCAAGGCAATCAGCACGCCAAGCGCCGAGCCAGCCAGTTGGCTGAGCAGGCTGACGCCGCCCAGCCCGCCGGCCGCCTGCTGGCCGAAGAGACCGCAAGCCAGGCCACCCCAGACACCACAGAGGCCATGCAACGGCCAGACCCCGAGGACATCGTCGATCTTCCACTTGTTCTGCGCCGCCGTGAACGTCCAGACAAACAGGGCGCCTGCGACTATGCCGGTCATCAGGGCACCGACTGGATGCATCACGTCGGAGCCGGCGCAAACCGCCACCAATCCCGCCAGCGGTCCGTTGTGCAGGAACCCCGGATCGTTGCGCCCGACGACCCAAGCCGCTGCCGTACCGCCAACCATCGCCATCAGCGAGTTGATTGCCACCAGCCCGCTGACGGCCTCGAGGGTCTGCGCGCTCATCACGTTGAAACCGAACCAACCGACGATCAGGATCCACGAGCCCAACGCCAGAAACGGAATGTTCGACGGGGCGAATGCCACCACTCGTCCCTCGCGGTAACGGCCGTTGCGCCGCCCTAACAGCGTGACCGCGCCAAGCGCCAGCCAGCCGCCCATGCCGTGCACCACCACCGATCCGGCAAAGTCATGGAACGGGGCGCCGAAACGTGCCTCCAGCCAGGCTTGCAGACCGAAGTTACCGTTCCAGATCAGGCCCTCATAGAACGGATAAACGAAGGCAACGATAAGCAGCGTGGCACACAGCTGCGGGCCGAAACGCGCGCGCTCGGCAATCCCACCCGAAATGATTGCGGGTATCGCCGCGGCGAACGTCAGCAGAAAGAAGAATTTCACCAACGAGTAGCCGTTCTCACCGATCAGCTGGTCGGCCGGATGCATGAAAGTCACCCCATAGGCGACCCAGTAGCCGATGAAGAAGTACGCCAGCGTCGAGACGGCGAAGTCGGCGATGATCTTCGATAGCGCATTGACCTGGTTCTTCAGGCGGACCGTGCCGACCTCGAGAAAGGCAAATCCCGCATGCATCGCCAGCACCATCACCGCACCCATCAGGATGAACAGCGTGTTGGCACCGTGCACCAATACCTCTACCGCACTACTCGGATTTTCCATTGACTACTTTCCTGCCGAGTGAAACGCACCAAAACGGCCACCCTCATCGGACCCGCGCACCATGATGTGACACGGGCGGGTTCGGGGACCGCCACCGTTCGAACTGAGAGTTTGCGCAAGCTGATTGCGTAGACCTTCGAGGGCCTTTTATTTCATCGGCTTACCGCTACCACCCAGCTGCACCTACGTCGACTGCCGCCCCATCGAAGGGCAACAAGCACTGTATGCGCACCACGGAATTGCAAGGTTTGTACCAGCGGAACGGCTACCGTGAGCCAAGTTGGCGCAGGCTGGCAGCCGAGCGAGCCGCGTCACTCAGCCGAAGCACTCTGGGGGAAGAAGACATTGAGGCCCGAGCGGGCCAGAGGCGGTTACATGGCCGACAGGATGCGATATTCGTCCTGCGCCAACTGATCGGTCATGCCGCTGACGAAATCCAGCAACATCCGGCAGCGGTAATAGAACTCCCACAGCGGCCAGTTAGGCGTTTGTTCCGCGTGGGCTTTCATTGCCTCGTCGTAGGCCTTGATCAATTGGCTGGGCAGCCGCCGAGCCAACATCTGCAGATAGGGTTCGCTGCGACAGCTGCCCTCGGTCAACGCCTGAAAAGTGGCCGGCGCCACGCGCAGCAAGGGTGAATAGGTATCGAGCAGGCCTTTGAGAATGCGATAGCCCTGCAACTGCAAGGTCTCCACTTCGCGATGACAGAAGACGCGGTCCATCGCAACGTCCTTGAAGGTCTGCACGATCGCATTGCACAGGCTGGCGTCCTCGAGCAGCGCCCGATCCAACGTGCCGTGGTACACCGCCTCGATGTTCTCGATGAACTGCTGGGCCGCATGCTGTACCAGCGGATGGACCATATTCACCCGCAGCCAAATGAAGAACTCACCGACCTTGTTGATCGGCTCCTTTCGAGCACGGGATTCGGCGTAAGCCACCATGCTGCGGAAGCTGCGGCCGGTAGCTGCAATCGGCTCGTCTGGCGAGCCGTGCTCGGCGAACTTGGCGAGCAGCAGTTGCGCCAGTTGCTCGATGCTGAAGATGCCCTTCTCTACCGCGTCTTCGATGTCCGCCAGGCAGTAGGCAATGTCGTCCGCCGCCTCCATGATGTAGGCCACCGGATGGCGCGTGCCTGGCTGCAAGCCCAGCGCGGTTCGCAGGTCACTGACGAACGGCTCCTCGGACAGATAGAAACCCGGCTTCTTGTGCAGATAGGCGCCCGGCGTCCCCTTGGCGGGCTTTGCCGCATAAGCGGCACGGACATATTTGAGCAGACCAGCCGTCTGGGTATAGGTCAGGTTCAACCGCAACAGGCTGACCACCAGTCGAATCGCCTGGGCATTGCCCTCGAATTGCTTGAGATCGGCGAGCATACGCTGACGTAGCGCCGCATCGCCCTGCCCGACCGGCACGGCGACATCGAACAGGGCCTCTAGCTTGTCGCTGAACCATTCGCCAATGGCGTACTCGCCAAAATGCCCGAATGGCGGATTGCCGATGTCGTGCATCAGGCAGGTCATTTCGACCAGACTTTCCAACGCGCCCTCCAGCCCATCGAGCCCATATTCCCCTGCGCGGCTACCGAGCTGCTTGTACAGCGTGCGGACAATGAAGCGCCCGGTTTGCTGGACTTCCAGCGAATGGGTCAAGCGGCTGCGAACCGCGGCGTTGCGCTCCAAGGGGAACACTTGCGTCTTCTGCTGCAGGCGACGCACAGCGGCCGAATTGATGATACGGCCGCGATCGCTTTCGAGCTGATCGATAACCAGCGGCAGATCACCCTCGGACGCCTTCAATCCAGGCTCCGCTGGCCCATACGGCCGCTGGCGGGAGATCTTGTCCTTGAAATCGACTGGCCGGGGCATGGAGCGCTCTCGCTGGTAAAAGTACCGCGAGCCTAGCGCGGCCCGCCGGCTTTACCAAGACCGCGTGGACTACCAAGACTGCATGGACTCGGTCGTTTAGAATCGGCCACCCTGCCAGGAGCCACGCCTATGAGCCGGTCAGCGTTTCACCAGCAACATGCCGAACGAGCGACGGCCGAGGCACAGCGCCTGCTCGCACAACGGCCGACGTTGGGCCGGCGCTGGCTGGACTGGGTGGCCGCCGAGCTGTATCGACTCAACCCGCCGGAGTACGCCGCGATGGTTCGCCGCGAGCTGGCCCGCCTCAATCATGATTGACCGCTAGCCGCGTCTCGGCAGATCGACCGTACGTGTGCCGGTGGCGTATCCCGACCATGGAGACGCAGCGGATGCCGGACCATACAAACAGGCAATGGCCGGTTGAAGGCCCCTTCCTGCGCGAGCGGTTGTCACGCCTACCCGGCGTCGAAAAACTCACCGGTATCGACAAGCAGCTGGCGCCGATGCCGGTCTGGCTCGACCGCGAAGGGCTACGCGGCGATCAGGTGGGAGACCGCCGCTTTCACGGCGGGCCGGATCGCAGCCTCTGTCATTACCCGGCCGGGCACTATGCGCATTGGCGCAGGCTGTATCCGCACCTGCGAATCAGCCCCGGCGCGTTCGGCGAAAACCTCTCGACCCAAGGCCTCGACGAGCGTCAGATCTGTATCGGCGATCGCTTTCGCTGGGGCGAGGCGTTGATCGAGGTGAGTCAGCCGCGCTCGCCGTGCATCAATCTCGACCGGCGCCATGACGCCCGTGGCCTGGCACGTCAGCTGGCCAACAGCGGCAGGACCGGCTGGCTGTACCGCACCCTGGAACCCGGCGAGATCGCTCTTAACGCGCCACTCTGCCTGGTCGACCGCCCACATCCGGGCATCAGCGTTGCGCGTCTCTGGCACAGCTTCCTCGACGACACGACCAGCGACGATGAGCTGGCCCAGTTCGCGGAACTCGAACCGCTGGCACTGGAATACCGCAAACGCTTTCGCCAACGCCTCGACTCGAGGCGTCGTCAGCAGGACCAGCAATCATTGTTCTGACCGGTGCTCGTCGCCCTGGCCCGTTCACCGTCAGGCCGGCGAGCCACCGAATGCCGTGCGCAAGCGACCGGCCAGCCAGCCACCGCCTACGTTGATCAGCAGGCCCAGCATCACCAAGAGCGCGCCGATCGCCTGCAGCAAGCCGAGATGTTCATCCAGCAGCAACGCCGCCGAGGTCAGGCCGACAACGGGCACCAGCAGCGAGAATGGCGCCACGGTATTGGCCGGATAGCGCGACAGAAGCCGGCTCCACAGGCTGTAGCCAAGAATGGTTGCGCCGAATGCCAGGTAGACCAGCACCAATATCGAATTAAGGCCGATTCCGCGTAGCGCACTGTCGATTACCTGCGGCCCTTCCAGCAGCCAGGACAGGACAAAGAACGGAATCGGCGGGATCAGGCTACCCCAGACGACCAACCCAACCAGATTTACCTTGCCGACCTTGCGCGTGACGATATTGCCCAAGGCCCACATCGACGCCGCGCAGATGGTCAGTACGAAGCCGGCCAGCGTCATGCTGCGATCACCTTGCAGACCGATCAGCAGCAGCCCGCCGGCGGCAATCAGCAGTCCGATCAGGTTGGTCGCCCGCAATCGCTCACCGAGCAGCAGCGCGGCGAAGAACAGGGTAAAGAACGCCTGGGACTGCAGCACCAACGATGCCAGCCCGGCCGGCATGCCCACTTTCATCGCGGAGAACAGAAAAGCGAACTGCCCCAGCGAAATGGTTGCGCCATAGGCCAACAGCCAGCGCAGCGGGAGTTGCGGGCGCTTGATAAAGAAGACGGCGGGAAACGCGGCGAGCAGGAAGCGCAGACAGCCAAGCAGCATGGGCGGGATATCGTCCAGCCCGACCTTGATGACGACGAAATTCATGCCCCAGACAACGATCACGACCAAGGCCAGCAACAGATCCTTCGGCGACATGGCGGTTTCTCCGCAGGCAAAGAGCTCATTAAAGCCCGAGCGCGACACTGGGGCACACATACAGCGAGCGTGCAAATAGGCCATACAGTCGGCAGTCGTGCCGAGGCGCTGGCGTCTTTGGTGCAGGACGACGAGACGCCTCGCTCAGACCGTGCCTGTAGCAGCCGCAGCAGCTAGAATCGACGTCTAACGGTGGACACCACCAATTCCGCATTCGATCACGAGAGTAACCATGGGCGCACAGTGGAAAGCGAAACATAAGGAAGCGGCAGCCAACGCGAAGGGACGCACCTTCGGCAAGCTGTCGAAGGAAATCATGATCGCCGCTCGCAATGGCGCCGACCCGGATATGAACCCTCGCCTGCGTCTGGTGGTGGAACAGGCCAAGAAAGCCTCGATGCCCCGCGAAACCCTGGAACGCGCCATCAAGAAAGGCGCCGGCCTGCTGGGCGAGAGCGTCAACTACGAGCGCACCACCTACGAGGGATTCGCGCCGCATCAGGTGCCGCTGATCGTCGAGTGCCTGACCGACAACGTCAACCGCACCGTGGCGGAAATTCGTGTGCTGTTTCGCAAGGGCCAGCTTGGCGCATCCGGCTCGGTGGCCTGGGATTTCGACCACTGCGGCCTGATCGAAGCGGCGCCCACCACGGAGGATGCCGACCCGGAACTGGCGGCCATCGAAGCCGGGGCGCAGGACTTCGAACCGACCGAAGACGGCGCGACGCTGTTCATCAGCGACGTGACAGATCTGGACGTCGTCTGCCGCGCCCTGCCTGAACAGGGATTCACCGTGCAGTCGGCGCAGCTGGGCTATCGTCCGAAGAATCCGGTCACCACCCTGACCGAGGCGCAGCTCGAGGAAGTCGAGGCGTTCCTGGCTGCCATCGATGCTCATGACGACGTGCAGAATGTCTATGTCGGCCTGGCCGGCTGATACTCCGACTGTCCGGAAGCGAGTGAGGACGAGGCGAACCTATGAGCAGCAAACCGAACACACCCTATGCCCAGCGCGA
Source organism: Stutzerimonas stutzeri (assembly GCF_019090095.1). NCBI lineage: Bacteria > Pseudomonadati > Pseudomonadota > Gammaproteobacteria > Pseudomonadales > Pseudomonadaceae > Stutzerimonas > Stutzerimonas stutzeri. The sequence goes on along the minus strand of NZ_JAGQFP010000002.1, from coordinate 1,682,473 downwards.
ACAGGGCTACCGTGAAAAGGCGCTGAAGATGTACCCCTGGGTCTGCGGGCGCTGCGCCCGGGAGTTCTCGGGCAAGCGGTTGAGCGAGCTGACGGTCCACCACAAGGACCACAACCACGATAACAACCCGGAAGACGGCTCCAATTGGGAACTGCTCTGCCTGTATTGCCACGATAACGAACACGCGCGCTATACCGACAACCAGTACTATGCCGAAGCAAAGCCAGGCAGCGATCTGGGCCCGAAGGAAACCTTCAAGGCCTTCGCCAACCTGGGTGACCTGCTCAAGGGCAAGACGGACTGACCCAGGCCAGCGTTTGGGTACCGGTTACTTCACCAGCAGTACCGGTACCGAGACCTCGTGAACGACACGATTGGCCACCGATCCCATCAGCATCCCGGTAAAGCTGCCCATGCCGCGGGTGCCCATCACCACCGTGTCGCAACCCAGGCGCTGAACCGCATCGTTCACTTGCTGGGCCACGTTGCCCAGGATCGCATGGGTCTCATGGGCAATGCCTGCCGCCTGCAATGCCGTAGCGGCTTCTGCGAGGGTGCGTTTAGACTTCTCGAGAAAGCTCCTGTTGAGCTCCTCGACCGTATCCGAGGTGACGAATTCGCCATAGAGCACCGGCTCCTGCTGGACATTCAGCACGTGCACCTGGGGCGGTTTCGGCGTTTCGGCGGCGAAATCGATGATGTATTGAAGGGCTCGTTTGGCGTTGTCCGAGCCGTCATAAGCTAGAAGAATGTTGCGCATTGCGGGCCTCCATCGACTGTTCACACAGCATAGACCAAGGCCCCATGACACCGGTGCGTCAGGATCCGATCCATTGCGCTGGATCAATTCCTTACCACCGCTCCATACCTGCAATCCCAGGCACAACCCATGCAACCATTGCACTCAGTTCCATTCGGCGTCGGTGACGCTTCCTATCAGGCCGCAGGCGGCGAAGCCGGTATCGAGCGGCTGGTTGCCGACTTCTATCGGATCATGGACGAGACCGACAGCGCCGCCTGCGTGCGACGTCTGTATCCAGCGCAGCTGGATGAGCCACGCGAGCGGCTGGCGGCATTTCTCTGCGGGTGGCTAGGCGGCCCGCGTCGTTACGCCGAACGCTACGGCAGCATCAGCATCCCGCAATTCCATACTCGCTGGACCATCGCAGAAGCCGAGCGCGACGCCTGGCTCGACTGCATGGCGCGGGCCATCGACCGGCAACCCTATACGCAGGCGTTCGCCAGCTATCTGTTGACGCAGCTGCGGGTGCCGGCAGAGCGCATCCTCCAGGCAGGACAGGCAGGACAGGCAGGCTGCCCAGCGTCTCGCTGATCCTTGCGAACCGGAACGGATAGTCGAACCCTGAGCCGGTCGTTGCGTCATACCCAGTGCAGGGTCGCGATACGCCCCTGCACATTCGGACGTCGAACGGCGCAGCCAGGTAATGCCATGAAGATCCGCTTCGCTTCGGTCAACGAGCATAAGATTCGCGATGCTGCAGAGTTTCTCGGACACAGCGGCATCGAGATCATCCCGTTCCCGGTGCGCATCGTCGAAACGCAAACCGAAGATCTCGGCCAACTGATCAACGACAAGCTGCTGGACGCCTTCAAGCTGATCGGCAAGCCGGTCTTCGTCGAACATTCCGGCCTGTTCATCAACAGCCTGAACGGATTTCCAGGTGGCCTCACACAGACCTTCTGGGACCGACTGCACGCGGTTCGTTTCTCCGAGCTGATCGGCAATCTGGACGATCCATCGGCCGTGGCGCGCACCCTGATCGGCTACTGCGACGGGCGCAAGCGACACGTGTTCAAGGGTGAAGTGACTGGCAGGATCTCCCGCGAGCCAGCCGGTGACGAGGGTTTCGAATGGGACAACGTCTTCATCCCTGACGGCTACACCTGCACCTTCGCCCAGTTGGGCGGCGTGCATAACGACCTGTCCATGCGCAGACGAGCTTTGGAGGCTTTCGTCGCTCATCTGCGCGCGGTCTGAACGAGGTACGCGATGCAGAAGCTTCTGGAGGCTTACCGGCATGACCGCCTGATACTGTTCGTAGGATCAGGCGTATCAGCCAATATCGGCCTGCCGCCGTGGCGCAACCTGATCGATGAAATCGCCCTGCAGCTCGATTACGATCCCGACGTCTTCGACACCTACGGAAATTTCCTCTCGCTCGCCGAGTATTACCGCATCAAAAAGGGCAACATCGGTCCGCTGCGCAGCTGGATGGACCGAGAATGGCACAAGGACATCGACATACGGAACTCGGAAATCCACCGGTTGATCGTGCAAGGCCGATTCCCTGCGATCTACACCACCAACTATGACCGTTGGCTCGAAAATGCGCACGATGCCCATGGCGTCGGCTATATCAAGATCGCCAATGCCAGCGATCTCGTGAAGGCGCGCGACGGGGTCAGGCAGATCGTCAAGTTTCATGGTGATTTCGACGACGACGCGTCGATCGTGCTGGATGAAACCAGTTACTACGAGCGGCTACAGTTCGAAACTCCGCTTGATATCAAACTGCGCGCCGACACCCTGAGCAAGGCCGTTCTGTTTATCGGCTACAGCCTTTCGGATACCAACATTCGATTGTTGTTCTACAAACTCTCGAAGATGTGGAACGAACACGAGACCCTGGGCGTCAGGCCCATATCCTACGTGTTCTCGCACAAACCCAACCCTGTGCAGGAAGAGATTCTCAGCCAATGGGGAATACGCATGATCACATCGGAAAACGATGAGCCAGGTATGGCGCTGCAGAACTTTCTGAAGGAACTGGTGGAAGGCTGATTAGCGGAGGATCACGGGGACATATAAACAAACGAAGCGTTGTAGAACTACTGACATACAACAACCGGGAGTGCGATGCCACATAAGGCATCGCACTCGTTGCGCTTCAATAGTTGTAACCAATACCTACGCTGTAGAAGAACGCACCGTCATCGTAGCGATCCCGGGCATCGCTCCCGCTCTTGAACAGGAACTGATACTCGGCCATTGCCGTAATGAAGGTCTTGTCCTGAACCCAGTACTTGATACCCAGCTCAGGCCCGCCCATGAAGGTCTCGTCCACCTCTTCGCCGTACAGACCGCCAAGGCTCACACCCACGAACGGACGCGCCTTGCCACTGCCGAAGTGATAGTCATAGAACACGCGTGTAGAGCCATCGAACTGGACGCTCTCGCCCTCCGAGTCCCGTGCGTTAACGGTTTGCCGAACACCCCACATGGACGACTCGTCCAGATAAGTACCCCAACTACCCTGTACGGAAAACACCGTATCATCGAAGCTCTTGTCGCTACTGCCCGCACCACTCAGGGTAACTTCTCGATCGCCTGCCACCGGAGCGGCAACTGCAAAGGCGGGAAGCATAGCGGCAACCAGGAGGGAAGTTTTGAAAAGTCGGTTCATGACAACACCTCTTATTCTTACTATGGCGGAATACGCAATGGCGCTTACGCGATGCGTATTACTAATGACAGAGGTGATTCACGACTGTTCACTTTATTTTAAGTACAGACGCCAAGCCGCTGTTTTGAATAACTTTTTATTTTCAATGCCGTTTCGCTAGTTAGGCAGATAAATATTTAGCATCCTCACATAATTCAACTAACGAAACGGATATCAAACGACACGTGAGTCTTCACTCGGACCAAACGGAGCCGGTTCGGCTCGCCGTCCCGTCCTCGGGTAGGCGCTCATCTTCCGGGTCCGTGTCGAAGTCTCGCCCCATCACAATGCGCAACCAGACAGGTATAAGCAGAAGGCCGAGGGCGAGGCAGATCCAGCTGATGACAGGACTCCCATCCGGCGGTGGGAACATCAAGCGCCCCACGCCGACCAGCAGCGAGAACAGCGAGACAGCCGTGACTGCCACCGCAAACAGGCGCTTGCCCAAGGCATTGATCGACACCCTCGCACTAACGCCATTCAGCATCGCCGCGTGCCGCCAGAAACCGAACGGCCGCACCCGATGGTAGAAGCGCTTGAGGGTCGCATCGTCCGTCGCAGGCGTAATGAAAGTGACCAGGATGGCCGCGGTCGTGGTGGTCAGCGCCATGATCCCCAGGCGTATCCACTCCTGCTCGGGATCGGTGCCCAGGTAATAGAGCAGCAGCGGCGCGGTAATCAGCGACACGGCCATCGCGGTCAGCTCCGAATAGAGATTGATCCGCTCCCAGAGCCATCGCAGCACCAGCACCGAGCCCATCCCCGCGCCGAACAGCAGCGAAATGAACCAGGCGGTCTGGATCGAACCCAGGTTGGCCATGACGATCATCGCGATTGCCAGTATCAGCACGTTGGACAGCCGCGCCACGATCACCAGCTCACGGTCTCGTGGCTTGCGCTTGAGCACGTGTGGCGCGAACACCCCGCCATACACGTCGTTGCTCCAGTAGGATGCGCCCCAGTTGAGGTGCGTATCGACCGTCGAGGCCAGCGCCGCGAGCAGGCCGACCAGCATCAGACCACGGACACCCGGCGGCAACAGATCTTCGATGCCTTGTACGAACAGTGCTTCCCGCCCCGCCGCGAAGCCATCGCCGGCCATCTCGGCGGGTGTAAACGGATAAAGCACCAGCAGCCCGACGGCAATAGCCATCCAGAAAAGGCTACGCAGAAAGATCTGCAGCCAGGTGAACACCAGACCTGCGATACGGGCGTCCCGGTCGGTTGGACAGGCCATGCTTCGCTGCGCCAGATAGCCGGTACCGTCGGAGTTCATCTGAAAGAACCATTGCAGCCCGACGATCACCAGAAATGGCATCAGGGCTTCGCCGGCATTGGAAGGCGGCGCGAAAGACAGCATCTTGCCGGCCTGATCGGCGCCATAGAGGTCGACGATACGGTCCGTCAGGCCACCCAGACCGCCCGCCGCATCCACGACGAACCACGCGTAAAGCAAGGTACCGATCATTGCCAGGCTGAACTGCACCACGTCCGTCTGGACCACGGCTCGCAACCCACCGGTGATCGAGTACATGGCGGTGAACGCGAGAATGAGCAGAATCGATATGAGGTTATTGGCACTCATCATCGCCGGATCCAGCCCGGTAATACTCTCGCCCAGCTGGATACCACTACTGCTGATGAAGCCAACAATCGGGTCGTACAGCCCCGCTGGCAGCCATAGATGCCACGGCAAAAAAACCTCGGCGATGCGAATGGCCGCCACCAGCACCATCGCCAGCACCACGCAATTGATCACCGTTCCGTAGTAAATGGCCTTGAGCAGGCGCAGAGGCGTAACGCCCTTGCCGCTGTAACGAACACGCGTCAGCTCGGCATCTGTCAGTACCCCGGCACGGCGCCATCCTGCCGCGAATACGAACGCCATCAGCAGAAACGCAAGCCCGTAGATCCAGAGGCGCCATAACGCGAAGATGCCAGCGGTGGCCACCAGCCCGGTGACGAGCAGCGGCGTGTCGGCGGCAAACTGGGTCGCGCCCATGGAGAAACCGGCCTTCCAGCCCTTGATGGATCTACCCGCTAAAAAGTATTCATCGAGACTTTGAGAGGCCTTGCCGCGCGCACGCAGGCCGGAGCCGAGACCGTACAGGATGAAGGCCACCACGATCAGTAAATCCAACATATTGTTATGTCCTAGTTGGAAGGGCTGTTGTGTTAAGAACCTGCGCAACGGCGAAAAAGTTGCAGTTGTCGGATAAACGGATCACATGATCACCCGATACCGTGGCGAGACAATCCGGTCAGCTTCGTCAGGCGAATCGGTTACCATCTGCGGCGTCTTCGGGAATGCCCATGCTTGAATATCCAGTGCGTCAGCTGCCGGCTGAATCGACGCCCTTGCTCAAGAAGTTCTACCGCGCCCATCGCAGCCACATGCGGGTGCCGGCCGCTGCACGCTGCTGGGTTGCCGGGTACTCGGAGATCGTCGCAGGGTTGTGCTTGACGTCGGTCGAGCACGGACACTGGCTGACCGGCTTGCTGGTAGCGCCGGGACAGCGCAACCAGGGACTGGGACGACGATTGGTAAAACATGCGCTGGCCCGCTGCGAGGGGCCTGTCTGGCTGTTCTGTGAGCCAAAGCTGGCGGGCTTCTATCTACCGCTGGGCTTCCACGAGGGGGCGGTTCTGCCCGAATCGCTGGCCTGCCGCCTGCAGCGCTACAACCGAACCAAGACGCTTCTGGCGTTATGTCACGATAACGAGGGACCCGCTATGCCCCCTGCCACTTTGAACATAGCCACCGCTTGCCTGTTTGACGGAAACGGCCGAATGCTGGTCGTACGCAAACGGGGCAGCCAGATATTCATGCTGCCTGGCGGTAAGACCGAACCGAATGAGACGCCCCTGCAGACCCTCTGCCGTGAACTCGAAGAGGAAATCGGCCTGCGCATCGAGGGGACACGGCTGCAACCGCTGGGGCACTTTCAGGCACGCGCCGCCAACGAGCCCGGACATTGGGTGGCAGCCGACGTGTTCGTGGGGCATCTGGACGATGACGTCGCGCCACTGGCCGAAATCGAGGCGCTGGATTGGGTGGAGCTGCATCAACTGCCAAGGATTCAGCTCGCGCCGCTCCTGCGCGAACGAATAATCCCCGCGCTGCTGTTGCGCAACTCGCCGGAAGAGGCTGCCATCACGCGTGCGGATCCAGCTTAAGGAGAAATGGGATCGCTTGCAGGAAAGGTTTCTTCCAGTGCTTCGTCCAGGTGGTCATCGTCGGCTTCATCCGGACGCCGCTTGATTGACTCGTCCGGGTCTTGCCCCGGCTGAGCCGGTTCACTTGGATCTTGGCCATTCATGGCGAATTCCTCTGATCAGTCATCAGAGCGTTAGGCCACTTATAACGGCAGTCGTTCGGCGTTCTGTTGCAATCGACAAATCGAGGGCAAAAAAAAAGGGGCGGGGTTAACCCCGCCCGCCTCCTTCCCTACTTCCCTTTATTTCCTGCTCATCGTCCTGATGAAACCGCATCCAGCGGTAGCTCCTGACCGATATCCTTTTCGGCTGTGCTTGTCCTTAAGCACGGAGCCGATATTAAGGCTTTGAGCGACCACAGCAACCGGTAAAAATCCCTGATAGCCACTTGCCAAATATTTTTCTATTTATAAATAGCTTTATTTTTCAATGAGTTACTGAACCAAAAAAGCGCAGAAGACAGTTCTCCGCTTTTTTTTCAGGCTTGGCTTACAGCGCGTGTAAGCAAATGCTTACACGCTAACGAGCTTTCATGGAATTCCCATATACCGGGAGTTAACCCGCCGCACCTCGACGTCAGGAAGGCGCCAAGGTAAAGGAACGGTCAGCCCCTTCCCTTCAGGAAAGAGGCTGACGTGCTCAGCGGAAAAGGGATTCGCTGGACAGGCCGTTGCGCTCCAGGATTTCACGCAACCGCTTGAGCGCTTCCACCTGGATCTGTCGAACCCGCTCGCGAGTCAGGCCGATTTCCTGGCCGACCTCTTCCAAGGTGCAGCTTTCATGGCCGCGCAAACCGAAACGCCGAATGACGACCTCGCGCTGTTTCTCGGTCAAGTCGGACAACCACTGGTCGATGCTTTCGGAGAGATCGTCGTCGAGCAGCAGGTCACAGGGATCGCTGGGCCGATCGTCGGTGAGGGTATCGAGCAAGGTCTTGTCGGTGTCCGGACCAAGCGATACGTCCACAGAGGTCACGCGCTCGTTGAGCCCCAGCATCCGCTTGACTTCGGCAACGGGCTTCTCGAGCAGATTGGCGATTTCTTCCGGGCTAGGCTCATGGTCGAGCTTCTGAGTCAGCTCGCGCGCGGCACGCAGGTAGACGTTGAGTTCCTTGACCACGTGAATCGGTAGGCGAATGGTGCGCGTCTGATTCATGATCGCGCGCTCGATGGTCTGCCGTATCCACCAGGTCGCGTAAGTGGAGAAGCGGAAGCCGCGTTCCGGATCGAACTTCTCGACGGCGCGAATCAGGCCGAGATTTCCCTCTTCCACCAGATCGAGCAAGGACAGACCGCGATTGACGTAACGTCGGGCGATCTTGACCACCAGGCGCAAGTTGCTTTCGATCATCCGCTTACGCCCGGCTGGGTCGCCCTTCTGCGCAAGACGTGCGAAATGCACTTCCTGTTCAGGGGTAAGCAGGGGGGAAAAACCGATCTCGTTGAGGTAGAGCTGAGTCGCATCGAGCGCGCGCGTGTAATCGATGAACTTATGTTGCGATGTGGTCTTTGACTTGGTGCCAACGGAACCGGCACGGGAGATCTCGCTGAGTGGATCTGCGTCCGCGGACGGCTCCATGAGTAGAACGGCATCGTCTACGTCAAACTCCGGCACTTCTTTTTTGAGAGCCATTATTGTTTTCCTGTTCTGAGTTCGACAACAGGCTCAGGCGGCGCACCTCCTTGGCATCGCTCAAGCCCCTCCTAGTGCCGGAACAGGTGGCTCAGATCATCGCTTTGGCAGGTATTGCAGCGGGTCCACGGGTTTGCCTTGGCGGCGAATCTCAAAGTGCAGCTTCACCCGGTCGGTTCCAGTCGATCCCATCTCGGCAATGGTCTGCCCAGCTTTGACTTGTTGCCCCTCCTGCACCAGCAGCCTGCGGTTGTGACCGTAGGCGCTTACATAGGTATCGCTGTGCTTGATGATCACAAGTTCGCCGTAACCCCGTAAACCACTGCCGGCGTACACAACAGCCCCATCAGAAGCAGCTAAAACAGGCTGTCCTAATTCCCCGGCGATATCAATGCCTTTATTCAAACTGCCGTTTGAGGAAAATCGACCGATTACCGTGCCGCCCGTTGGCCAGGCCCAGCCGCTTGCCGAGCGGGTCACCGGCTGAACCTTGGTGCTCGCCACAGGCGGCCTGGCAGCCGGCTCGCTGGGCTTGGTCAAGGGCGGCGGTATCGGCACAGGTGTGGTCACGACAGACGGCCTGGTATCAGGCTTGGGGGGCGGCGTAGTGGTCGGACGAGCGGTCACGGCGCGGGACGCCTGGCCGCCGAAACGAATCGTCTGCCCCGGATAGATGACATGCGGCGGTGGGATGTTGTTGACCCTGGCCAGATCGCGCCAGTCCCAGCCAAAGCGGAAGGCGATGGACCAGAGCGTATCGCCACGGCGTACGATGTAGTGCCCGCTGTTCACACGGTCACGGCTATTGCGGTCGACCACACTGACGCCACCGGATGGCGAGCTGGCGCAACCTGCCAGCAATGTCCCCGCTAGCATGGCGAGAAGCGCGCAACGGACTGACGAACTGCGTATCCACTGCATGCTGGCTATGAGCTTCAATGCCCGCTCCCTATGATCGACAAGTCGGTTCAGACGCTTTGCGCAACTGGCTGGCCGCGACCGGCGAACCACTCGAGCCCAAGCACCAGCGCTACACCCGCGACCGCCAACAGAATAGCCAGCAATAGCTGCGGATCCTGCCCGGTCAGATCGCCGTAGGTACTGGGCAGCAGATTGTGCTCCAGCAACGGCACGCGCTGGCCATGCGAGTCGGTGCGCCAGGTCAAGGTCTCTTTCCATGGCCAGACCTTGTTCAGCGAGCCCAGCATCAATCCGGTGAGGAAGGCCAAGGTCAGATCGCGCCAGCGGCCTAATACCCAACCGAGCAGGCGCGCGAAGCTCAGCAGGCCGATCAGGCAGCCCGACGCAAAGGTCAGCATGATTGCCGCGTCCAGCGTTTTGACTGCGCCGAGGATGACCGGATACAACCCAAGCAGCACCAGGATGAAGCTACCGGAGATGCCCGGCAGAATCATTGCGCAAATGGCGATCGCCCCAGCAAAGAACACGCTGATGCCGCTGGTCCCCCACTGCATGGGCGCAGCGACCGTGATCCAATAGGCGAAGCCGATGCCCAGGCAAAGGCTGAGCAGACGAGACGGACCGCGGTGTTGAATCTCCTTGCTGACCAAATGCACCGACACCAGGATCAAGCCGAAGAAGAACGACCATACCGGGATCGGATGATGCTCGAGCAGATAGGTGATCAGCTTCGCCAAGCTGAATACGCTGGTGAGGATGCCGGCGAACAGAACCACGAGAAAGGTCGCGTTGGCGGTACGCCAGGCCTCGGCGACGCGTCCCTTGAGCAACGGCACAACGGCATTCGGCACGGACGCGATGGAGCGCAGCAGCTCATCGTAAATACCGGTGATGAACGCAACGGTCCCACCCGACACGCCGGGCACGACATCCGCTGCGCCCATGGCCATGCCCTTGGCATACAACAACAACGCGTTTTTCATGCTTCCTTCCGCTGAGATCAAACTACAGGTCCATTGAGCAGCGGCACGAAGCGCACGGTGTCCAGCAGATGGCGGGAAAAACCGTCTTCCTCTCGAACGATCAGCATCAGTTGCTGGACTTCACCAACCCCTACCGGAATCACCAGCCGCCCGCCGGGAGCCAGTTGATCGAGCAGGGCCTGTGGCACGTCGGCTGCCGCCGCGGTAACGATGATGCCGTTGTAGGGAGCCAATGCAGGCCACCCTTCCCAGCCATCACCCCAGCGAAAGACCACATTGCGCAACTTGAGTTCGACCAGGCGCTCTTTCGCTTTGTCCTGCAAGGCCTGAATCCGCTCCACCGAAAACACCCGCTCGACCAGTTGCGCCAGCACGGCCGTCTGGTAACCGGAGCCGGTCCCTATTTCCAATACCTTGTCCAGCGGACCGTCAGCGAGCAGCAATTCGCTCATCCGCGCGACCATGAAGGGTTGCGAAATGGTCTGGTTATGGCCGATCGGGAGCGCGGTGTCCTCGTAGGCACGATGGGACAGTGCTTCATCGACGAATAGATGGCGCGGAGTGCGCCGAATGACTTCCAGTACCCGCGGGTCCGAGAGCCCTTCTTCGTACAGCCGCTGAATCAATCGATCACGGGTCCGCTGCGAGGTCATGCCAGTGCCATGGCGCAGGAGATCGTCTTGTCCTCGATGATTCACAGCACATCCTCCAGCCAGTGATCGAGCCCCTTGAACGCTTCGTGGAACGTCCGATCGAGTTGCAGCGGGGTGATCGAGACATAGCCCTGCATCACCGCGTGGAAGTCAGTCCCCGGACCGCCGTCCTCGACATCCCCGGCCACCGAAATCCAGTAGCCGTCCTTGCCGCGTGGGTTGGCCTGCTTTACGGGTGGTTTGGCGCGGCGGCGATGGCCGAGACGGGTCAGCTGGATGCCGCGGATATGGTCCAGCGGCAGATTGGGGACGTTGACGCTGAGGACGGTACGCGGCGGCAGGTCGAGACTCTGCTCTCGTTCGACGAGCCGGCGAGCGATGTAGGCAGCCGTCGGCAGGTTGTCGGTCAGTCGCGACACCAGCGAGAACGCGAACGCTGGTTTGCCGGTGAAACGCCCCTCGATGGCAGCGGCCACCGTGCCGGAATAGAGCACATCGTCGCCCAGGTTCGCGCCCAGATTGATGCCTGACACCACCATGTCCGGCGTCTCTTCGAGCAGGCCGTTGATGCCCAGGTGGACGCAATCGGTGGGTGTACCGTTCACGCCGATGAAACCGTTAGGCATGGTGGTGGGATGCAGCGGGCGATCCAGGGTCAGCGCGCTGCTGGCGCCACTCATGTCCTGGATGGGGGCAACCACCTTGCACTCGGCATAATCCGCCAGCGCGTCATAAAGCGCGGCGAGCCCGGGTGCATACACCCCGTCGTCGTTGGCGATCAGAATACGCATCAGATGTCCGTCTGCCCTGCCAGGCTGACCAGTTCACGTACCACAGCGGTGGCAAAGCACCCGGTCGGCAGGACGAATTCAAGTTGCAGAATGTCAGGCTCGGGATAATGCCACGACAAGCCGTTAATGGGGAGGCGAAGAATGCGCCGTTCGTGCTTCATTCCGGCTTCTGCGAGCCACTTGGCGATTGACGGCTCGGCAGCGGCGACGGCCGCCTCCAACGCCTGGGCACCGGCTGCCGTCGGCGACTCCCCAGCCCCCCAAAGCGGGCCGGTGGGATGCAAGTCGAGCACGGCCAGGCGGGGGTCGTTGCACTCGGCCTCGCCGGCGGGAAAGAAGCTGCGGCTGTCGGTAAACGCCAGCAGATCACCGACACAGGCGCGATTCCAGCTACCGTTGGCGACCCGCTCGGCCAGTACACGATTAAACAGATAGCTGCGCCCGGCCGACAACAGCCGCGAGCGCAGATTGCGTTGCACCGGCAGTTCGTTACGCTCGGCATATTCACGGGCGCCATGGACGTTGCCACCATCGAAGCCGAATCGTTGCAGGCCGAAATAGTTGGGCACGCCTTGTTGCTTGATCCGCGTAAGGCGGGCATCGAGTTCGACCCGATCGGCCTGCAACTCGGTCAGACGCAGAGTGAAGCCGTTCGCCGAATGAGCGCCGCGTTGGAGCTTGCGCTGGTGGCGTCCGGCCTTGAGGATCTTCAACGTGTCGTCTTCGGCCTTGGTCAGGTCGGGATCGGCCTTGCCGGGCAAATGCAGGCTGAACCACTGGCGGGTCAGCGCCTGTCGGTCCTTCAACCCGGCGTAGCTGATGCTGCGAGCCGGTACGCCGGCCGCCCGAGCCAAGCGTCGCGCGGCCTCCTCGGTGTTGAGATTGCGCTTCTCGACCCACAGCCAAAGATGCTCGCCGGTACCCGACAGCGGAATATCCAGCACTTCGTCGACCTGAAAATCTTCGGCAACCGCCTTGAGCACGGCCGAGCCACAGGCGCCACCATGGGCCCGCGGGCCGAGCAACTGATCTTCGGTCATGCGCTGATCAGCAACGCGACGGCATGCACGGCAATGCCTTCTTCGCGCCCGGTGAAGCCGAGCTTCTCGGTGGTGGTTGCCTTGACGTTGACCTGGTCCAGGTCGACTCGCAAATCCTCGGCGATCGACCTGCGCATCGCCTCGATATGCGGCGCCATCTTCGGCGCCTGCGCGACGATGGTGGCGTCGACGTTGGCGACCTTCCAGCCCTTCGCCTGTACCTGTTCGAGTACATGACGCAGCAGTACCCGGCTGTCGGCGCCCTTGAAGGCCGGGTCGGTGTCCGGGAAGTGCTTGCCGATATCGCCCAGCGCCGCGGCGCCGAGCAGGGCGTCGCTCAGCGCATGCAACAGCACGTCGCCATCCGAATGCGCCAACAGGCCGAACCTGTGCGGGATTCGAACGCCGCCGAGCGTGACGAAATCACCTTCGCCGAAACGATGGACGTCATAACCGTGACCGATACGCATAGTTGGATACCCAGAACAATTCAGCCGGGGATTCTACAGGACCCGGTCAACGGTTGAAGTCATCCAGCACGAGCGACGATCGACACCAGCGATAAGCACCATCAACCGGATCGATTCGGCATCGCCTTTTGACGATATATAGTTCGCTCCATCGCGATATACCGAACCGGACAACGCCATGCCTGACGACCTCGATGATCTTACCAAGGCAATCGCCCACCCTCTGCGGCGGGAAATCCTGCACTGGTTGAAAGAGCCCGAACGCTACTTTCCCGAGCAGCATCATTCGCTGGAAAACGGCGTCTGCGCCGGACAGATCGATCAACGCGCCGGGTTATCGCAGTCCACCGTCTCGGCCCACCTGGCCACGCTGCAACGCGCCGGGCTGATCACCAATCGCAAGGTTGGCCAGTGGCATTTCTTCAAACGCAATGAACCGGCTATCGCGGCCTTTCTGGCTCGCCTCGCCGAACAACTTTGATCGCTCACCGCCTTCGAACCCGAAACAGGAGCAGCATCGCTATGCCCACACTTTTCGATCCGATCAAGATCGGCGACCTGGAACTGGCCAATCGCATCATCATGGCTCCGCTGACTCGCTGCCGCGCCGAGCCGGGCCGAGTCCCCGGTGACCTGATTGCCGAATACTATGGCCAGCGCGCCGGCGCCGGTCTGATCATCAGCGAAGCCACATCGGTCACCCCGATGGGTGTCGGCTACCCCGACACGCCCGGCATCTGGTCCGCCGAACAGGTCCAGGGCTGGAAGAAGGTCACCGATGCCGTGCATGCCAAGGGTGGCAAGATCGTCCTGCAGCTATGGCACGTCGGTCGGATTTCCGACCCGATCTACCTCGACGGTCAGCTCCCGGTCGCTCCGAGCGCCATCAAGCCGGCTGGCCATGTCAGCCTGGTACGGCCGATGAAGGGCTACGAAACACCCCGAGCCCTGGAAACCGATGAAATCGCTGGCATCGTCGAGGCTTACCGCAAGGGCGCCGAGAACGCCCGCGAAGCCGGGTTCGACGGCGTGGAGATCCACGGTGCCAACGGTTATCTGCTCGACCAGTTCCTGCAGGACAGCACCAACCAGCGTACCGACCAATACGGCGGCTCCCTGGAGAACCGTGCCCGGCTGTTGCTGGAAGTGACCGACGCGGCCATCAGCGTCTGGGGTCCGGGCCGTGTCGGCGTCCATCTGGCTCCACGGGCCGACGCCCACGACATGGGTGATTCCAACCGCGCCGAAACCTTCGGCTACGTGGCACGTGAGCTGGGCAAGCGCGGCATTGCCTTCATCTGCACCCGGGAAAAAGCCGCTGAGGACAGCCTCGGTCCGCAGCTGAAGGAGATCTTCGGTGGCGCCTACATCGCCAACGAGCGCTTCACAAAGGAACAGGCCAATGCCTGGCTCGACGAAGGCAAGGCAGACGCCGTCGCCTTCGGCATTCCCTACATCGCCAACCCGGACCTGGTTCAGCGTCTACGCCAGGACGCCCCGCTCAACGAACCGCGCCCCGACCTCTTCTACGCCCAGGGCGCCGAGGGTTACACCGATTATCCGTCGCTCTAGCTCCTTGCGATGGAAAAGCCCGACCGGGTAACCGGCCGGGCTTTTTTTTCGCCTGGCGGACAAGCGCCGCAGCGCTTGAGAGGCTCAGCCCTTCAGCGCCTGCGCGTGGTGCCGGAGGTGATCGTCGATGAAGCTCGAAATGAAGTAGTAGCTGTGATCGTAGCCAGGCTGGATACGCAGCGTCAGCGGATGCTCGGCAGCCTTGGCAGCCGCCTCCAGCGCTTCGGGTTTGAGCTGATTGACCATGAAGTCGTCGCGATCACCCTGATCGATCAGTATCGGCAGCTTCTCCTCGGCCCTAGCCAATAGCGCACAGGCATCCCATTCGCGCCAGCGCGAACGATCACTGCCTAGATAGCCGCTGAACGCCTTCTCGCCCCACGGACAATCGGCCGGGTTGGTAATCGGCGCGAAAGCGGAGAGCGACCGGTAACGGCCCGGGTTCTTCAACGCGCACACCAGGGCGCCGTGGCCGCCCATGGAGTGACCACTGATGCCGCGCTTGTCCGACACCGGAAAATTCGCCTCGATCAGCGACGGCAGCTCATCGACTACATAGTCGTACATGCGGTAGTGCTGCGCCCAAGGCTCCTCAGTGGCATTGAGGTAAAAGCCGGCTCCCAGGCCGAAGTCATACGCCGCGTCCGGATCATCGGGCACGTCGGCACCCCGCGGGCTGGTATCCGGCGCGACGATGATCAAACCGAGCTCCGCCGCCAAACGATGCGCACCGGCCTTCTGCATGAAGTTCTCGTCGGTGCACGTCAGGCCAGACAGCCAATAGAGCACCGGCAGCTTGTCGCCCTGCTCCGCCTGCGGCGGCAGGTAAACCGCGAACACCATGTCGCAGTTCAAACTGGTCGAACGGTGCCGATAGCGCTTGTGCCAGCCGCCGAAGCTCTTCTGGCAGGAAATGTTCTCAAGGCTCATAGGCCCTCCCGGCTGCACGCCGCATCGACCGGCCCGCGGCCCGTCGATGCGGCGCGACGCACTGATCAGAAATGGATGACGGTGCGAATGCTTTTGCCTTCGTGCATCAGATCAAAGGCCTGATTGATCTCATCCAGCCCCATGTTGTGGGTGATGAAGGTGTCGAGCGGAATCTCGCCCTTCTGCGACTTCTCGACGTAGCCCGGCAGCTCGCTGCGGCCCTTGACGCCACCGAAGGCGCTGCCGCGCCAGACGCGACCGGTCACCAGCTGGAACGGACGGGTGCTGATCTCGGCGCCGGCCGGCGCCACGCCGATGATGGTCGACTCGCCCCAGCCCTTGTGACAGCACTCCAGCGCCGCGCGCATCAGCTGCACATTGCCGATGCACTCGAAGCTGTAGTCGACGCCGCCGTCGGTCATCTCGACGATCACTTCCTGGATCGGCTTGCTGTGCTCCTTCGGGTTGACGAAGTCGGTGATGCCCAGCTCACGGGCCACGGCTTCCTTGGCCGGGTTGATGTCGATGCCGATGATCCGCGAAGCCTTGGCCATCTTCGCGCCGATGATCGCCGCCAGACCGATGCCACCGAGACCGAAGATGGCGACCGTGGCGCCCTCTTCCACCTTGGCGGTATTGAGCACCGCACCGATACCGGTGGTGACACCACAGCCCAGCAGGCAGACCTTGTCCAACGGCGCTTCCTTGGGGATCACCGCCACGGAGACTTCCGGCAGCACGGTGTACTCGGAGAAGGTCGAACAACCCATGTAGTGGTAAACCGGCTGCCCCTGATAAGAGAAGCGGCTGGTGCCGTCCGGCATCAGGCCCTTGCCCTGGGTGGCGCGGACCGAGCTGCACAGGTTGGTCTTGTTGGATTTGCAGAATTTGCACTGACCGCACTCGGCGGTGTAGAGCGGGATTACATGGTCGCCAACGGCTACCGAGGTCACACCCTCGCCCACGGCCTCGACGATGCCGCCGCCCTCATGCCCGAGGATGCACGGGAAGACGCCCTCCGAGTCCTGGCCGGACAGGGTGTAAGCGTCGGTATGGCAGACGCCCGACGCGACGATTCGGACCAGTACTTCGCCGGCCTTGGGCGGCTCGACGTCCACTTCGACGATCTGCAAAGGTTGATTGGGCGCAAAGGCAACTGCCGCACGGGATTTGATGGTCATGAACGCTTACTCGCGAGTGGGTGAAGTGGCAGGCAGTGTAGTTTGCTCTGCCAGAAGGGTTAATAAAGCGTTTATGGAAACATTGTTGCTATACGGGGATAATCACGAGCGAAGCTTATCGATGCGGGAGACTGATGGTGAATCGCTGGGAAGGGCTCGACGAGTTCGTCGCCGTCGCTGAATGCGGAAGCTTTCTGCGAGCGGCCGAACACTTGCGGGTATCGTCCTCGCACGTCAGCCGCCAGGTCGCCCGCCTCGAGGAACGCCTGCAGGCGCGCCTGCTCTACCGCACCACCCGGCGCGTCTCGCTGACCGAGGCGGGCCACACGTTTCTGAGCCGCTGCCAGCGGCTCATCGAGGAGCGTGACGAAGCCTTCCACGCGGTCAGCGACCTTCACGCGGCCCCTACCGGTTTGCTGCGCATGACCGCAGCCGTCGCATACGGCGAGCGCTTCATCGTTCCGCTGGTAAACGATTTCATGGCCCAGCATCCGCAGCTGCGGGTCGAGATCGAGCTGTCGAACCGGACCCTGGACTTGGTCCAGGAAGGCTACGATCTGGCCATACGCCTGGGCCGGCTCAGCGAATCGCGGTTGGTCGCGACGCGCATCGCACCACGCGCCATGTACCTGTGCGCAGCACCGGCCTATCTGGAACGCTACGGGCGGCCGCACACCCTCTCGGAACTTGCGCGGCACAACTGCCTGGTTGGCACTGCCGATACCTGGATGCTCCAGGTGGACGGCCGTGAGCACCCGTTCAGGCCCACCGGAAACTGGCGCTGCAACAGCGGCCAGGCGGTGCTCGACGCCGCACTCCGTGGCTTCGGCCTCTGCCAGCTGCCTGACTATTACGTGCAGGAGCCGCTGCGCCGCGGTGAGCTGGTGTCCTTGCTGGAAGCCAATCAGCCACCGAACACCGCAGTCTGGGCGGTCTACCCCCAGCGTCGCTATCCCTTGCCCAAGGTTCGCCTGTTGGTACACGCCCTCAAGGAGGGACTGGCCATGCGTCCGGAGTACCGAAGCCAACGCGACTGAGTGGCGATTGCACCGCGTGTCCGACGCCAGCCAGCAGGCGGAACCCGGCTTAACCCACCACGTCGAAGTTGTGAAGCCGGCGCCTCCGGCCCCCTGCTTGAGCGAGCCGGCGATTCGATCAGGAGGACAACATGCAGATTCTGGTGAACAGCAATCACAGCGTCGACGTGACCAGCAGCCTTGAGGAACACGTCAAGGCGGCGGTGGAAAGCGAGCTGGAGCGTTTCGATGATCAGCTGACCCGAGTCGAAGTTCATCTCAACGATGAGAACAGCGGAAAGAGCGGCCCTCAGGATAAGCGCTGCCAGATGGAAGCCCGCGTGAAAGGCCACGACCCCATCTCAGCCAGCCACAAGGCGGACTCGCTGACCCTTGCCATCGATGGCGCCGCGGAAAAACTCAACCACGCCCTGACCCATGCCCTGGACAAACTGAACCGTCACTGAACCGACCTGATGAACCAGGCCGCCATCTCCATGAGGGAACGAACCATCTGACTACGTGAGGCCGTGTATGAACAGATTGCTCGATCGAGAAACCCTTTCCCAACTGCTGGCCAAACGCCAAGGCCCCTGCCTGTCGCTGTATCAGCCCACTCACCGCAGTTTTCCGGAGCGCCAGCAGGATCCGATCCGCTTCAAGCATCTGGTGCGACAGCTGGAAGACTCACTCAAGCAGCAAGGTCGTGCCGACCAGGCCAAGTCGCTGCTCAAGCGCTTCTACGCACTGATCGACGACGTCGATTTCTGGAATTCCAACCGCGACGGACTCGCCGTGTTCGGCGCCGCCGACTATTTCGAGGTATTCCGCCTGCAGCGCAGTGTGCCCGAGCTCGCGGTCGCCAACGATCGCATGCACCTCAAACCCTTGCTACGCATCGCCCAATCCGCCGATCGCTACCAGATTCTCGCGCTCACCCTCGATTCGGTCCGTCTGTTCGAAGGCAATCGTGACGGTATCGACGAGGTCACGCTGGCCGACGGCGTACCGAAAACCATCGAAGAAGCGCTAGGCCGCGAGCTGACCGAGAAGGGCCAGACCGGTTTCCCCCAGGGGTTCGGCCGCGCCAGTGAGCGCGGCGACCCCATGCAGATGGAGAGCGGCGGCGCCGGCCGGCAGGACGAGATCGACAGGGACCGCGAGCGCTTCTTCCGTGAGGTGGACCGGGCGATTCTGGAACATCACAGCCGCAAATCCCGCTTGCCGCTCATCCTTGCCGCCCTTCCGGAACACCAGTCCCACTTCCGCAAACACAGCCACAACGAGTTCCTGCTCCCGGAGGGTATCGAGAGCGATGCATCGCTGTTGAGTCACGACGACTTGCGCGCAAAGAGCTGGATGGTGATGCAGCCGCGGTATATCCAGCGCCTCGAAGGCTTCCTCGACCAGTACGGGGAATCCCATGGGCAAGGCCTGGCCACCGATCAACTGGAGCAGATCGGCCAGGCTACGATCGAGGGTCGCGTCGCGACATTGCTGGTCGAGGCCGAGCGGCAGATTCCAGGCGTAGCAGACAAGGAACAGGGCAAGGCACTGGCCGTCGATGACGGCTCAGCCACCACACCGGACCTGCTCGATGAGTTGACCATCTGGACGTTGGAGCACGGCGGTGAAGTGATTTCGGTGCCCACCGAGCGCATGCCGACTCAAAGCGGCGCGGCCGCCATCTATCGCTACTAGCCAAGCCAGCACAGGCCAGGAGGGGCTATCTCTCCTGGCTCACCACCAGAGCGGAGCGGTGCTTGGTATCAGCGTTGCCAGCGCTGTTCCAGCCACTGCAGATCTTCCGGACGCGTTACCTTGAGGTTGTCTGCGCGTCCCTCGATAAGTCTCGGCGCGTGCCCTGCCCACTCCAGGGCGGAGGCCTCATCGGTAATCGCAACACCGGCGGCAAGGGCTCCGGCCAGCGTCTCGCATAGCAGCCCGAGCCGGAACATCTGCGGCGTGAACGCTTGCCAGATCACGCTGCGATCAACTGTTTCCTGAACACGCCCGCCAGGGCCAGCCCGCTTCAGCGTATCGCGGGCAGGCACAGCAAGCAGCCCGCCCACCGGATCACTCGCGAGCTCGCCCAGCAAGCGGTCCAGGTCCTCACGCGCCAGATTGGGTCGAGCCGCATCATGCACCAGCACCCAATCCTCAGCACGCGCCCCCAACTCGAACAGACGGCGCAACCCGGCTAGCACCGAGTCGGCACGCTCGCCTCCCCCATCGGCCCGCTGAACGCGTGGGTCGCTGGCAATTGCAAGCTTCGGCCAGTACGGATCCTCGGCAGCCAGGCAGACCACCAGGCCCTGAAGGCGCGGATGATCGAGAAAACGACCGAGGGTATGTTCGATGATGGTCATGCCGGCCAGCGACAGGTACTGCTTGGGCCGATCGGCGCGCATGCGACTACCGACCCCGGCCGCGGGGATGACGACCCAGAAAGACGGAAGCATGGTTACCTTACTCGGCAAGTTGGTAGAGGGTCTCGCCCTCTTTGACCATGCCGAGTTCGTGACGGGCGCGTTCCTCTACCGTCTCCATACCCCGCTTGAGCTCCTTGACCTCCGCCTCGAGGATGCGGTTTCGCTCGAGCAGGCGCTGGTTTTCGCCCTGCTGTTCAGCGATCTGCTTGTTCAAGCCGCTGACCTGGGCCAGGCTGCCTTCGCCCACCCAAAGGCGATACTGCAAGCCACCCAACAGCAGGAGCAAGACGACCAACAACCAGTAGGGACTGCGCATGGAGGACATGGAACGAATTCGATTGGTTTCAGCAAACGGTGTATCGGCAGCGGACAGCAACATGCTCGGCCTTCCTTGGCTAATACGCCTTCGTACGACGGACCTTAGCAGCGCTGACCGCCGACCACAAAAAAGGGCGACTATCGCCGCCCCTTTCTAGCATGCTCGGTATCAACCACGGAACTCGGCACGGCCCTTGTAAGGCGCTTTTCCGCCGAGCTGCTCTTCGATACGCAGCAGCTGGTTGTACTTGGAGACGCGATCCGAACGGCACAGCGAGCCGGTCTTGATCTGGCCTGCAGCCGTACCGACCGCCAGGTCAGCAATGGTGTGATCCTCGGTCTCGCCGGAGCGGTGAGAAATCACGGCAGTGTAGCCCGCCGCTTTGGCCATCTGGATGGCTTCCAGCGTCTCGGTCAGCGAGCCGATCTGGTTGAACTTGATCAGGATCGAGTTAGCGATGCCCTTCTCGATGCCTTCCTTGAGAATCTTGGTGTTGGTCACGAACAGGTCGTCGCCGACCAGCTGAACCTTGCTGCCGATCTTGTCGGTTAACACTTTCCAGCCAGCCCAGTCGGACTCATCCATACCGTCTTCGATCGAGATGATCGGATAGCGCTCGGACAGTCCTGCCAGATAGTCGGCAAATCCGGCTGCATCGAACACCTTGCCTTCGCCAGCCAGGTCGTACTTGCCGTTCTCGAAGAATTCGCTGGATGCGCAGTCGAGCGCCAGGGTGACATCGTCGCCCAGCTTGTAACCGGCGTTGGCAACGGCTTCGGCAATGGCCGCCAGCGCGTCTTCGTTGGAGGCCAGGTTCGGCGCGAAGCCACCTTCGTCACCGACGGAGGTGCTCAGACCACGAGCCTTCAGTACGGCCTTGAGGTGGTGGAAGATCTCCGCACCCATGCGCAGTGCATCGGCGAAGGTCTTGGCACCGACCGGCTGCACCATGAATTCCTGGATGTCGACGTTGTTGTCGGCGTGCTCGCCGCCATTGATGATGTTCATCATCGGGACCGGCATGGAGTACTGGCCAGGCGTGCCATTGAGGTTGGCGATGTGCGCATAGAGCGGCAGATCCTGGTCCTGCGCGGCGGCCTTGGCGTTGGCCAGCGATACCGCGAGAATCGCGTTGGCGCCCAGCGAGGCTTTGTTCTCGGTACCGTCGAGCTCGATCATGGCGCGGTCCAGCGCCTTCTGGTCCAGCGGATCCTTGCCCAGCAGCAGATCACGGATGGGGCCATTGATGTTGCTGACCGCCTTCAGCACACCTTTGCCCATGTAACGGCTCTTGTCGCCATCGCGCAGTTCCAGCGCCTCACGAGAACCTGTGGACGCACCGGACGGCGCGCAAGCGCTGCCGACGATACCGTTATCCAGGATAACGTCCGCTTCCACGGTGGGGTTGCCACGGGAGTCGAGAACCTCACGCCCTTTGATGTCGACGATCTTTGCCATTTTTTATTAACACTCCGTAGATAGCTTCAAGGCTTCAAGCAGTTTCGATTGGCGAAAAATTCTTGATCAGCTCATCCAGCTGCTTGAGCTGACTGAGGAAGGGTTCGAGCTTGTCCAGACGCAAGGCACAAGGTCCGTCGCACTTGGCGTTTTCCGGATCCGGGTGCGCTTCCAGGAACAGCCCGGCAAGCCCTTGGCTGAGACCGGCCTTCGCAAGATCCGTGACCTGAGCACGACGACCACCTGCCGAGTCGGCACGGCCGCCCGGCATCTGCAGCGCGTGTGTGACATCGAAAATCACCGGATATTCCATCCGCTTCATGATGTCGAAGCCGAGCATGTCGACGACCAGATTGTTGTAGCCGAACGACGAGCCACGTTCGCAGAGGATCAGTTGGTCGTTGCCCGCTTCCTCGCACTTGGTGAGGATGTGCTTCATTTCCTGCGGCGCAAGGAACTGGGCTTTCTTGATGTTGATGACCGCTCCGGTCTTGGCCATCGCCACCACCAGATCGGTCTGGCGCGACAGAAACGCCGGCAACTGGATGATGTCGCAGACCTCGGCCACCGGCTGTGCCTGATGGGGCTCGTGCACGTCGGTGATGACCGGCACGCCGAAAGTCTTCTTCACTTCCTCGAAAATGCGCATCCCCTCTTCCAGTCCCGGGCCGCGGAACGAGTGGATCGAGGAGCGATTGGCCTTGTCGAAACTGGCCTTGAAGATGTAAGGAATGCCGAGCTTCTCGGTGACCTTGACGTAGGTTTCGCAGATCTGCAGCGCCAGGTCGCGCGACTCGAGCACGTTCATGCCGCCGAACAACACGAACGGCTTGTCGTTGGCGATCTCGATACCGCCAACGCGAATGGTCTTCTGGCTCATGCCTTGCTCGCCTTGTAGTCCAGCGCCGCCTTGACGAAGCCGCTGAACAGCGGATGACCGTCGCGAGGCGTGGAGGTGAATTCGGGGTGGAACTGGCACGCCACGAACCACGGATGATCAGGCGCCTCGACCACTTCGACTAGCGCGCCGTCACCGGAGCGACCGGTAATCTTCAAACCGGCGGCCTGCAGCTGTGGCAGGAGGTTGTTGTTGACCTCGTAGCGATGACGGTGGCGCTCGACGATGCGCTCCTTGCCATAGCAGGCATACACGTTGGAGCCTGCCTCAAGACCGCATTCCTGCGCACCCAGGCGCATGGTGCCGCCCAGATCGGAAGCATCGGTGCGGGTTTCCACCGTGCCCGTCGCGTCCGCCCACTCGGTGATGAGACCGACGACTGGATGGGTGCTGTCCTTGTCGAACTCGGTGGAGTTGGCATCGGTCCAGCCCAGCACGTCTCGCGCGAACTCGATGACCGCCACCTGCATACCCAGGCAAATGCCCAGGTAAGGAATCTTGTTCTCGCGTGCGTATTTGACCGTGGCAATCTTGCCTTCCACGCCGCGCAAACCGAAACCACCCGGAACCAGAATCGCATCCATGCCGTCCAGCAGGCCGGTGCCCTGGTTTTCGATGTCTTCGGAATCGATGTAACGCAGGTTCACCTTGGTACGGCTCTGGATGCCAGCGTGGCTCATCGCCTCGATCAGAGATTTATAGGCATCGAGAAGTTCCATGTACTTGCCGACCATGGCGATGGTGACTTCCTTTTCCGGGTTCAGCTTGGCATCGACCACGCGGTCCCATTCGGAAAGGTCGGCGCCACCGCACTCCAGCCCGAAGCGCTCGACGACGAAGTCATCCAGACCCTGCGCGTGCAACACACCCGGAATCTTGTAGATGGTATCCACGTCTTCCAGGCTGATCACCGCGCGCTCTTCGACGTTGGTGAACAGCGCGATCTTGCGGCGCGAAGACACATCGATCGGATGGTCGGAACGGCACACCAACACGTCCGGCTGCAGGCCGATGGAGCGTAGCTCCTTGACCGAGTGCTGGGTCGGCTTTGTCTTGGTCTCGCCGGCGGTGGCGATGTAGGGCACCAGCGTCAGGTGCATCAGCATGGCGCGCTTGGCGCCGACTTCGACGCGCAGTTGGCGAATCGCCTCGAGGAACGGCTGCGATTCGATGTCGCCCACGGTTCCGCCGACCTCCACCAAAGCGACATCGGCATCACCGGCACCTTTGATGATGCGGCGCTTGATCTCGTCGGTAATGTGCGGAATGACCTGGATGGTCGCGCCCAGGTAGTCGCCGCGACGCTCGCGGCGCAGGACGTCTTCGTAGACACGGCCAGTGGTGAAGTTGTTGGCCTTGGTCATCGTCGTGCGAATGAACCGCTCGTAATGCCCCAGGTCCAGGTCGGTCTCGGCGCCGTCGTGTGTGACGAACACTTCCCCGTGCTGGAACGGGCTCATGGTGCCCGGGTCGACGTTGATGTAAGGGTCCAGCTTGAGCATCGTGACCTTCAGGCCCCGCGCCTCCAGGATGGCCGCCAAGGATGCCGAGGCGATGCCTTTCCCCAATGAAGAAACAACACCACCCGTGACGAAGATGTAGCGCGTCATGAAAAACCCTAGAAGTCTGCGTTAAGCGGTCAGCGCCGCCGGGGAAAAGCGAAGGTGCCACTGCGCCAGAGGCGGCAATAGCGAAACTGCCACGGTTTTCGAAGAAAGCCGCAGAAGCTGTATTGGGACGGGAGCGTAGTCTACTCGAAAGACCCCATCAGCTCAAACCTGGCGTCGGCCGGCGGCGCCCAGACCAGTGACAGTGGTTCGACGTCCAGTTGCGGCAGATTCGCCACGGCAACGAGCTGGTCTGCGCGGTAAAGCAACGGCAGGCGCGAGCGCACGAAACCCGGCAGGCCGGCCTCGTTGAGCAGCCGCTTGAGGTCCCGGCGTCCGCGCCCCGGTACGTTCAGCGTCTCACCGCCTTGGCGGTAACGCACCTGCAGTCTGCCGTCGAGACCATGCTGACCTGCCAGGCTCAGGCTGCCGTTGCCTGGCAACTGCAAAGCGAGATCGAGCCGCGGCCAGTCGACCGGCTCGGTCGGTGCGCCGAGCCAGGGCCCGGAAAGCCACCAGATCCGCCCATCGCCTCGATGCAACTCGCCTGCCGCCAGCCGCCAGACCGGCGCGGCATCTACCGAAGCATCGCGCAACGCATCCCAACCAGCCCAATGATCGCTGTCGGGCAGCGCCGTCCGCCCCACCAGCCAATGCCGAAGCGCATTGCGCTGGCGAGCAGCGCTGAGCCGCGCCAGCGCCGCCAGGGACAGGCTCGGCACCGTCAGCCATGAATGGCGACTGCCTAGCCGCGCCGCTTGCAGATCCATCTCGGCCAGCTCATCCAACAGATGCTGTGCCTCGGCCAGATGCCCGGCAGCGCGCGCCATGTTTACCGAAGCACCCGGCCAGCGCAGCTGCACAAGCGGCATGACGCGATGACGCAGGTAATTGCGCGCGTGATCGGTGCACTGGTTGCTCGGGTCCTCGATCCAGGCCAGCCCCTGCGCTTGCGCATAGTGGTAAAGCTCGGCCCGATCGGCGCTCAGCAATGGGCGAACCAACCAGCCGCCGCCCAGCTTCCGCACCGCGGGCATGCCGGCAAGCCCGCGCACTCCCGCACCGCGCAGCAAACGAAAAAGCAGGGTTTCGGCCTGATCGTCTCGATGCTGCGCAGCGAGCAGCACCTCACCGGCGCCCAGATGCTCGCCGAAGGCGGCGTAGCGCGCCTCCCGAGCAGCGCGCTCGAGGCTCGCACCGCGCTCGACCCGAACGTGCACGACTTTCAGTTCCATGCCCAGCGCGTCGCAGACCGACCGACAATGCGCCGGCCAGTCATCGGCCGCCGACTGCAGTCCGTGATGCACATGGATCGCACTGATCGCTGGCAGTCGCTCACGAGCCGACAAGCGCGCCAACAGATGCAGCAGCACCGTCGAGTCGAGCCCTCCGGAGAACGCCACGCGCCAATGCGGCGCGGTGCGCCAGGGTTGCAGGGCATCAAGCAAGCGCGACTCGAGGGACATGGGTTGCAGTTCCGCGAAGACAGATGGGAATACAGCGCAGCATAAACCCGAAAACCGCGCCTCTACCCACCGATTGCAAGCGAGCCGTACGACACGGTTGCGGCACGGGGGTTTGCAGTAGGAGTTTTGTAACGGGCACAAAAAACGGCGGGAGAGCCCGCCGTTCTTCGCAGCCCGACGCTGGATCAGGCGATACCGTAGCTCATCAGGCGCTCGTAGCGACGCGCAAGCAAGGCTTCGCTGTCGAAGCTCTTGAGCATATCCAGCTGAGCGGTCAGCTCTTCGCGCAAGGATGCCGCTGTCGACGCCGGGTTGCGGTGCGCGCCGCCCAACGGCTCGGCGATCACCTTGTCGACGATACCGAGATCCTTCAGACGTTCGGCGGTGACGCCCATGGCCTCGGCCGCTTCCGGCGCCTTGTCCGCGGTACGCCAGAGAATCGAGGCGCAGCCTTCGGGCGAGATCACCGCATAGGTGGAATATTGCAGCATGTTCAGTTGATCACAGACGCCGATGGCCAGCGCACCACCGGAACCGCCTTCACCGATCACGGTCGCGATGATCGGCGTCTTCAGGCGCGCCATCACCCGCAGGTTCCACGCGATCGCCTCGCTCTGGTTGCGCTCTTCCGCGTCGATACCCGGATAGGCGCCGGGCGTGTCGATAAAGGTCAGGATCGGCATCTTGAAACGCTCGGCCATTTCCATCAGGCGGCATGCCTTGCGGTAGCCCTCAGGACGCGGCATACCGAAGTTGCGGCGCACCTTTTCGCGAACCTCACGCCCCTTCTGATGACCGATCACCATGACCGGCTCACCGTTCAGGCGAGCGGTACCGCCAACGATCGCCGCGTCATCGGAGAAATGGCGGTCGCCATGCAGCTCTTCGAATTCGGTGAACAGGTGGCTGATGTAATCGAGCGTGTAGGGGCGTTGCGGGTGGCGGGCCAGGCGGGCGATCTGCCAGCTGGTGAGATTGCCGAAGATACTCTCGGTGAGCGACTCGCTCTTGTCTTGCAGGCGGGCAATCTCGTCGCCGATGTTCAGCGAGTTGTCATTACCAACCAGGCGCAATTCTTCGATCTTGGCTTGAAGGTCGGCGATCGGCTGTTCGAAATCGAGAAAATTCGGGTTCATAGGCATCCGTCATGCGTCGACGGCCAGGCGGCCGGGAGGCTGTTCCGTTTTTTGCGCCCTACCTTACGGGACGGACGCATTCAGGTCGAACAAAATGTTCGCAATCATGACCCGATCAACGATCGGGTCGGTCGGGCGTAACCCGCTCCGCAAGCCAGGATTGGCGCGCAGATCCGTTACGTCCCGCTATCGGTATTGCAGAAAGACGTTGTCGCGCCCGAACTGGTCACGCAATGCCTGAATCAAGTTGTCGGCCGGATCGATCCGCCAGGTTTCGCCAAACTGCAGCAGCGCCCGCGCATCGCGGCTGGTGTATTCCAGCGTGATCGGACAGGCGCCGCGGTGGCGTCCGCACACATCAGCCAACCAGCGTACCCGGTCGCCCTTGAGCGCGTCCCCCGCGACCTTCACCCGCAGGCTCTCGGCCAGCCCGGTGCGTGCTTCCTCGAGACTCATCACGCGCTTGGCGCGCAAGCGCAGGCCACCGGAAAAGTCGTCGTTGCTGACTTCGCCCTCCACCACCACCAGCGCGTCGGTCTGCAGCAATGCCTGAGCGCTGTTGAAGGCTTCAGCGAAGAGTGACGCCTCGATTCGCCCGGAGCGGTCATCCAGGGTGATGAAGCCCATCTTGTCACCCTTCTTGTTCTTCATCACGCGCAGGTTGACGATCAACCCGGCAACGGTCTGCTCACCCCGCGCCGGCCGCAGATCGATGATGCGCTGGCGGGCGAAGCGGCGTACTTCACCCTCGTATTCGTCGATCGGATGCCCCGTCAGGTAAAGGCCGAGCGTGTCCTTCTCGCCCTTTAGCCGCTCCTTGAGCGTCAACTCCCGCGCCTTGCGATGATTGGCATAGACGTCGGCCTCCGGCTCGGCGAACAGACCGCCGAACAGGTCCATGTGACCGCTGTCGAGACTGCGCGCAGTCTGTTCGGCCGCCTGAATGGCTTCTTCCATCGCGGACAGCAGCACCGCACGGTTACGGTCGATGTTCGCCTGATAGGCCTTGGGTTCGTCGGAGAAATAAGGGCCGAGACGATCGAGCGCACCACCGCGGATCAGCGCTTCCAGGGTGCGCTTGTTGATTCGCTTGAGATCGACGCGACTGCAGAAATCGAACAGATCCTTGAACGGACCGCCTTCGTTGCGGCACTCGCAGATCGCCTCGACCGGCCCCTCGCCGACCCCCTTGATCGCGCCCAGGCCGTATATGATCCGGCCGTCCTCGCTGACGGTGAACTTGAACTCGGAATTATTCACGTCCGGCGCGTCGATGCGCAGCTTCATGCTGCGGCATTCCTCGATCAGCGTGACCACCTTGTCGGTGTTGTGCATATCCGCCGACAGCACCGCGGCCATGAACGGCGACGGATGGTGCGCCTTGAGCCAGGCGGTCTGGTAAGAAACCAGACCATAGGCGGCCGAGTGCGACTTGTTGAAACCGTAGCCGGCGAACTTCTCCACCAGGTCAAAGATGTTACCGGCCAGATCGGCGTCGATACCGTTCTTGGCGCAACCTTCGATGAAACCACCGCGCTGCTTGGCCATTTCCTCGGGCTTCTTCTTACCCATGGCCCGGCGCAGCATGTCCGCCTGACCAAGCGTATAGCCACCCATGACCTGAGCGATCTGCATCACCTGCTCCTGATACAGGATGATGCCGTAGGTAGGCGCCAGCACCGGTTTGAGGCCTTCGTACTGGTAATCCGAGTGCGGATAGGAAATTTCCGCGCGACCGTGCTTACGGTTGATGAAGTCATCCACCATGCCCGACTGCAGCGGGCCGGGACGGAACAGAGCGACGAGTGCGATGAGGTCTTCCAGGCAGTCCGGCTTGAGCTTTTTGATCAGCTCCTTCATGCCGCGCGATTCAAGCTGGAATACCGCCGTCGTCTCGGCTTTCTGCAACAACGAGTAGGTGGGCTTGTCGTCCAGCGGAATGAAATCGATGTTGACCGGTTCGAGGCCCTTGCGCGCCTGCTCGCGATTGATGGTTTCCAGTGCCCACTTGATGATGGTCAAGGTGCGCAGGCCGAGGAAGTCGAACTTGACCAGACCCGCCTGCTCGACATCGTCCTTGTCGAACTGTGTGACCAGACTGCCACCTTCGTCATCGCAGGCGATCGGCGCAAAGTCGGTGAGCTTGGTCGGTGCGATCACGACGCCGCCGGCGTGCTTGCCGGTGCCACGCGTGATGCCTTCGAGCTTGAGGGCCATTTCCCAGATTTCCCGCGCGTCTTCGTCGACGGCGAGGAAATCGCGCAGCGGCTCCTCCATCTCGTAGGCTTTTTCCAGCGTCATGCCGACTTCGAAGGGAATCATCTTCGAAAGCCGGTCTGCCAGGCCGTAGGACTTGCCTTGCACCCGGGCCACGTCCCGCACCACCGCCTTGGCCGCCATGGTGCCGAAGGTGATGATCTGACTGACCGCGTTGCGGCCGTATTTCTCGGCCACGTAATCGATCACGCGATCGCGACCGTCCATGCAGAAGTCGACGTCGAAGTCGGGCATGGAGACCCGCTCGGGGTTGAGGAAGCGCTCGAACAGCAGGTCATAGGCCAGCGGATCGAGGTCGGTGATTTTCTGCACGTAGGCCACCAGCGACCCGGCACCCGAACCCCGGCCCGGTCCGACCGGCACACCGTTGTTCTTCGCCCACTGGATGAAGTCCATAACGATCAGGAAGTAACCCGGGAAGCCCATCTGGATGATGATGTCCAGCTCGAAGTTCAGCCGGTCGATATAGACCTGCCTCTTCGCCTCGTAATCGGGCGTGTCCTTGGGCAGTAGCACCTCGAGGCGCTCCTCGAGACCGTCGAACGAGACCTTGCGAAAGTACTCGTCCATGGTCATGCCGGCCGGCACCGGGAAGTCTGGCAGGAAGTAGGTGCCCAGCTGTACTTCGATGTTGCAGCGCCGAGCGATCTCGACGGTATTCTCCAGCGCCTCGGGCAGATCGCTGAACAGCTCCCACATTTCTTCCGGCGATTTGAGGTATTGCTGATCGGAGTAGTTGCGCGGCCGCCTCGAGTCGTCGAGGGTTCGGCTTTCGCCGATGCAGACCCGCGTTTCGTGGGCTTCGAAATCTTCCTGTTTGAGGAAACGCACGTCGTTGGTGGCGACCAGCGGGGCGTTGCAACGCTGCGCCAGCGCGACGGCGGCATGCAGATGCTCTTCGTCGTTGACGCGGCTGGTACGCTGCACCTCGAGATAGAAACGTTGCGGGAAGACCGCCTGCCACTCCGCCAGTAGCGCGTCGGCCAGCGCGTCCTCGCCCTCGAGCAGCGCATGGCCGATCTCGCCTTCCTTGGCCCCGGACAGCGCGATCAGCCCTTCGGCAGCATCCTTGACCCAGTCACGTTCGATGATGATCTGATCGTTGCGCTGCCCCTCGGTCCAGCCGCGCGAGACCAGCTCGGTCAGATTCCGGTAGCCCTTGCTGTTCATGGCCAACAGTGTCAGCCGGCTGAGCGGGCCATCTTCGTCGCGACTGGCGAGCCAGATATCGGCGCCGCAGATCGGCTTGATTCCGGCGCCTTGGGCCGCCTTGTAGAACTTGACCAGCGAGCACATGTTGCTCTGATCCGTTACGGCCACAGCCGGCATGCCGGCACCTGCGACCGACTTGACCAGCGGTTTGACGCGCACCAATCCGTCGACCAGGGAGTACTCGGTATGCAGGCGGAGATGGACGAATGAAACGGGCATGAGCGGACCTTGAACTGGCGAAACGACAAGCCGGGAATTGTACCGGAAAGCCCAGGTAATTTAGGCAGCTGGTGACGGGTTACCTCACCAATGGACCGGCCTCGTCAGCTCAGACCGGCAAGGCCGCCGTGGCACGGTCAGAACTGGCGAGCATGCCTTGCTCCAGCAGGTTGCGTACCGGGGCGAACGAACGCCGATGAATGATGGTCGGGCCCAGGCGCTGCAGCGCCTCCAGGTGGTAAGGGGTCGGATAACCCTTGTGGGTCGCGAGCCCGTAACCGGGGTAGCACAGATCCAGCGCGCACATTTCCCGATCACGGCTGACCTTGGCCAGGATCGAGGCAGCTGCGATTGCCGGCACCTGCCCATCCCCCTGAATGACCGGCGCGCTGGGTACCGCGAGCTGAGGACAGCGGTTGCCGTCTATCAATGCCAGCCGCGGCGTTACGCTCAAGCCCTCGACTGCACGCTGCATGGCCAGCATAGTGGCGTGCAGAATGTTCAGCTGATCGATTTCATGCACCTCGGCGCGGGCGATACACCAGGCCAGCGCCTTCCCGCAGATCTCGTCGAACAAGGCTTCACGCCGTGCCTCGGTGAGCTTCTTCGAGTCATTGAGCCCCTCGATGGGACGCAGCGGGTCGAGAATCACCGCAGCGGTTACAACGGGACCACACAGCGGGCCACGACCGACCTCATCGACGCCTGCGACCAGCTCTTCGACCAGGTTGAAATCAAGCCCCATCTGCATCAGTTCGCTCCGACCAGTTCCAGCACTGCGCTCGCCGCGCGACTCGATGCATCGCAGCGCAGGGTCCGATGGATGGTATCGAACCCTTCGGTCTGCACGTCACCGTTGTCGAGCAAAGGAGACAGCAACTGGGCCATGGCGTCCGGCGTCGCCGCTTCCTGCAGAAGCTCCGGTACCAACAGGCGTTGAGCGAGCAGATTGGGCAGCGCCACGTAAGGGCTTTTCACCATCCGCTTGAGAATACGGAAGGTCAGTGGCGCGACGCTATAGGCCACCACCATCGGACGCTTGTACAGCAAGGCCTCAAGCGTTGCGGTTCCAGAGGCGATCAATACGGCGTCGCAAGCGGCCAACGCCGTGTGAGACTGGCCGTCCAGCAAGATCAACGGAAGATCACGGCCGGCCAGCATCTGTTCCAGCTGCACACGACGCTCAGGGCTGGCGCAGGGCACGACGAAGCGAATACCGGGGCGCATGGCGCGCAGGCGATCGGCTGCCGCAAGGAACAGCGGGCCAAGGCGACCCACTTCGCCACCACGGCTACCCGGCATCAGCGCGACGACCAGCCCGTCCTGGGGCAGTTCCAGTTCGGCACGCGCTGCGCCACGATCGGCCACCAGCGGAATGGCGTCGGCCAGCGGATGACCCACGAAGCACACCGCCACTTGGTGCGCATCGTAGAACTTCGCTTCGAAGGGAAACAGCGTGAGCATCAGGTCGCAGGCATCGCGTATCTTCAACACGCGGTTCTGCCGCCAGGCCCATACCGATGGGCTGACGTAATGCACGGTTTTGATGCCGTTGCGTCGCAGCTTGAGCGCCAGGTCAAGATTGAAGTCCGGCGCATCGATACCGATGAACACATCCGGGCGCACCTCGAGAAAGGTCTTGAGCAGCCGATTGCGACGCGCCAGCAGTTCCGGCAGCCGACCGAGCACCTCGACCAGCCCCATGACAGCCAGCCGTTCGAGGGGAAAATAGGATCGAAGCCCTTGCGCCTCCATGCGAGGCCCACCGATGCCGACGAACCGGACGTCAGGGTGCCGCTCCCTGAGCGCCTGCATCAAGCCCGCTCCAAGGATATCGCCGGACGCCTCGCCAGCCACCAGCGCGACTGTCAGTGGCCTGGACATAGTCAGCGGGTGATCCCGCGGCTGGACGCCTGCACCGAGTCTCGGAACAACGCGACCTCGGGAAACGCTTGGGCATCGGCCGCCAGTGCCGCCAACGCGGCTTCCACGGTCAGTCCCTTGCGGTACACGATCTTGTAGGCGTTGCGCAGGGCGAGAATGGCTTCGTCACTGAAGCCACGACGGCGCATGCCTTCAAAATTCATGCTGCGTGCTTCGGCCGGGTTACCAAACACGGTGACGAATGCCGGGACATCCTTGCCGATAGCGGTACCCATCCCGGAAAAGCTGTACGCACCGATGTGGCAGTACTGATGCACCAGCGTGTACCCGGACAGAATCGCCCAGTCGCCAACGTGCACGTGCCCGGCCAGAGCGGTGTTGTTCACCAGAATGCAGTGGTTGCCGATCACGCTGTCGTGGCCGATGTGGGCATAGGCCATGATCAGATTATGGTCACCAATGGTGGTTTCACTGCGATCCTGCACGGTGCCACGATGGATGGTCACACCCTCGCGGATCACATTGTGATCGCCAATCACCAGGCGGGTTGGCTCGCCCTTGTATTTCAGATCGGGCGTGTCCTCCCCCACCGAGGAAAACTGGAAGATCCGATTGTACCGACCGATGCGGGTCGGTCCCTTGATGATCACATGAGACGCGATCACCGTACCCTCGCCTATCTCGACATCCGGGCCGATGATCGACCAAGGGCCGACCTGGACGTCATCCGCCAGCCGGGCCGCCGGATCGACGATCGCACGAGGGTCGATCAAACTCATATCTTCTGTTCCGCACAAATGATTTCAGCGGAGCATACCGGCTTGCCGTCGACAGTGGCACGGCAGTCGAACTTCCAGATGCCACGCTTGGCACTGATGAAGGACGCTTCTAGAACCAGTTGGTCGCCCGGCACGACAGGCTGGCGGAAACGCAGCTTGTCCGAGCCGACGAAGTAGTACAGCGTGCCGTCGGCCGGCTTGACTCCCATCATCTTGAAACCAAGCAGACCGGCGGCTTGGGCCATGGCCTCGATGATCAGCACGCCAGGCATGATCGGATGCTGAGGGAAATGCCCGTTGAAGAACGGCTCGTTGATCGTGACGTTCTTGTAGGCGCGAACACGCTTGGCTTCCGTGTCCAGCTCCACCACCCGATCGACCAGCAGGAAGGGATAGCGGTGGGGGAGGTATTCGCGAATTTCGTTGATATCCATCATTGGAGAAAGAGCCCGTTAGGATTGTGGGAGCCAGCACGGCAAGCAGTCGAACAACCCGCCAAGCGAAAGCCGCTGGCAGGGGCGATCAGACGATAGGGTCAGGCATCAGAAGACGTATCCCCGTCCGGGGTCACGCTAGCCAGACGTTTTTCCACTTGCTGCAGGCGGCGAGCCATGTCATCGAGATGACGAATCCGAGCGGCACTCTTGCGCCACTCCGCGGCTGGCTGCATAGCCGTTCCGGAGGAGTAGCTCCCCGGCTCGGTGATCGACCGGGTGACCATGGTCATACCGGTAATGAACACGTTGTCACAGATCTCGATATGTCCAACGAGCCCAACGCCCCCAGCGATCATGCAGTTGCGGCCGATCTTGGTGCTGCCGGAGATGCCGGTACAACCCGCCATCGCCGTGTTATCGCCGATCTGGACGTTGTGGGCGATCATGATCTGATTATCCAGCTTCACGCCGTTGCCGATCACCGTGTCCGAAATCGCGCCACGGTCGATCGTGGTGTTGGCGCCGATCTCGACATCGTCACCGATGCGCACGCCACCGAGCTGAGCGATCTTTTCCCAACTGCCCTGCTCATTGGCAAAACCAAATCCTTCACCGCCAATCACCGCACCCGGCTGAATGACAACCCGTTCGCCGATGATCACGTCATGACACAGCGTCACCCGAGCGGCCAGCCGGCCACCTGCACCAATACGGCATCGTGCTCCCACTACCGACTGTGCACCGATCTCGACCCCGGGGCCGATCCAGGCATCCGCTTCGATCACCACCTGGGCACCGATGCGCGCGGAAGGATCGATTGCCGCCCGGGGATCGATGATGGCGCTGGGATGGATGCCTACGGCCGTGACGGGTCGCGTTTCGAACAAATGCGAAAGACGCGCGTAAGCCAGATACGGATTGGGCACCACGAGCGCAGCGCCCGCATAGCCCTCGGCGTCCTTCGCCGTGAGCAAGACAGCTCCGGCCTTGGTCGTCGCGAGATACTTGCGATATTGAGCGTTGGCAAGGAAGCTTAGCTGCTCGGGGCCGGCATCCTGTAACGTCGCCAGCCCCGACACCTGCTGTGAGGCATCGCCACGCAACCCGGCGCCGAGCCGCTCGGCCAGAGCGCCGAGCGTATATATGACTCCGCTCATCAACGCAGCTGATTCATGCGCTCGATGACTTGGCGGGTGATGTCGTATTGCGGCTTGACATCGACCACCGCGCCGCGCTCGAGCACCAGGTCGTAATCACCCTTCTTGATGACCTCTTCCACGGATTTGTCCAGCTTGGGTTTCAGCTGCTTGAGCATATCGCGATCGGCTGCGGCCTTGGACTCGTTGAGCTCCTTGGAAAGAAACTGGAAATCCCGTGCCTTCTGCTTGAATTCCAGCTCCAGACGCTCACGCTCGGCCTGCTGCATCTTGTCGCCATCCTTGTTCAGGCGATCCTGGATACGCTTGGCATCGCTTTCCAGACCTTTGAGTTTCTCCAGCTGGGGTCCGAATTTCTTCTCGGCGTCCACCGAGTAACGCTTGGCTGCGTCGGATTCCAGCAATGCCATCTGATAGTTCATCACCGCAATTTTCATTTCGGCGAACGCGGGGGTTGCCACTAGCGCTGCGGCAACGACAAGCAATTGGGTCAACTTACGCACGGTATGCACCACTCTTCAGGAATGCGCTGGAGCGTCGCTCCAGAGGGTTAAAAGGTTTGGCCCAGCGAGAACTGGAAGACTTGGGTATCGGCGTCGTCCGGCTTCACGACCGGCATCGCCAGACTGAAACTCAAGGGCCCCATCGCAGTGATCCAGGTCAGACCGACACCCACCGAACTGGCCATGTCGCCGAAGTCGATGTCGCTGCACTTGGTGGATTCCGACGGGCAATTCGTATCGTAGACGTTACCGACATCCCAGAACACCGAGGTGCGCAGCGAACGCTGGTCCTTGACGAAAGGCATCGGGAACAGCAGTTCCATCCCACCCTGGATCAACACGTTACCACCGTAGGGCAATGCGTCCTGGTCCGGGTCTCTGATAGTCCCTTCGTTCCCGGTCACGTCCTCCCCGCGACTCGGCGTGCTGCGCGGGCCCAGGCTGCTGTCCTTGAAGCCGCGAACCGAGTTGAAGCCGCCAGCATAGTAGTGCTCGTAGAACGGCAGGCGCGACGTCGAACCGTATGCATCACCATAGCCCAGCTGGGTATGCAGACGCATGGTGTAGGTCTTGCTGACCGGCACGAACAGCTGGGCGTTGTAGTCGAGCTTGTAGAACGACAGATCGCTACCCGGAATGGTGGTTTCCAGCGAGAGGCTTTGCGAATGGCCCCGCGTGGCCAGCACCCCGCGGTTGAGCGTCGACTCGGACCAACCCACCGACGCCTTGAAGTTGAGGTAGCTGTCGCCCTCTTCCTTCATGAAGTCAAAGATCTCGTCGACCGTGTAACGACCGCTGTCGATGGTGTCCTGCTGAGCGGACAGACCGAACGACAGGCGCGATGTCTCGCTGATCGGGTAGCCGATATTGACGCCCGCCCCCAGACTGTCGACCGAGTAACTGGAAACATCGTAATCGAGCTCGTCGTAGTCGGTGGTCCGATAGAAGGCGTTGTAGCCGAGGCTGACGCCATCTTCGGTCCAGTAGGGATCGACGAAACCGAAGTTGTAGCGCGACTGGTATTCGCTGCGGGTCAAGCCAACGCTGACGCGGTTACCTGTACCCAGGAAGTTGTTCTGGCTGATCGAGCCGCCAAGGATAAGGCCGGCGTTCTGTGCAAAGCCGATGCTCGCCATGATCGAGCCGGACGGCTGCTCTTCGACGCTGTAATTCACATCGATCTGATCATCGGTGCCAGGTACTTGAGGCGTTTCGACATTCACTTCCTTGAAGAAACCCAGACGTTCGAGACGCGTCTTTGACTGGTCGATCAGATAAGTCGATGCCCAGCCGCCTTCCATCTGGCGCATCTCGCGACGCAGCACTTCGTCTTCGGTCTTGGTGTTACCGCGGAAGTTGATGCGATTGACATAGGCGCGCTTACCGGGATCGACCACGAAGGTGATCGCGACGGTGTGGTCCTGGTCATTGGTTTCCGGCACACCGTTGACGTTGGCGAAGGTGTAGCCCTCGTTGCCCAGGCGGCGAGTGATCAGCTCGGACGTGGTGGTCATCACCTTGCGTGAGAACACCTGTCCTTTTTTCGCCAGCAACAAGGTTTGCAGTTCGTCCTGCGGCACCTTGAGATCGCCGCTCAGCTTGACGTCGCTGACGGTGTAGCGATCGCCTTCGGCGATGTTGACGGTGATGTAGACGTCCTTCTTGTCCGGCGTGATGGATACCTGGGTCGAGGTGATATCCATGTTGATGTAGCCGCGGTCCAGATAATAGGAACGCAGACGCTCGAGGTCGCCGGAGAGCTTTTCGCGAGCGTACTTGTCGTCATTGCGGAAGAATGACAACCAGTTGCTGGTCTTGAGCTCGAACAGGTCGGTCAGATCTTCTTCGGGAAAGACCGAATTACCGACCACGTTGATGTGCTTGATCGAGGCTACCGAGCCTTCGTTAATATTGATTTTCAGCGCTACGCGGTTACGCGGCTGTGGAACGACTTCGGTTTCAATCGTCGCTGAATAACGACCTTGCGCGACGTACTGACGTTGCAGCTCGTTGCGTACCCCTTCGAGGGTGGCACGCTGGAAGATTTCGCCCTCGGCCAGACCGGACTGCTGCAGACCGGACAATAGGTCCTCGGTCTTGATGGCCTTGTTGCCTTCGATCTCGATACCGGAAATCGACGGGCGTTCCACCACGTTGATCACCAACACGTCACCTTCGCGGCCGAGCTGGATGTCCTCGAAGAAGCCGGTACGGAACAGCGCACGGGTCGCATCGACCAGGCGGCTGTCATCGGCTGCCTGACCAACGTTCAGTGGCAACGCGCCAAAGACGCTACCTGCAGAAACGCGCTGAAGGCCATTGACGCGTATATCGGAGATGGTGAAGGACTCGGCGTGAACTTCGGCAATCATCAGTGCGGAGATAACCG
Organism: Stutzerimonas stutzeri; assembly: GCF_019090095.1. Taxonomy (NCBI): domain Bacteria; kingdom Pseudomonadati; phylum Pseudomonadota; class Gammaproteobacteria; order Pseudomonadales; family Pseudomonadaceae; genus Stutzerimonas; species Stutzerimonas stutzeri. The sequence goes on along the minus strand of NZ_JAGQFP010000002.1, from coordinate 1,644,431 downwards.
CAGGTAGCAGCAGACGTTTCATGAAGTCCTTTCTTTTCAAACCTGATCATTGAACCTGCGCTTGGCGCGGCGACATCAAGGTATATGGCAGTTAAAGGCGGCCAAGGTCGTTGACCAGCGCAAGCAGCATCACCCCAACAACCAGGCTGATACCGATCTGTACTCCCCAGCCCTGGACCCTGTCCGACAACGGACGCCCACGGACCCACTCGACCAGATAGAAGAGTAGATGCCCACCATCCAGGACCGGAATAGGCAGTAGATTGAGTACTCCAAGGCTAATGCTCAGGTAGGCGAGGAAGTTGAGAAAGTCGCCCGCGCCGGACTGTGCAGAAGCGCCCGCCACTTTAGCAATGGTTATCGGGCCGCTCAAGTTTTTTACCGAGAGCTCACCGAAGAGCATTTTTCTCAACGAATCGAGCGTCAGCACGCTCATCGTCCAGGTTCTGCGAACCGCTTCGCCAACCGCTTCGACCGGCCCGAAGCTGACGTTGCGCAGCATCTCCTTCGGCCAATCGCCCCCTGCAACGCCGGCGCCCAGATAACCGCGACGCGTCTCGCCTTCGCCCCGTTCAGCCAGCGTCATTGGCAAGTCGAGGAGCTGGCCGTCGCGCTCGACCTGCAAGCGAACGGCCTGGCCACCAAGCGGCCTGACGCGATCGATGACGTCCTGCCATTCGGTCAGCGGCTCGCCATCGAGGCTGACCAGGCGATCGCCCAGGCGCACGCCGGCTGCCTGAGCAGGGCCTTCGGGGTCCAGCTGCGCAACGACCGGATCGATCTGCGGGCGCCAGGGCCTGATACCCAGCGAGCCAATCGGGTCCGGCTCCTCGATACCTTTCAGCCATTGGTTCAACTCGACGCTGATCCGCTGCGACTGATCGCCCTCCGCCTGGCGCACGAGCAGCTCCAGCGAGCCGCTCTCGCCGAGACGCCTGATCAGTTGAAGGTTGACGTCCGCCCAGCCAGCGGTCGGCTTACCGTTGATTTCGACGATTTCCTGACCGGCCATCAGCCCTGCTCGCTCGGCAAGACTGCCGGGCTCTACCGCACCCACCACCGGCCGCACCTGCTCGGCGCCAAGCATCGCCAGCACCCAGAAGAACAACAGCGCCAGCAGGAAGTTGGCGATCGGGCCTGCCGAAACAATGGCGAAACGCTGCTTTACGGTCTTGCGGTTGAATGCCTGCTCCAGCAGTGCGGTAGGAACCTCGCCCTCACGCTCATCGAGCATCTTCACGTAGCCGCCCAGGGGGATAGCCGCCACGACGAATTCGGTGCCCTGACGGTCGTGCCAGCGAAACAGTGGACGCCCAAACCCTACCGAGAACCGCAGGACCTTCACGCCGCAACGGCGCGCCACCCAGAAATGCCCATACTCGTGAAAGGTAACCAACACCCCCAGCGCCACGAGGGTGCCGATGATCATGTACAGCGCGCCCATAGTTTCCTCTGCCTCGAAAGGCTTATTTAGCAGCCACCGAACCCAGCAAACGTTTCGCCACGCAGGACTCGCTGAACGCCCGCTGCATCAGCGATCGCGGTCTTGCAGCCAGCGCTGAGCCAATGTCCGGGCCTGCGCATCGGCGACCAGCACATCAGCCAAACAGCGAGCCGGGACCGACGCCTGCTGTGCAAGGACATCCTCGATGATACTCGCGATTTCGGTGAAGCGAATGCGGCCGTTGAGGAACGCGTCCACCGCCACCTCGTTTGCGGCATTGAGCATCGCCGGCGCCGTCCCACCTTCCTGAGCGGCCTGCCGAGCAATGCGCAGGCACGGAAATCTCTGCTGGTCAGGCGCCTCGAAGTCCAGACGCCCGGTCTGCAGGAGATCGAGCGCCGACACACCGGAGTCGATTCGCTCCGGCCAGGCCAATGCGTGAGCGATCGGCGTGCGCATGTCCGGATTGCCTAATTGGGCCAGGACCGAGCCGTCGACATAGTCGACCATCGAATGGATGACGCTTTGCGGATGAATGACCACTTCGACCTGATCCGGGCGCGCATCGAACAACCAGCAAGCCTCGATCAACTCGAGCCCCTTGTTCATCATGCTGGCCGAATCCACCGATATCTTGCGCCCCATGGACCAGTTCGGGTGTGCGCACGCCTGGTCAGCCGTAACGGCTGCCAGCTGTTCCAACGGCAGCTGACGAAACGGGCCACCGGAGGCGGTCAGCAGAATTCGCCTGACCCCGATCTCCCGGAGGCCTTGCGAATAGTTGGCGGGCAGGCATTGGAAGATGGCGTTGTGTTCACTGTCGATCGGCAGCAGCACCGCCTCGCTGTCGCGCAGCGCCTGCATGAACAGCGCGCCAGACATGACCAGCGCCTCTTTATTGGCCAGTAGCACGCGCTTGCTGGCCTGAACGGCCGCCAGCGTTGGTCGCAAACCCGCCGCGCCAACAATCGCCGCCATGACCACATCCACCTCGGGATGCGCTGCAACCTCGCTCAGCCCACCCTCACCCACCAACACGCGCGTCTTGACGCCGTCTCGGTCGAGCTGGTGTTGCAGCTCGCGCGCCTTGTCGGTGTCGCCTACCACGGCATAGCGGGGACGATGTCGGCAGCACAGCTGATGCAGCTCGGCGACCCGGCTGAAGGCGGTCAGCGCAAATGCCTGGTAGCGGTCAGGATGACGCGCGATGACATCCAGCGTACTCAGCCCGATCGATCCCGTCGCACCGAGAACCGTTACTTGCAACGGACCACTCACCAGGCACCCCACCCAGCCAGCCACAACAGAACGGTAAATACCGGCACCGCCGCGGTCAGACTGTCGATACGATCCATCACGCCGCCATGGCCGGGCAGCAGCTGGCTGCTGTCCTTGATGCCCGAACTGCGCTTGAACATGCTTTCGGTCAGATCACCGACGACCGAGATCACCACGACCAGTGCGGCGCCCAGCAGCGCCAACACCATCTCCCGAGGCGACCAATCCTGGTACAGCGCGACACACAGCGTGATCAGCAGACCGGTGATGAGGCCGCCAATCAGGCCCTCCCAGCTCTTGCCCGGGCTGACCTGCGGCGCCAGCTTGCGGCGCCCGAAAGTTTTCCCGGAAAAGTAGGCGCCAATGTCGGCGGCCCAGACCAGCACCATGACCGCCACGATCAACCAGTTGCCCTGCGGCCACTGCTTGAGCACCACCAACGCCTGCCATGCCGGCAACAGAATCAACGCACCGATCACCAGGCTGCCTATGGATCCGCCCCAATGACGCTGACTGTCTGGATAGCCGAGTACCAAGGCGGTCGCCACCAACCACCAGATCACACTAAGCGGGAGCAGCCAGGCGGTCAGCCCAGGCAAGCGGTACAGCATCAGCAGCGACGCCGCGACCAGCAACGCATAGGCGACTCGCGCGAACTGACTGACAAAACCGGCCAGACGCGCCCATTCCCAGGCCCCGAGGACCACGACGACGCCGATGAACAGGGCGAACGCGAGCCCCTCGAGGAGAAAGAAGCCGATCAGCGCAATCGGCAGGAGAATTGCCGCGGTGATGATGCGTTGTTTCAACATTCTGCTCGGGCCTCCGTCTCGACCTGATCGCCCGTCTTGCCGAACCGCCGTTGTCGTTTGGCGAAATCCGCCAGCGCGGTGCGCATGGCCTCGTGCTTGAAGTCCGGCCAGAACAGGTCGGAAAAGTACAGCTCGGCGTAGGCCAGCTGCCATAACAGGAAATTGCTGATGCGACGCTCACCGCCGGTGCGGATGCACAGGTCAGGCAAGGGCAGGTCGCCGGTCGCCAGATAGCTCTGGAAAAGCGCCGGCGAAATCTTGTCCGGATCCAGCTGGCCCGCTTGCGCTTCACGTGCCATGCGCTGTGCGGCCTGGAGTATGTCCCACTGACCGCCATAGTTCGCCGCGACCTGAAGCACGAAGCGGCCCGGACCGGCAGTCATCTCTTCAGCCTCGAGCATCGCCGCCTGCAGCTCCGGGTGAAAGCGAGAGCGGTCGCCGATGATCCGTAGACTGATCCGGTTCTCGTTAAGCTTGCGCGCTTCCCGACGCAGGGCCGTCAGGAACAGCTCCATCAGCGCACCGACCTCATCGGCGGGTCGCTGCCAGTTCTCGCTGGAGAAGGCGAACAGCGTCAGCACCTCGACACCCGCCTCGGCACAGACCTCAATGACCGCGCGCACCGCGTCGACACCGGCCTTGTGCCCAGCGACGCCCGGCAAGAGGCGGCGCTTTGCCCAACGATTGTTGCCATCCATGATGACTGCGACATGACGGGGTACATTCCGCCCGGCAGTCCGCCTGACCTTTTCCATGAAACGACTCTACCTGCGCTCAATCACGCTGCGAACAATGGGAGAAACGGTCAATGTCCGTTTCCGGGGATACGGCTGCATAACCCCTTGCGCGCCGATCCCGGCAGGATCGGCGTGCTCCGACGCGAGCAATACGGACGAGGTCCAGTGCAGCAACGTCAAACAGCCATCAGGTCTGTTTCCTTGGCTTCAAGGGCCTTGTCGATCTCCGCAACGTACTTGTCGGTCAGCTTTTGAACGTCATCCTGGGCACGACGTTCCTCGTCTTCGCTGATTTCCTTCTCTTTGACCAAGTCCTTGAGCTGGGCGAGCGCATCACGGCGGATGTTACGTACGGCAACTCGCGCATTCTCGGCCTCGCCACGCGCCTGCTTGGTATAGCCCTTGCGCGTTTCCTCGGTCAGTGCCGGCATCGGGACACGGATGGTCGTGCCGGCGGTAGCGGGGTTCAGCCCGAGGTCGGAGGTCATGATGGCTTTCTCAACCGCCTGAATCATGCCTTTATCGAATACCGTCAGCGCCAGGGTACGCGAGTCCTCGGCAACCACGTTGGCAATCTGACGCAGCGGCGTATCGCTGCCGTAGTAAGACACCATGACGCCGTCGAGAATGCTCGGATGGGCACGGCCCGTACGGATCTTGGCGAAGGCATGTCCCAGGGATTCCAGGGTTTTCTTCATGCGCTCCTGGGCGTCTTGCTTAATCTCGTTGATCATTGGGTCTGTTCCTCGATCAGGGTTCCTTCAGCGCCGCCGAGCACGATATTGAGCAGGGCGCCGGGCTTGTTCATATTGAACACCCGCAGCGGCATGTTGTGGTCGCGGCACAGGCAGATGGCCGTCAGGTCCATGACGCCCAGCTTGCGATCCAGCACGTCATCATAGGTCAGCTGTTCGAACTTCTCGGCATTCGGATCCTTGAAAGGATCAGCCGTATACACGCCATCGACCTTGGTGGCCTTGAGCACGACGTCGGCATGAATCTCGATAGCACGCAGGCATGCAGCCGAGTCGGTGGTGAAGAACGGGTTGCCGGTACCCGCCGAGAAGATCACGACCTCTCCACTCTTGAGATGGCGCATCGCCTTGCGACGATCGTAATGGTCGGTCACGCCAACCATGGAAATAGCCGACATGACCAATGCGGGAATATTCGACCGCTCAAGGGCGTCACGCATGGCCAACGCATTCATTACCGTGGCCAACATGCCCATATGATCGCCCGTGACGCGATCCATGCCGGCAGCGGAAAGCGCTGCGCCGCGGAACAGGTTGCCACCGCCGATGACCAGACCAACCTCGACGCCGATCCCTACCAGCTGCCCGACTTCCAGGGCCATGCGATCGAGCACCTTGGGATCGATGCCGAAGTCTTCCGACCCCATCAAGGCTTCGCCGCTTAATTTAAGCAGGATGCGTTTATAGCGAGGATTGCGTGCACTCATCTGCTGAGCCATTGGCGTTGTTTCTCCTGCGGCATTTGTGGCCAAACTGGCGCTATGGCCAGAAAATAATCTGCGCTATGACAGCGCAGTCACGAATTGGTGCCAAGCAGCGACTATAAGCGTGGCGAAAAAACTTTTCCGCCCACCAATCCGACAAAGAGGCCGCGCGCGTGAGCGGGCAGCCTCTTCGAGGACAGCGGAAGCGTATTACTGCTTGGTAGCTGCGACCTGGGCGGCTACTTCGGCCGCGAAGTCAACCTCGGCGCGCTCGATACCTTCGCCTACTTCGTAACGAACGAAGGAAACGATTTCTGCACCAGCCTTCTTCGCCAGATCGCCGACCTTGATCTCCGGATCCTTGACGAACGGCTGTTCAACCAGGCTGGCTTCAGCCAGGAACTTGTTGATACGACCGGCGACCATCTTCTCGACGATCTCGGCAGGCTTGCCTTTGATCTTGTCTTCGTTCAGCGCCAGGAAAATCTCTTTTTCCTTGGCAACGGCTTCTTCGGAAACCTGCGACGGATCCAGGAACTGAGGGTTGCTGGCGGCGACGTGCATGGCGATTTCCTTGGCCAGTTCGACGTTACCACCCTTCAGCGCAACCAGGACACCGATGCGATGACCATGCAGGTAGGCACCGATCAGATCACCCTCGACAGCGGTCAGGCGACGGATATTGACGTTCTCGCCACACTTGGCCACCAGCGCTTCACGATCGCTTTCCTGCGCCGCGATCAACGGAGCGGCATCGGTCATCTTCTCGGCGAAGGCCTTCTCGACGCTGCTGCTGACGAAATTCTTGAAGTCGTCCTGCAGGGCCAGGAAGTCGGTCTGCGAGTTGACTTCGATAATCACGGCACGCTTGTTGTCATCGGCGACCTTGACGGCGATCGAGCCTTCGGCGGCAATGTTGCCGGCCTTCTTCGCCGCTTTGATCGCACCAGCGGCGCGCATGTCATCAATGGCTTTTTCGATATCACCACCGGCGGCGGTCAGCGCCTTTTTGCAATCCATCATGCCTTGGCCAGTACGCTCGCGCAGTTCTTTAACCAGGGCTGCAGTAATCTCTGCCATGTTCGCAAATCCTCTCGATTCGATTTTCGATCATCGCCCAGCATTCGGACGATCAATTCGGAAGTGGCAAAAAGGGGGCATAGCCCCCTTCTTGTTCAACGGGTATCAGCTAGGCAACTTCTGCGCTCAGCCTTGGGCCGCCTCAGGAGCTGCTTCTTCGACGAACTCGTCATTCCCACCAGCGGTGTTCTGACGACCGCGAACCACGGCATCAGCCATGGAGCTCAGATAGAGTTGCACGGCACGGATGGCATCATCGTTACCGGGGATGATGTAGTCCACACCTTCCGGGCTGCTGTTGGTATCGACCACGCCGATGACCGGGATGCCCAGCTTGTTGGCTTCGGAGATCGCGATGCGCTCGTGATCCACGTCGATTACGAACATGGCATCGGGCAGGCCGCCCATATCCTTGATACCACCCAGGCTGCGCTCGAGCTTCTCGAGGTCACGGGTACGCATCAGGGCTTCTTTCTTGGTCAGCTTCTCGAAGGTGCCGTCCTGGGACTGGGCTTCCAGATCACGCAGGCGCTTGATCGAGGCGCGAATGGTCTTGTAGTTGGTCAGCATGCCGCCCAACCAGCGATGGTCGACGTACGGAGAACCGCAACGAGCCGCTTCTTCGCGGACGATCTTGCCAGCGGAACGCTTGGTGCCAACGAACAGAATCTTGTTCTTGCCCGCTGCCAGCTTCTCAACGAAACGCAGTGCGTCGTTGAACATCGGCAGGGTTTTTTCGAGGTTGATGATATGAATCTTGTTACGCGCGCCAAAGATGTACTTGTTCATCTTCGGGTTCCAGTAACGGGTCTGGTGGCCGAAGTGCACACCGGCCTTCAGCATATCGCGCATGGTAACTTGGGACATGGGACTTCCTCAGGATAAGTCGGGTTAGGCCTCCACGCGTCCCGATATCCAACTCTTTCGAGCACCCAGGATACCGTGTCGACACGTGTGTGGGGTCAGGCTCGGCGGGTAGTCCCGCAGAGCGGCGCGTTTTATAGCACAAAGGCCTGCTCCAGGCTAGCGCGTCATTCAGTTTCCCGCAGCCCACCGGTCGCTCCCAGCGATCCGCATACCTTGGTCGGCGCCTGCAGGCGCCCCGTTGTTTGGTTTATCATCTGTCCTTTCGTTCCGCCCGCGCCTCTTGGCGCCAAGAGGATTGCATGACCGTTTCCATCAAGACACCTGAAGACATCGAGAAAATGCGCATCGCCGGTCGCCTCGCCGCCGAGGTGCTCGAAATGATCGGCGAGCACGTCAAGCCGGGCGTCACGACCGACGAGCTCGACCGCCTCTGCCATGACCACATCGTCAACGTCCAGCAGGCCATACCCGCCCCGCTCAACTACAAGGGCTTCCCGAAGTCGATCTGCACCTCGATCAACCATGTGGTGTGTCACGGCATTCCTAACGACAAGCCCTTGAAGGACGGGGATATCCTCAATATCGATATCACGGTCATCAAGGATGACTACCACGGCGACACCAGCAAGATGTTCCTGGTAGGCAAGGCACCGGAATGGGCCGAGCGGCTGTGCAAGGTCACCCAGGAGTGCCTGTATAAAGGCATCGAGATCGTTCGCCCCGGTGCCCGCCTTGGCGATATCGGCGAAGTGATCCAGAAGCACGCTGAAAAGAATGGTTTCTCGGTGGTTCGTGAGTACTGCGGTCACGGTATCGGCAAGGTCTTTCACGAAGAACCCCAAGTGCTTCACTACGGACGCGCCGGCACCGGCCTCGAATTGAAGGAAGGCATGACCTTCACCATCGAGCCGATGATCAACCAGGGCCGTTCCGAGACGCGCCTGCTCGGCGATGGCTGGACCGCCATCACCAAGGACCGCAAGCTCTCGGCACAGTGGGAGCACACTATCCTGGTGACCGCCGACGGCTATGAGATCTTCACCCTGCGCAGCGACGACACGATTGCACGCACATCGCCATGATCGCCGCGTAACCTAACGATGCTCTGACGGAGGACGGCATGCCTCAGGTTGATCCCGAATTGTTCGACGGCAGCCAGTTCCAAGCTGAGCTGGCGCTCAAGGCCAGCCCCATCGCCGCCTTCAAGAAAGTCATACGCAAGGCCCGGGAAGTGCTCGACGCGCGCTTCGTGGCCGGTCGTGACATCCGCCGCCTGATCGAGGATCGCGCCTGGTTCACCGACCAGATCTTGCGGGCGGCGTGGGGACGCTTCGACTGGGACGGCGGTGCCGAAATCGCACTGGTCGCCGTCGGCGGCTATGGTCGCGGCGAGCTGCATCCCTACTCGGATATCGACCTGCTGATTCTGCTCGATGACAGCGATCACGAGAAATTCCGCAGCTCGATCGAAGGCTTTCTGACCCTGCTGTGGGATATCGGCCTCGAAGTCGGTCAGAGCGTACGCTCGGTCCAGGAATGCGCCGAAGAAGCGCGCGCCGACCTGACCGTCATCACCAACCTGATGGAAAGCCGCACGATCGCTGGCCCGGAGCATCTGCGGCAGAAGATGCTGAAGGTCACCAGCCCATCGGAAATGTGGCCGAGCAAGGAATTCTTTCTCGCCAAGCGTAACGAGCAAGCTGCACGCCACTCCAAATACAACAATACCGAGTACAACCTCGAGCCGAACGTCAAAAGCTCTCCGGGCGGGCTGCGGGATATCCAGACGATTCTCTGGATAGCGCGGCGTCAGTTCGGCAGCCTGAATCTCAGCGCAATCGTCGATCAGGGCTTTCTGACCGAGGGCGAATATTCGCTGCTGGTGTCCAGCCAGGAGTTCATCTGGCGTGTGCGCTACGGTCTGCATATGCTCGCGGGGCGCGCCGAAGATCGCCTGCTGTTCGACCACCAGCGCAGCCTGGCCGCCCTGCTCGGGTACGAGGACAGCGACGCCAAGCTAGCGATCGAGCGCTTCATGCAGAAGTACTACCGCGTCGTCATGAGCATCTCCGAGCTCAGTGACCTGGTAGGCCAGCACTTCGCAGAGGTCATCCTGTGGGAAGGCGACAGCGGCACGGCCGAGCCGCTCAACAGTCGTTTCCTGGTACGCGATGGTTATCTGGAGGTCGCCAATGACGCAGTGTTCAAGCGCAGGCCCTTCGCCATCCTGGAGATTTTCGTGTTGCTGGCGCAGCACCCGGAGATCAAGGGCGTTCGTGCCGAGACCATTCGCCTCCTGCGCGATCATCGCCATCTGATCGATGACGACTTTCGCGGAGATATTCGCAACACCAGCCTGTTCATCGAGCTGTTCAAGTGCAAGGAAGGCATTCATCGCAACCTTCGGCGCATGAATCGCTATGGCATCCTGGGTCGCTACCTGCCGGAATTCGGCCATATCGTTGGACAGATGCAGCACGACCTGTTCCATATCTATACGGTCGACGCTCACACGCTGAACGTCATCAAGTACCTGCGCAAGTTAAGCAAGCCTGGCGTGGCCGAGAAATACCCGTTGGCCAGCAAGCTAGTGGAACGGCTGCCAAAACCGGAACTGATCTATATTGCCGGGCTGTATCACGACATCGCCAAAGGGCGCGGCGGCGATCATTCCGAATTGGGCGCGGTGGATGCGCAGGCATTCTGCGCGCGCCACAAGCTTCCGGCCTGGGATACGCGGCTGGTGGTCTGGCTGGTGGAAAATCATCTGGTGATGTCGACCACCGCGCAACGCAAGGATCTGTCCGACCCGCAGGTAATCAACGACTTCGCCCAACAGGTTGGCGACGAGACCCATCTGGATTATCTGTACGTATTGACCGTCGCTGACATCAATGCGACCAACCCCACGCTCTGGAATTCCTGGCGGGCCAGCCTGCTACGCCAACTCTACACCGAGACCAAGCGAGCACTGCGGCGTGGCCTGGAAAACCCGCTGGATCGCGAAGAGCAGATACGCCAAACCCAGCGCGCCGCACTCGATAATCTGGTGCGCAACGGTACCGATCCGGACGACGCGGAGCAGCTCTGGGCGCAACTGGGCGACGACTACTTCATGCGTCACAGCTCAACGGACGTCGCCTGGCACACCGAGGCCATCATCGAGCATCCGAGCGATGGCGGCCCGCTGGTCCTGATCAAGGAAACCACGCAACGTGAGTTCGAAGGTGGCACGCAGATCTTCATCTATGCGCCGGATCAGCATGACTTTTTCGCGGTCACGGTCGCCGCGATGGACCAGCTCAACCTGAACATCCACGACGCCCGCATCATCACTTCCAGCAGCCAGTTCACGCTGGATACCTACATCGTCCTGGACGCCGATGGCACGCCGATCGGCAATGATCCCGAGCGTACCGAGGAAATTCGCCAGGGGCTGATCGATGCCCTGCGCAATCCGGAAGACTACCTGACGATCATTCAGAAGCGCGTGCCCCGGCAGCTCAAGCACTTCGCCTTTCCGCCGCAGGTCACCATCCACAACGACATGCAGCGCCCGCAAACGATCATCGAGGTGGTGGCGCCCGACCGCCCTGGGCTCCTGGCGCGCATCGGTCAGCTATTCCTGGATTTCGATCTTTCCGTGCAGAACGCCAAGATCGCGACGCTGGGGGAGCGCGTCGAGGACGTGTTCTTCGTCACCAACGCAGACAATCAGCCGCTGTCCGACCCTCAGCTGTGCATGCGATTGCAGCAGGCGATGATCAAGCAGCTTTCGCAGGAAAACGAACACCAGCCCTCGCCAAGCAGCTTCGTGATCTGAGCGAGCGGTCAGTCCCAGGGCTTGCCGCGGGTCCGCTCGGTATACGGCAGCCGCTGTTGCATGGCGGCCTTGGCCAGGACGTGGGCGCTGACCGGAGCGGTCAGAAACAGGAACAGGGTGATCAGCACTTCATGCAAGCTGAGCCCGTCGCCCTGACTGCTGAAAAAGATCATCGAGCCCACCACGATGCCGCCCACCCCCATGGTGCTGGCCTTCGTCGGCCCGTGGAGCCGGGTAAAAAAGTCAGGCAGACGGTACAGGCCGATCGCCCCGACCAGGGCAAATAGACTGCCGACGACGAGAAAGGCGCAGACCAGCAATTCGATCCAGAATGACATCTTCAGCCCTCAGTCGATGATTTCGCCGTGCAGCAGGTGCTTGCCCACCGCCACGGTACCGACGAACCCCATCACGGCGATGAGCAACGCCGCCTCGAAGAACAGATCGGACACCAGCCAGATCCCGAACAGCACGATCAGCGCCAGCGCGTTGATATACAGCGTGTCCAGCGCCAACACGCGGTCGGGCATGTCCGGCCCGCGGACCAGGCGAACCACGTTGAGGACCGCGCCTAACCCGACAAGCGCCATGCACAGCGGGATCACGTACGTGAGCATTCGAACATCTCCAGCAGGGGCTTTTCGTAGCGATTCTTCACTTCGGCCACCAGCGCGTCGGCGTCGGGCGCATCGAGCGCGTGTATCAACAGCATCCGATGATCCGGGCGCAACGAAGCCGAGACCGTACCAGGCGTGAGCGAGATGATGCTGGTCAGCACGGCAAGAACGAAGGGGTGCTCGATGTCCATCGGCACCTCTACGAACGCGGGCTGCAGACGACCGGTCGGCCCGAGCACCAGCTTGGCCACGTGAAGATTGGCGACACCGATGTCATAGAACACCTTCAGGCTGAACAGGCAGAGCTTCAGCGGGCGGCGGACCTTCGGCAGGTCGATCAGGAACCCTTGCACCAGCAATGGAATCGCCCAGCCAAGCACCAAACCAAGCAGAACATGGCCAACACTCAGTGTGTTGTTGAGCATCAGCCAGAGCAGCGCCAACAGCAGAGTCAGGCCCGGATTGGGTAACACTCGGGAGATCATAGGCTGGGCCCTCGCACGATCTGCAAGTACGGTTCGAGATCGAACAGCTGCGCGGCAGAAGCTTGTACATACGCCTGAATCGGTTGTGCGGCGACAACCAGCACCACACTGCCGAGCAGCAATCCGAATGCAGCTATCAGGCGGACACTATCAGCGGCACGGCCAACGCTGACGGCCTCGCTCGGACGCCAGAAAATCATGCTACCGGCGCGCCCCAAGGCGATCAGCATCCCCAGGCCACTGACGAGCAGCACGGGCCAGAACACCGCCGCGTCGATGTTTGGAGGCACCGCTCGCAACAGCATCACCTTGCCCAGAAAGCCGGAGAACGGTGGCAGCCCGGCGATGGAAATCGCGCCGGCGAAAAACAGCGCCCCGAGCAGCAACGGCTGCTTCAATGCCGGCGCTGAAATGAGCTCGCTGGCCGTATCGCCACGCTGCCGTGCAATGACATCCGCCAGGAGAAACAGCCCACCGGAGACCAGGGTGCTGTGCAGCAGATAATAAAGCGCCGCGGCCAGGCCCGCCTCGGTCCCCAGCGCGACCCCTGCCAGCAGGGTGCCAACCGAAACCACCACCAGGTAAGACAGCAAGATCTGCAGGTTGCGCGCCGCCAGCGCCCCTAACACACCGCCGGCCAGCGTGAGCATCGCCAACGGCCACAACCAGTCGAGCGCCATGTTGCTGAGCACGCCGGCTTGGCTGCCAAATACGAGAACGAACACCCGGATGATCGCGTACAGGCCGATCTTGGTCATAATCGCAAACAGCGCCGCAACGGGCGCCGTCGCCGAGGCGTAAGCGCGCGGTAGCCAGAAATACAGCGGCAGAATGGCTGCCTTCAACGCGAAGACCACCAACAGAAGAAAGCCCGCCGCCGCCAACAATGGCGCATCGGCCGGGTCCGCCGCACTGACCCGCACCGCCAGGTCGGCCATGTTCAGGGTCCCGGTCAGGCCGTACAGCATGCTGACGCCGATCAGGAACAACGACGAGCCCAGCAGATTCAGCACCACATAGTGAACGCCCGCGCGGACGCGCTTGGCACCGTGCCCATGGAGCAACAACGCGTACGAGGCGATCAGGAGGATTTCGAAGAACACGAAGAGGTTGAACAGGTCGCCAGTCAAAAAGGCACCGTTGATACCTGCCAGCTGGAACTGAAACAAGGCGTGAAAATTCGGACCGCGCTCATCATCGCCGCGCGCCGCATAGACCACCGCAAAGCTGGCAAGCAGCGCGGTTACGACCAGCATCAGGGCACTGAGCCGATCGAGCATCAGCATGATGCCGAACGGTGGTTGCCAGTCGCCCAGCCGATACACCGACAGCGCACCGGAATCTGCCTGCATCAGCAGCAAAAACGTCAGCGGAACCAGCAACCAGGTTGCAACCAACGATAAACCGCGCTTGACCCGCATCGCTTGCCGGTGCGCCAGCAGCAGGACGCACCCCATGAACAGCGGCAGCAGCAGCGGAAGAATCAACGCATGACTCATTCGCGCGGCTCCCGACCGTCCACATGGTCGGTGCGCAATTCGCCCAGACCGCGCAACGAGAGCACCACCACGAAGGCAGTCATGGCGAAGCCGATCACGATAGCTGTCAACACCAGCGCTTGGGGCAGCGGATCACTGTACTCGGCGCTCTGGCCGAGGATGGCGGGTATCCCGGTGGTCAGGCGACCCATGGCGAAAATGAACAGATTGACCGCGTAGGAGATCAAGGTCAGCCCCATGACTACCGGAAACAACCGGGCGCGAAGAAGCAAGTAGACACCGCTGGCCATCAGTATTCCGAGCGTTATCGCGAACACCGCCTCCATCAAAGCACCTCCTTGCACGACTCGTCCTGGCTGACATGCGCCAGGTTGGAAAGGATCAGCAACGTCGCCCCGACGACGGTCAGGTAAACGCCCAGATCGAAGATCATCGCGGTGGCCAGCTCGAATTCCCCAATCAATGGAAGATGGAAATGGCCGAATGCAGACGTCAGGAATGGCCGGCCGAACAGCCAGCTGCCTAGCCCGGTCAGTCCAGCGATCAGCACGCCGAGCCCCGCCACGCTGTGATAACTGAACGGTTGCCGTTGCTGGGCCCAAACCACGCCATGAGAAATGTATTGAAGAATCAACGCAACGGCGGTGATCAGCCCTGCGATGAAGCCGCCACCCGGCAGGTTGTGCCCACGCAGGAAGATAAAGACGGACACCAACAAGGCCATCGGCAACAGCACCCGCGACAAGGTGTCGAGCACCATCGGGTGGCGGTCGGTAGACCATAGACGCCCACCATAGTCGCGAACCGGATGCGGCAGCCGCAGGCCCTTGAGCAGCCCGTAGATGCCCACCGCGGCAATAGCGAGCACCGAAATTTCACCGAGCGTATCGAATCCGCGGAAGTCCACCAGGATGACGTTCACCACATTGCTGCCGCCGCCACCCGACAGGCTGTTCTCCAGGAAGAAGCTGGCAATGCTGTCGTACGGGCGCGTCAGGACCGCGTAGGCGAGCAACGCGACCATGGTGCCGAACATGCCGGACAGGATCAGGTCGCGAAAGCTGCGCAGACTGCTCGACTCGACCGGCGTTCGGTCGGGCATGAAGAACAGCGCCAGGATCAGCAAGATGATGGTCACCACCTCGACCGAGATCTGAGTCAACGCCAGGTCCGGTGCGGAATAGCGAGCGAACACCAAGGAGACCAGCAGGCCAACCACGCTGAGCACCATCAACGCCGTGAGCCGGCGGCGATGGAACAGCACGGTCATGACCGAAGCCAGTGCCAGCAATACCAGCCCGAGCACGGTCAAGCCGTCCAGCGGCGTCATCGCCACCGAACCTCTCAGGGAGCGCAGCGGCGTCAACGCATAGATCACCACCAGCAACGAACTGAGCAGTACGAGCGCCAGATAACGCTGCAACGAGCCGCTCTCCATTCGCTCGGTCAGCCAGCGCGCCGTGGCGGCAATATCGTTGATCACCCGGGCGTACACCTGCAGCGAGTCTACGCGCGGCAGTCCGTCGTACCAGCGAAACGCCCACTTGCGCATCAGATAGATCAGCAGACCGCCGCCGAGGGCCACGAAACTCATCGTCAACGGCAGATTGACGCCGTGCCAGATCGCCAGGCTGTACTCGGGTACATCGCCGCCCAGGCTGCCGGCCACCGCCGCAGCCAGCAACGGCGCCACGGTGTAGGCCGGCAACATGCCGACCAGCAGGCAGAGCAGCACCAGTATCTCCACCGGGATCTTCATGTAGCGGGCCGGCTCGTGCGGCGGATACTTGGGCAGGTCGATGGGCTCGCCATTGAAAAAGACGTCATGCACGAAGCGCAGCGAGTAGGCGACCGAGAAGGCACTGGCCAGGGTGGCTAGCGCCGGGATCGTCCAGTAGAAGCTGCCCAGCAGGTGCTGATCCAGGGTCTCGGCGAAGAACATTTCCTTGCTCAGGAAGCCGTTGAGCAGCGGCACCCCGGCCATTGCCAACGAGGCCACCATCGCCAGTGCCGCCGTGTGCGGCATGTACTTCAACATGCCGTTGATGCGCCGCATATCACGCGTTCCGGTCTCGTGATCGATGATCCCCGCAGCCATGAACAACGACGCCTTGAACGTCGCATGGTTGATGATGTGGAAGATCGCCGCGACCGGTCCCAGGCGTGAATCAAGCCCGAACAGCAGCGTAATCAGGCCGAGGTGGCTGATGGTCGAGTAGGCCAGCAGACCCTTGAGATCGTGCTGAAAGAGTGCCAGCACAGCTCCGATCAGCAAGGTTGCCAGCCCCGTCAGGCTGACCATGTAGAACCACCACTCCGAATCGGACAGCGCGGGATACAAGCGTGCCAGAAGGAATACGCCGGCCTTGACCATGGTCGCCGAATGCAGGAAAGCCGATACCGGAGTCGGCGCTGCCATGGCCTGGGGCAGCCAGAAGTGGAAGGGAAACTGCGCCGACTTGGTGAAAACGCCCAGCAGGATCAGGATCAGCGTCAGCGGATACAGCGCATTGGCGCGTATCAGGTCGCCAGAGGCGAGAACGGTGCTCAGTTCGAAACTGCCCACGATTTGGCCGACCAGAAGGATGCCGGCAAGCAAGGCGAGCCCTCCCCCGCCTGTCACGGTCAGCGCCATTCGGGCGCCTTGACGGGCGTCGGAGCGATGATGCCAGAAGCCGATCAAGAGGAACGACGAGAGGCTGGTCAGCTCCCAGAACATCAGCATCAGCAGCAGGTTCTCGGCCAGCACGACACCCAGCATGGCGCCCATGAACAGCAGAAAGAAGCTGAAGAAGCGGCCCATCGGCTCGCTTTTCGACAGGTAGTAGCGCGCGTAGAGGATCACCAACAGGCCGATGCCCAGGATCAACAAGGCAAACAGGAACCCCAGACCGTCCAGCCTGAGACTGAGGTTCAAGCCCAGCTCGGGAAGCCAGGGCACCGTCACGATCTGCGTCTCACCACCGAACACTGCGGCGCGCTCGGACAACAGCAGTACCAATGCCAATAACGGTGCCATCCCAGCACCGAACGCGCAGGCGGACCGGCCGAAACGCTCGAGCAACAGCGGCAGGCAGATGCCAAGAAATGGCAAAGCGATGATCAGCGCAAGCGCCATGAAAAAACCCCTTGAGCCGCGCGCGCACGCGGCAGTTATTCCTTACGGTCAGCCGGACCCAAGCCCCGCGCCTGCGGTGTGCGCCGATTATCCATACCCATCACAGCAACGTCATGAATTGATGTATTTCGAAAAACGAAAAGCGCGGCCGAACGACCGTAACACGGCATTCGGGCCACGCCCTTTTCAATATGCGGCAGGCAAGGATCGCCCGCCGACAAACACGCTCATTGCCATCAGCGGCAGCTGTGGGCAGCGCTCACCGGTCGTCCGACCGGACGGCATCAGGGTGCGATACGACTGGTGCCATTGACCGTCATGATGCGCACACGCTGGCCCACACGGAACACCTGATTCGGCTCGACTTCCTGAACATAGGCCCGCATGTTGCCGTCGTCCTCGCGTACCGTTATCTCGACGCCTTGCGCGCGAGTGATGCCCTCTTCTGCCGCCGCGCCGAGCATGCCGCCCGCCACCGCGCCGATCACGGCTGCGACCGCGCTACCGCGACCGCCCCCGACTCCGCTACCGGCGATACCGCCGACCACAGCACCCGCGCCGCTACCGATCGGCGTCTTCGTGCCCTCGAGCTTCACCGGGCGCAAGGATTCGATGGTTCCATATCGCACAGTCTGGACCGTACGTGCCTCGTCCCGGGAATAGGAATCTCCGGTGAGACTCGACGTGCAACCACCGATGGCGAGCGCAATCGCCGTAAAAGACGCAATGAAAATGGAGTTACGCATAGATGTCTTCTCCAGGGAACGATATTCATCCCAACCGCATTTAGCAGACGCCGTGGCGAAATGACGCTTGGCAAAGGCGTCGTCCTGACTCAGCATGCTTGCCATTAGGACCCCACTTTACCCGAGGCGATCCCGTCTCGCATGCATAACCCCTTACCCGGGCCCGTTTCACGAGCATATCCATGGATTACTTCATCATCACAGTGGTCACGCTAGCCGGGCTGGTGTTCCACGCCTGGCTGTTCGTTCGTTTCCGGCGCTGGGCGGATCGGGATCTGGCGCTATCGCTCGCGGGAAGCGATCCGCAAAAGCGCGAGTGGGTGCTGCAGCGCTTGGCAGCCGCGAAGCAAGCTCGGGTCAAGCGCAAAGATCTGCAACCTTGGCTGGAGCGCGAACTGGAGCGCTACCACGCCAACTGATGTGGAGTGAGCCAGCCGAATACAGCGCCATGGCGGCGCTGCCTTAACTCAGGGTGCGAGGCGCTCTCGCTGCCAGGTGCTGGCAACCAGGCTGTAGTTCAGCCGATCATGCAGGCGGCTTGGTCGCCCCTGCCAGAACTCCATGCGTTCAGGGAGCAGTCGGTACCCCCCCCAATGCGGTGGGCAATGCGGTGCCTGATCGAGAAAACGCTGCTCGGTTTCGGCAAGGAGCCGCTCCAGTTCCGCCCGGTCGCGGATCACTCGGCTCTGGGGTGAAGCCCAAGCCCCCAAACGACTACCCAGCGGCCGCACCTGGTAATAGGCATCCGATTCTTCGGCACTGACCTTCTCGACCCGCCCTTCGATCCGCACCTGACGCTCCAGACTCGGCCAGAAGAACGTCATCGCCGCAAACGGACGGGCAGCCAGTTGCTCGGCCTTGGCGCTGTCGTAGTTGGTGAAGAAGGTGAAGCCGCGTTCATCCAGCGCCTTGAGCAACAGCACACGGCAATGGGGACGTCCATCGGAATCGACCGTCGCCAGCGTCATGGCGTTGGGCTCGACGGGTAGCTGCTCGGTCTTCACGGCGTCGTCGAACCATTGCCGAAAAAGCGCGAAGGGTTCGTCTGGCGCATTGGCTTCACTGAGGCCTTCGCGGGTGTAGTCGCGGCGCATATCGGCCAGGGTCTGGGTCATCACAGCGATTCCTGGAAAGAGTCGAAGCCGGAGCTTAACTGTTCGAGCTCAGGGCTCACTTGACTCAGCGCAACACGCACCAGGCAAGATGCGCTCGGCGAGCCTTTATTTACTCTTGGTGACGTCTACCGTGGCCACCTGGGTCGGCGCCTTGGGCGCCTCGCTGTACTGGGCGATCAAAGCCAACAAAGTGGTCTGTGGGGCCAGCATCATTTCCACTCGACGGTTCTGCGCACGTCCCTGTTCGTTTTCGTTCGAGGCACGGGGCATGTCCGAACCCAAGCCACGAATGCGCAGGCGGTCATGCTTCAGACCACTGAGCCGGAAGATCGCCGCAACGGCGCTGGCGCGCTGGCGGCTGATGTCGCGATTGATATCAGCCGACCCCGTGCTATCAGCGTGCCCCAGCACCACGACGGCGGTCTTAGCGTCACCTTCCACCAGCTTCGCCACGCGGCTGATGGGACCGAGCGTGACAGGCAACAGCATGCCAGGACGGTCGGGGTTGAAGGAGGAATCGACCGGTGCCGTAACGACCAGCATGCCCTCGCGACGCTCGACTTCGAAATGGCTGTCTTTCAACGCATCACGCAACCGTGGCTCGTAATCATCCAGCCAGGCCCTGTCCAGTACCGGCTCAGGAACTACGGCGACTTCCACAGGCTTTTCGCCCTTGGAACTGCAACCAACCATGACAATGCAAAGAAGAAGGGAGGCGCTTTTCAGCCAGTTCATGAGACACGATTCCGTAGGTGATTTTTGCGAATACAAGCCGCGCGAAGTCAGCGCATAGCTTAAGCAAGGATTTGTCTCAAATTGTGGACGCAGGTCCTTGTTCTGAAAAGCCCGCCAGGCAAGAACAGACGAGCGGTTCAGTTCAAGCAGGCTTTGACACTCCTCGCCAGCGCTTGCGCGCGAGGGTCCATAAGCACATAAGGTCCGAGCGTATTGGTGACGTATCCGAAGGCGACATCATAATGCGGATCGGCAAAACCGATACAGCCCCCCGCGCCAGGATGTCCGAAAGCACCCGGGCCCATCGAAAAGGTGGCGTTTTCCACGTCTGGCTGATCCAGCCAGCAGCCAAGCGCAAACCGGGTGCGACTGAGCAACGTACGGTCTTCGCCGATGGAGTGCTCACGGGTCATTTCGCTCAACAACTCGTCTTCGAGCAGCTTGCCGCGTAGCAGCCCCTCATAGAATCCAGCCAGGGCGCGTGCGTTCCCATGGCCATTGGCAGCCGGCTGCGCCATGCGGCGCCACTCGGGCTTGTTGGCACTGTTCATGATCGATGGTGGGTTGGTGAACGCCAGCGCCGTCAGCGACTGTGGATCGCTGGTCAATGCCTTGAATACCCGCTGGGCGGCTGCATCGCCGAAGTTGTTCTTCTGTCGGGTCAGGTAACCGACACGATCAAACTCGGCATCGGCCAGCCCAATATGAAAGTCCAGGTCCAGGGGCTGCGCGGTACGCGCCATGATCGCTTCGCCCGGCTCGCGCCCATCGGCACGGCGAATCAGCTCACCAAGCAACCAGCCGTAGGTAATCGCGGCATAACCTTGACCGTCGCCAGGCGTCCACCACGGGCTTTCGGCCGCCAACGCTGCCGTCATTGCATCCCAGTCGTATAACGCCTCGGGCGCAAGCGGCTGGCGGATGGCAGGCAGACCGGCCCGATGACACAGCAGCTGCCGTAATGTGATGGCCTGCTTGCCGTTGACGGCGAACTCAGGCCATACACGAGCGACGGGTTCGTCCAGCTGCAGCTTGCCCTCGGCCACCAACTGCAGCGCCGCGACGGCGGTGAACGTCTTGGTGCAGGAAAACAGATTGACCAGAGTATCGTCTTGCCACGGCTGCTCGCCGGCGTTATCCGCCGCGCCCGCCCAGAGGTCGACCACCGTCTCGCCCCCAACCTTGACGCAAACGGCAGCCCCGCGTTGCTGGGTCTGTTCGAACAGATCGCTGAATGTCTCTTTGACCGCTTCGAAACGAAGATCGAAATACCCTTGGATCTGCACGCTCGCCACCTCCGTCAATATGGGCTCGGCCTATTGTTTCAGCCGCACCGAGCCATGGAAACAGACTTGTCAGCCCTTGCCGAATGCATCAACCCGTTGAATGGCGAGACATGCCGCCCGCGCCGGGTCGGACGGCCTGTCAGCCGACCTCACGTCGAAACGGCGGCAATGCATTGAGAATTGCCTTGCCATAGCGCTGCGTGACCACGCGCCGGTCAAGCAAGGTAATGGTGCCGCGATCCTCCTCGGTACGCAGCAACCGGCCACAGGCTTGCACCAGCCGCAATGAGGCATCGGGCACGGCAATTTCCATGAACGGATTGCCGCCCCGCGCCTCGATCCACTCGGCCAGCGCTGCCTCGACCGGATCGTCCGGAACCGCGAAGGGTATCTTGGCGATCACCACATGCTCGCAGTACGCCCCCGGCAGATCGACGCCCTCCGCGAAGCTGGCGAGGCCGAACAGCACACTTTTTTCGCCGTCATCCACACGTGCCTTGTGCTTGTTCAGCGTCTCCTGTTTGGACAGGTTGCCCTGAATCAGCACGCGGCGGCGCCAGTCACGCTCCAGGCCGTCGAATACGTCCTGCATCTGTTTGCGTGAAGAAAACAGCACCAGCGTGCCACGCGAGTCTTCGACCAGCGCGGGCAGGTCACGCACGATGGCTGCGGTGTGCCCCGCCGCATCTCGCGGATCGGCTTTCAGATCAGGCACGCGCAACACACCGGCATCGGCGTGATGGAACGGACTGGGCACGACCGCGGTGACCGCGCAGCGCGGCAGGCCGGCACGCATGCGATAACGGTCGAAGCTGTTGAGCGCGGTGAGCGTCGCCGAGGTAACCAACGCGCCGTAGCAGACGTTCCACAGATTGCGCCGCAAGGTCTCGGCCGCCAGGATCGGGCTGGCATTGACCTCGATATCGAACAGCGCGCCGCCTTCGGTCAACGTCAGCCAGCGCGCCATCGGTGGACTGTCCTCCGGATCGTCGACAGTGAACGCTGTCCACAGCTCCCAATTGCCCTGCGCCCGGGTCAGCAGGCTGCCGAACAGCGGATACCACTCCTCGGCCTGATGGCTGGCGATACCGACACCCGCCTCGCCGTCCATTGCCTCTTTCAACAGCTCGGTCAACCGCGTGAACAGATCGGTCAGCTTGGCGAAGCCTTTTTTTAGCTCAACGCCCAGTTCAATCAGATGTTCGGGTACTACCCCGCCGACGAAACGGTGACGCGGCCGCTCTCGGCCTTCCATGTCCTCACCAGCCTTGAAGTCGGCCAGTTGCTCGCAGGCACTGAACATGAACTGCTGCTGACTGCGCAGATCGCGGGCAATTTCCGGCACCGCCTCGATCAGCCGGCCAAGGTCGCCCGGCAACGGATGCTGGGCGAGCAACTTGATCAGGTTCTTTTCGACCTGGGCCAGCCAATCGGCAGTCGAGCGCAAGCGTGTGAAGTGCGCGAAGTGACCGATGGCCTTGTCCGGCAGATGATGGCCTTCGTCGAACACGTAGAGGGTATCGCGTGGATCCGGCAGCACCGCGCCGCCGCCCAACGCCAGGTCAGCCAATACCATGTCGTGGTTGGTGACGATGACATCGACCTTGGTCATGCCCTCCCGCGCCTTGTAGAACGCGCATTGCTGGAAGTTGGGGCAATGTCGACCGGTGCACTGGCTGTGATCGGTGGTCAGCCGTGCCCAGTCCGGGTCGGCCAGCTCTTCGGGCCAACTGTCGCGATCGCCGTCCCAGCGATTGCCGGCGAGCTTCTCGATCATGCTGCCGAACAGCTTCTCGCTGCGCTCATCCACGTCGATGCGAAAGCCTTCTTCCTCGAACAGTTGAGCAGTGGCGCTCTGCGCCTGGCCTTCTTGCAACAGCACATCGAGCTTGGACAAACACAGGTAGCGACCACGGCCCTTGGCCAGCGCAAAGGAAAAGTTCAGACCGCTGTTGCGCATCAGATCGGGCAGGTCCTTGTGTACGATCTGTTCCTGCAGCGCAACGGTGGCGGTGGCGATCACCAGGCGCTTGCCCGCCGCCTTGGCGGTCGGAATCGCCGCCAGGCTGTAGGCCACCGTCTTGCCGGTACCGGTTCCCGCCTCGACCGCGACCACCGCTGGCTCACCCTCCCGGCGGCCTTCATCGTCAGTCTTGATGGCGCCCAGGACCTTCGCTACCTCGGCGATCATCAGGCGCTGGCCATAGCGGGGCTTGAGCCCTTTGGCTTCGAGAAATCGAGAGTAGGCACCCTGGATCTGGGACTTGAGTTCGGTACTGAGCATGGGCGCGGAAGCTGTATATATTTTCAGTATTTCGAGTGGGTGGCTATGATAGCGCGCGTTCGCTCAATCGCCACCGGAGATTTGCCCATGACCGCTTTCGCTCTGCCCTATTCGCTCCATGTACTGGCCGCCGTGATCTGGGTCGGCGGTATGTTCTTCGCCTGGATGGTGCTGCGCCCCGCCGCTGTCTCCGAGCTACAAGCACCCGAGCGGTTGAAATTGTGGGCCGAAGTGTTTCGCCGCTTCTTCCAGTGGGTCTGGGTTGCGCTGCTGGTCTTGCCGATCAGCGGTATCGGCATGTGGCACATGCGCTTTGACGGGCTCGCGGCTGCGCCCCGCTACGTGCACATCATGGCTGGTATTTTTCTGGTGATGCTGGCGCTTTTCCTGCGTATCCAGCTGCTGCAGCTGCCTGAACTCAAGCGCGCGATTGCCGCGCAAAACTGGCCGGAAGGCGGCGCCGCTCTAGGGAAAATCCGTCGACTGGTGGGTATCAATCTGCTGCTCGGGCTGTTGGTCGTGGCGCTGGCCAGTGCTCGCCCGTTGTTCTGACCTGGCGAATCGGCAGTGCAACAAAAAGCCGGGCTAAAGGCCCGGCTTTCTTTATCAGCATCCCATCAGGGACGCGCTTCGACCTCGGCCTCTACACGACGGTTGATGGCGCGGCCTTCAGCCGTGGAGTTATCCGCAACCGGACGGGACTCACCGTAGCCAACCGAGTCGACGCGGCTTGCCTCAAGACCGAACTGATTGACCAGCACATCACGCACGGCATTGGCACGACGCTCGGACAGACGCTGGTTATAGGCGTCGGTCCCCACCGAGTCAGTGTGGCCTTCAACGACCGTCGAGGTCTGACCGTATTGCTTCATGAAGTCCGCCAGGTCCTTGATGTCGGCCATGCTGTCCTGCTTCACTTCCGCGCGATCGAAGTCAAACTTGACGTCCAGCTCGACACGGACAGGCTCGGCCATTGGCTCCGGTTCGGGCTCGGCAGTCGGCATCGGCTCGACCGTTTCCGTCACAGCGACGGTTTCCTGCTCCGTACCGTTGGCCCAGCAATACGCCGCGGCCATACCACCGCCGATCAACGCCCCGTATCCGGCATAGGTACTGCTCTCTATGGCGCCCAGCGCCGCACCGGTGACGCCCCCTGCGGCCGCACAGGTGGGCCAATCCTGCTTCTGCACCCCTGCACAGCCAGCCAGGACGGTGGTCATAAAAATCACGGGTACTGCTGTCCGTAAGCTACTCATTGGTTGAACCTCCTAGTTTGGGATCGGCCAGAGCGCTATGCGGACGGCATGAGCGACTCCAGTTGTAACGAGACTAGGACGGCACGCGCCGCCGCGCTAGTCTTTAACCTCGACTGCTGCGCAAGTTGCTGCCATGCGACCTGCACCCTTTACCTTGAGGACCTCGGCTTGGCTGCATCCTGCTCCGCCCAAACCCCACAGCAAGCGCTGGCCGCCTTGCTCGAGCACGACGCTCCCGCGCGCCTGCTGCATGTAGGCTCCAGCGATATGCCCGCCGTGCACGCGTTCAGCCGTAGCCACGAAACCTGCCACGTCGAACGCGCACCGACCGGGCCGCTGTCCGAAGAACTGGCCGGCCGTCGATATGACCTGGCACTTATCGCCGATTGCCTGGAGCACATGCCGAAACGTGAAGGGCTGCAATTGCTCGGCGGTATTCGCAACCTCAACGCCAACCGTATCGCGGTGCTGGTCGATCTGGCGGCATGCGACTGGCAAGCCACCGACTTCTTCGCCCTGGCACTGCAGATCAGCGCCCGCTTCGAGCGTGATGGACAGACCTTGACCCTCTTCACCTACGACCTGCTTGCCTATAAGCAGGTTCCGGATTGGCTTAATGCGAAGTATTGGGCGAATCCGCAAATGTTCGGCAAATTCTGGTGGTGAACCTATGACCTCACAGGCCCCTCGACACGAGGCAAGTTGCCCATGCGGCAGCGGCGATCCACTGGGCGAATGCTGCGGGCGCTACCACCAGGGGCTACCAGCACCAAGCGCGGAACAGTTGATGCGGTCCCGCTACAGTGCCTATGTACTTGGCCTGATCGACTATCTCAAAGCCACGACCTTGCCCATCCAACAAGCATCGCTTGACCTGCAAGCCATGCAGGCGTGGAGCGCCAGCAGCGTGTGGCTGGGCCTCGAGGTCGAAGACAGCGAGCTACTCGGCGGCCAGCCCGAGCATGCACGGGTCAGCTTCACCGCACGCTGGCACGACCAGGACGGCGAGCATGCCCAGCATGAGCGATCGGCCTTCGTGCAGCACGACGGACGATGGTATTTCATCGATCCGACCGTGCCACTGAAGTCCGGCCGTAACGATCCCTGCCCATGCGGAAGTGGCCAGAAATTCAAGAAATGTTGCGCCGCCTATCTCTAAACGAAAAAGGCCGGCAAGCGCATCGCGCCGGCCGGCCTTTGTTTGTCGCGAGCGGTTACTTCTCGACGAAGGCGCGCTCGATCAGATAATGCCCGGGATCGCCCATACGCGGCGAAGCCTTGAGACCGAAACTGTCCAGCACCTCGCTGGTCTCGGCCAGCATGCTCGGACTGCCGCAGATCATCGCGCGATCATCTTCTGGATTGATCGGCGGTAGGCCGATATCGCTGAACAGCTTGCCACTACGCATCAGGTCGGTCAGCCGGCCCTGGTTTTCGAAAGGTTCGCGGGTGACCGTCGGGTAGTAAATCAGCTTTTCCTTCAAAGCCTCGCCGAAGAATTCATTCTGCGGAAGGTGCCCGGTGATGAACTCCCGATAAGCCACCTCGTTGACATAACGCACGCCATGGACCAGCACGACCTTCTCGAACCGCTCGTAGGTTTCAGGGTCCTGAATCACGCTCATGAACGGCGCCAGACCGGTGCCGGTACTTAGCAGGTAAAGATGCTTGCCCGGCAGGAGGTCGCCCAGCACCAGAGTGCCGGTCGGCTTGCGACTGATCATCAGCGAGTCGCCTTCCTTGAGATGCTGCAAACGCGAGGTCAACGGGCCATCAGGCACCTTGATGCTGAAGAACTCCAGGTGCTCTTCGTAATTGGGGCTGGCGATACTGTACGCGCGCATCAGCGGCCGGCCTTCGACTTCGAGGCCGATCATCACGAACTGGCCGTTTTCAAAGCGCAACCCCGGATTACGGGTGGTCTTGAAGCTGAACAACGTGTCATTCCAGTGGTGAACACTGAGGACTCGCTCGACGTTCAGGTTGCTCATCTAGAAATTCCCCTTCTCGCGCGCAGGTGGGCGCTGGACATTTGCGACAGTTTACCGGCCTCGTTAATATTCGCTAAACGAATATTAACGATATAGCTTATCGGTTATATAGATATGCATTTTACGCTGCGTCAGTTGGAAGTGTTCGTCTCCGTTGCTCGCCAGGAAAGCGTGTCTCGCGCCGCGCAGAGCCTGGCGTTGTCCCAATCGGCGACCAGTACATCGTTGGCCGAGTTGGAGCGCCAATCGGGATGTCTGTTGTTCGACCGCGCCGGCAAACGGCTATGGTTGAACGCGCTGGGCCGCCAACTGCTACCGCAAGCGGTCAGCCTGCTCGACCAGGCCAAGGCCATCGAAGATTTGCTCGCGGGCAAGACCGGCTTCGGCTCCCTTGATGTCGGCGCGACGCTGACCGTCGGCAATTACCTGGCCACCCTGCTGATCGGGAGCTTCATGCAGCGCCATCCTGACTGCCGGGTGAAGCTGCACGTGCAGAACACCGCGCATATTGTCCAGCAGATCGCGCAGCACGAACTTGATCTGGGTCTGATCGAAGGCGACTGCCAGCATCCCGATATCGAGGTACTGCCTTGGGTCGAGGATGAACTGGTGGTGTTCTGCGCCCCGCAACATGCATTGGCGCAACGTCGCCAGGTGAGCCTGGAGGAGCTCTCGCGAGAAGCCTGGATACTTCGTGAGCAGGGCTCCGGGACGCGCCTGACGTTCGATCACGCCATGCGTCATCATCCCGCCAAGCTCAATATCCGGCTCGAACTGGAGCATACCGAGGCCATCAAGCGAGCTGTCGAATCAGGACTGGGGATTGGTTGCATTTCGCGCCTGGCATTGCGCGATGCGTTCCGCCGACGCAGCCTGGTTGCGGTGGAAACCCCCGAACTGGACCTGACCCGGCAGTTTTATTTCATCTGGCATTCGCAGAAGTATCAGACCGCAGCGATGCGCGAATTCATCGAGCAATGCCGGGCACTGACCGCCGGGATCCGTCGCAGCGACGAGATCGTGCTGCCCACCATCGCCTGATCGGTGCAAGCGGACGGCCAGGCCATCCTGCCGCGGCGACCGCTATCAGCTGCTGGGGATCGAGCCCATCTGCTGGAGCAGCAGCGCCGCCTGGGTCCGCGTGCGGACGCCCAATTTGCGGAAGATTGCTGTGACGTGGGCCTTGATGGTCGCCTCGGAGACGTTCAGCTCGTAGGCGATCTGCTTGTTCAGCAAGCCGTCGCAAACCATCGTCAGCACCCGGAACTGTTGCGGCGTGAGACTGGCAAGCCCTTCACTGGCCGCCTTGGCTTCGGGGCTTACGTAAGCGACGTCCTGGATATTGCTCGGCCACCACACGTCACCATCGAGCACGACACGCACGGCCTGCTGAATGACTTCCAGCGAGCTGGACTTGGGGATGAAACCGCTGGCGCCGAACTCCCGGGAGCGCGCCACAACCGCCGCATCCTCCTGAGCAGAAATCATCACCACGGGCAGTTGGGGATACTGACCACGCAGCAAGACCAGTCCGGAAAAACCATAAGCACCCGGCATGTTCAGATCCAGCAGTACCAGATCCCACGCCGAGGTACGGGTCAGCTGAGCTTCCAAGTCAGCGATGCTGGCCGCTTCGGACAACCTCACGTCGTCGCCCAAGCCAAGCGTCAGCGCTTGCTGAAGGGCACTACGAAACAGCGGGTGATCGTCGGCGATAAGGATTTCGTAAGCAGCCATGGCAGACCTATAGTTTTGTTATTGGCGCTTTCACCGGACCGGCGCGCAGGTCGGCACCGGGCCGGCATGAACCCGGAATTTGCTCGGGGATTGACCGGTGTGATGATATCGCGCCACCACCGGAAATTCGATCATCGCCGAACATTTAATCGTTACCCGCGCTTACAGGGCGTTGACGCAGTGGCCAAGCGCATCGGTTTGAGGCAGAGTTCGAGGCTTTACCTGACGAGCCAGAACATGCGTAACCAAGCCCTTCGCGCCGATTTCCTGATGCTTATTACGGCCATGATCTGGGGAAGCGCTTTTGTCGCACAGCGCGTCGGCATGGATAACATCGGCCCGCTGCTGTTCACCGGCTTGCGCTTCGCCTTGGGTGCACTGGTGCTGCTGCCGCTGTTGATCTATCAGGGCCGGGGAGCAGCCAAGCACGAGCCCTTCCTGCAACGAGGCTTGTTGCTCGGTGGCGTTTGCATGGGGCTGGCGCTGACGCTGGGCATCAATCTGCAGCAGGTCGGCCTGCTGTTCACCAGCGTCACCAATTCGGGCTTCATTACCGGCCTGTACGTGATCGTCGTGCCGCTGCTAGGGCTGGTTATCGGCCAGAGGACCGGTATGGGCACCTGGCTCGGCGCAATCCTGGCGGTGGCCGGCATGGCGATGCTCAGCATCGACGAGAACTTTCAGGTCGCCTCTGGAGATTGGATACAGCTGGCCGGTGCGTTCGTGTGGGGTGTGCATGTGTTGCTGGTGAGTTTCTTCGTCGGTCGGCACGACGCAATCCGCCTGGCCTTTTTGCAATTCGTCACCTGCGCGGTTGTCAGCCTGGCGCTAGGCGTGTTCTTCGAAGAGTTCAGCCTGGAGGGCATCCGCTTGGCAGCCCCGGCACTGATCTATGGCGGCCTGTTCGCGGTGGGCGTGGGTTACACGTTGCAGGTGGTGGCCCAGAAACACGCCATCGCTTCCCACGCGGCCATCATTCTCTCGCTCGAGGCGGTGTTCGCGGCCATCGCTGGCGCGCTGTTTCTGGATGAGAATCTCAGCTTGCGAGGCTATGCCGGCTGCGCACTGATGTTCATCGGCATGCTCGCCGCACAGCTCTGGCCGCGCAAGGTGTCGCCGGTGGTGGCCGATACCGAGATTCCGCAAACCGCCCGGCATTGACCCTAAGCCCTACGACGGCCGACGCAGCGCCGCCAGCGCCCGGTGGGTGGCATCGCCCAGATCAGGACTACGGTGGTGCTTGGCGGCCAGATAATGGTCGGTGAACGCGTCCAGCCAGGTATCCAGCGCCTCGGCGGCCGGCGTATCACCGGCCATGGCGAGGCACAGCGCCGCCACTTCCGCAGTACACAGGTGCTCGCTGCGAGTCGAGCGGCGCAGGCGATACCGCGACAGCACCTCGGCCTGCAGGCTGAGGACCGGTAAGCGATTCAGGTAGGGACTCTTGCGAAACATCTTTCGCGCCTCGGTCCAGGTCGCATCGAGCAGGATGAATAGCGGCCGCTTGCCCACCGGAGGCTTCACCTCAGCGACCACCCGCTCGGGTTCGGCGTATTCGCCCGGAAACACCACCACCGGCTGATAGCGGGGGTCGGCAAGCAATTCCAGCAACGCCGGCTCGACGCCAGTCCGCTGCCAGGTAAATGCATGCGTGTCGTCGACGATGTCCGCGATCAGCCAACCGGTGTTGCTCGGCTTCAGTGGCTCGATGTCGTGCATGATCAGGCAGACCGCACTGTGTGCCGTTACCAGCGGCCGCCATTCGCACAGGCAGTGGCTGCGAGGGACACGGCAGCGTGCACAACGGGGCGTGCGCGAGCCTCTGGCGACAAAGGGTTTGGCACTGCGGGCCAGGCGCTCGTCACGCAAGCGGGCTACGGCATGTGGCATGGGGATGCTTCGATCGAATTCGGGCGGGGCGGCAGTCTACCAGCCCCCGTGCAATCGAGCGCTGCTGAACCGTCCCGACGAGCACCGGTCGAACGACGGCAGTCATCAGGAGATCACCATGCACCGTCTTACTAAAGTGTTCACGCTCTGCCTCGCCCTGCCGTTTGCTCACGCCGCTTCGGCGCAGGATTCGACACTCGGCCCTCTGCTGGAGAAGGTTGCCCGCGAAAGTAGCGTAGGCACACCGCGCGCGATCAACTCTGACCTGCTCGACGAAGGCTACAGCGTCGACGGCAACGAGCTGGTCAATCACCTGAGCGTACAACCCCGCCATGCCGCGCAAATGCGCGACAACCCCAAGCAGGTCCGCACGCAGCTGGCGGCAAGCGTCTGCAACAATGATGGTCTGCGCCAGCTCATGAGTCAGGGTGCGGTGCTGCGCTTCGAGTTCAGCGAGTACCAGAGCAAGAAGCCGATCACCACCGAGCGGTACCGCGCCAGCGATTGCTGAAACCCGTCAAACCGGGGCAGCGTCGCGGCTGCCCCTGACAGTCGGCCCTAGCGCAACACCCGCGGATCACCCTTACCGGCCACCGCGGCGGCTTCGTCCGGCTTGAGCAGCGCGGTACGCGGCACATCGAGCAGGCGAGCACAGGCCGCCAAGACGTTTGCCCAGGATGCACGGTTGGCGAACTGCATGCCCTCTACGTCCAGCGTGCCGCCACGGTTGCGATAACCCAGCACCGAGTTGCGCCGTGCGTCCGGCAGGATGGGCCAGAGATGTCCACGGGCCACCTCGGGCCGCATGTGGGTCAGCAACACGCGCAACTCCATCCGTTCCGGGAACAGCCGCTCCGCCACGCCATCGGCGGCGAGCGCATCGATCTCCCAACGGTCACGCGGCGCCCGAAAACGCCCTGGTTCTTGCAGATAGACCAGCCGATAGGCCAGGCCCGCTTCCTTCAAGCGCACCGCCGCACGCTGCATCTCGGTCAACTGATAGCTGCCGTTGGCGATCAGTAGAACGGCATCGTTGCCGAGGCGCTCCTCAACGACGATCGCCCCGTCCCGAGCCAATTGCTCGGCCTGGTCCTGAGTGAATACCGCAGGGCGCTCACGCTTGGGCATGACCATGCACGCCAAGGTGCCGCGCGCTCGATAGATCGCGGGCAGCAGCGCCAACGCGCTGTTATGGTCGGCGGGAAACAGCACCCTGACCATGTCGTTCATCTCGCCCAGCAATGCTTCGCAGAAGCTGGTGTCCTGATGCGACTGCTGGTTCTTGCCGTTCTCCCAGGTGTGTGAGGTGGCAATGACCGGCCAGCCGAGCCAGCCAGCTGGACGCCCGACCTCTTTCTGTTGGCGCGCGAAGATGAGTGTCTGACGGATGGCGCCGAGCATCTTCAAGCAGAAGGCTTCGTAGCTGGCGACCAGATTCAATCCAGCCTGATTGGCCAGGCATGCCGAGACCACCGCTTCTTCGTTCAGGGCTGTGATGATCTTGCCGTCTACCGCTTCGAGCTGGCTTTCCGGCTCGACCACACGGTGCTTGAGCGCTGCGAGCACACCACCAAGACGGTTGCTCGCCAGCTCGTCAGGATTGCCTACTCGTGGGCGCAGTGGCGGGTTGGCCCGGGTCAGCTCGGTGAAAAACTCATCCACCGCCGTCATCGGCGAGCAGGCCTCGTCCCGATACTTGAGGGCCGGGACGACCGGCTCCGCGGGACGCCGCGCCGCCAGTGGATTGTCACGCTCCGCCGGGCGTCCGCGACGAGTCTCTCGCAACAGCGCGCGGGCCGCGTCGAGCGCCTCCCGGGGCACGAACAGCGCACTGGCGTGGGTGTTGAACAGCTCACGTGAAGCCTCGTCGATACGCGGATTCCCGGGCAAGGGCAGGTTGTGTGCGGCATTGCTGCCCGCGCCGTAGAAGCCGAAGCCCTTGACCGTCTCGGCAATGCCATAGGGGATCGGCAGCGGATAGCTGAGAATGCCGCGCTGCTTCTCCTCGATACGGCGAGCATGACGCTGTTCCATTTCCCACAGCACACAGACGAAGGCCGCCGGATCTCGACCATCGAAGGTGATCGGATCGAAGCCGCAGCGGCTCAGATGCTGGCGGAACCCCTCGAGTCCTTCATGCGTGCCGAGCTGGGTCCGCTGCTCGATACGCCGTCCGTTGGCGATCATGACCGGAAGCGCCACGCCGCAGTCCTCGGCACGCCACCAGCGCGGCATCCAATCACTGCCACGCTGCTCCTCAGCGGCGCCGTCGGACAGGAACGCCACCAGCGTCTCGCCCGGCAACGGCAAGTGGCTGTACTGCAGTTCTGCGAAGCCGAGATAGCCGCCCTCGGCCATTCCACCGCCGGTATGCGCGTTGACATGGCTACCCAGTGGCGCGGACGGTCTTCCGTCGGCAGCCTGGTGATAGCCATAGAAATCCTCCAGGAGTCGATTGATTCCTGCTTCTCCGTCACCGTAAACCTGTGCCTGCTCGGCAGTCTGGTTGTCGGTAAGCAGGTTCAACGCTTCGATCGCCGCCACGCAATGGCCCTGCCCCATCAACCACCCGCGCGTACTGCCAGTCAGGGCGTTCAGCGCGAGATAGCCGGCATAGGCCGGGACCATGTTCAGCGAACCTCCGGTGTGCCCCTCGGGTGCACGCTTGAAATCTTCGGCAGCGAGCGCCGAGCCATCGAGCCGGGCGCGGCGGGCATAGGTCATGTGCACGACCAGCCAGAGCCCTGCCGAACCCAGCCGATCGATGGCCTGCAGCAGGCGATAGACGCCGGCCAGATCCGGTTGCAGCTCCGCCTGCACCAGCTGATGCGCCAGGCGGAAGACCGCGGCCTGGGTTTCCGGCGCATGAACGAACGGGCCATATCCGGCACGCCAACGGGCGAACTCGGGCTGCGTCTCGGCGTGATTGTCCAGTTCGGCAAGACTGGGCAGTAACTGGGTCATAGGGCGCTCCGTTGAATGGCGAGTGGCATTAGTCTAGACAGCAGCTGTGGCGCTATCGCTGATATGCATCAAGATGGACAAACGGCTGCGCATGCATGCTGGACTCATCCGTACAGAAGGAAGGTGCTCATGGCTTTGCTCAGTTTTCTCGGTGCAACTCGACAGGTCACCGGTTCGTGCTACTTGCTCGAAACCCATGGCGGGGCACGCGTACTGCTCGACTGCGGCATGTATCAAGGGCGACGCGCAGAGGAGGAAGGCAATCGGGCAGGTTTCAGCTTCGACCCCAAAACCCTCGACGCGGTTGTACTGTCCCATGCGCATATCGACCACAGCGGCTTGCTGCCCAAGCTGGTGGCGGCAGGCTTCACCGGGCCGATCCACGCCACCGAAGCAACCTGCAAACTGGTCGAGCTGATGTTGCTCGACTCGGCCAACATCCAGGAAAAGGACGCCGAGTGGGAGAACAAGTGGCGCGCGCGCCTGGGTAAGCCGGCGATCAAGCCCCTCTACACCCGAGTCGATACCGAGCGCATGCTCGGTCAGCGCCAGGCACACGGCTACAACCAAGCCATCGAAGTCGCGCCCGGCGTCACCGTGACCTTCTTCGATGCCGGGCACATCCTCGGCTCGGCTATCGTCCAGCTGGATGTCGTAGACTTTGAACGCACCCGCCGCCTAGTGTTCTCCGGCGACCTCGGCAACACCTGTTCGCCGCTGATGCATCGCCCCACCCCGCTGCGCGAAGCTGACGTGGTCCTGATGGAGTCCACCTACGGTGATCGCGATCACCGCGACCATCAGGCGACGATCGAGGAGCTCGCCGAAATCCTCCAGCAGGCGCATCGTGACGGTGGCAACGTGCTGATGCCGTCATTCGCGGTCGGTCGCACCCAGGACCTGATCTATTACCTCGGCCTTCTCTATCAGCAAGGGCGGGTTCCCCAGCAGATGGTGTTCCTCGACAGCCCAATGGCCATCGGAGCCAACGCGATCTACTCGCTGTTTCATGAGCAACTGGACATCCCGCCCGGATTTCCAGATAGCGGCGGCAAGAACAGCATCGAAAAGTGGCTGCCGATCTTTCGCACCACCCCGACGCCCGAAGAGTCGATGGCGATCAATCGCTTCAAGAGCGGCGCCATCATCATCGCGGGCAGCGGCATGTGCACCGGTGGCCGCATACTTCATCACTTCAAGCACAACCTCTGGCGCAAGGAGTGTCACCTGGTCATTCCCGGCTTCCAGGCCAGCGGCACCCTGGGCCGAGCGATCGTCGATGGCGCGACCACGGTCAAGCTGATGCATCAGCGAATCGCCGTCAACGCGCAGGTTCATACCCTCGGTGGTTTCTCGGCGCATGCGGGGCAATCACAGCTGATCGAATGGGCAAGCCACTTCCAGCCGCGACCGGAGCTCTACCTCGTGCACGGCGAGCTGGAAAAGATGCAAACACTGCAGCAGGCGCTGAATAAGCGTCTCGGTTGGGCGGCCAGGATTCCGGAACCTGGCGACCGCATCGCCCTCTGATACCGGGGACTGACGCCTGATAAACGACCGCCACCGTTCAGTGGTATGAAGCGCCTGCCAAACCGGCCGGAGAGGAAACACTTGCCGCGCATCGTCTGGAGGGTGCGCGGCTGCTACGCTCAAGGCAGGCCTTGCGGAGTAGTAGCTGATTTGAATGCCGGTTTGCACCGGCAAGCGTGAGGCGGCCCTCGCAGCGGCCAGCGAGCAGTAACGCAGAAACCAAAGCAAGGGGGACGTTGTATGCCGTTCGATCCGGACGACTATCTATCGCGGCACTTCAGCACCAGCGGTACGGAGCTGTCGAAGAAGCTCGACGAGCTCGTAGCGCTGGTCGTTCCGCCCACCAGTCAGAACCTGCCGCTCTATCGTGAGATGTTGGTCACCGTCATGCGTATGGCCCAGGCGGATCGAAGCCGCTGGGACGCCAAAATACTGCTGCAAACCATGCGGGAGATGGAGCACGCCTTCAGTCGACTGGACCAGTTCAAACGGCGCCGCAAGGTGACGGTTTTCGGCTCGGCACGTACGCCAGTGGAACATCCGCTCTATGGCCTGGCGCGCGAACTTGGCGAAACGCTGGCACGCTACGACCTGATGGTCATCACCGGCGCCGGGGGCGGCATCATGGCCGCCGCACACGAAGGGGCCGGCACCGACAATAGCATCGGCCTGAATATCACCCTGCCCTTCGAGCAGCATGCCAACTCAACGGTAGATGGCACCGATCATTTGCTGTCCTTCCACTTCTTCTTCGTGCGCAAGCTGTTCTTCATCAAAGAAGCCGACGCGCTGGTGCTGTGCCCGGGAGGCTTTGGCACGCTGGACGAAACCCTGGAAGTACTCACCCTCATACAGACCGGCAAAAGCCCTCTGGTACCGGTCGTGTTGCTGGATGAGCCCAACGGCTCGTTCTGGGCGGATGCGCTGAGCTTCATGCAGCGCCAGCTCGTAGACAATCGCTACATCCTGCCCACCGACATGCGCCTGATGCGCTTGGTGGACAACGCCGAAGACGCCGCCGCGGAGATCGACAGGTTCTACAGCAACTTTCACTCAAGCCGCTGGCTGAAGGACCGCTTCATCATGCGCATGAACCACCGGCTGACCGATGCGGCGCTGGAAAGGCTCAACACCGATTTTGCCGATCTGTGCCTGAAAGACCAGTTCGAACAACAAGCCTGTTGCGAACTGGCGGTGGACGAGCCGGAGCTGCAGCAACTGCCGCGGCTGAGCTTCGTGTTCAATGGACGCGATCACGGTCGGCTGCGAGAACTCACCGATTTCATCAATGAATCCCAGCACTGGGCGCGATAGCGAAGCGGAGCGTCTACGGCGTACCGACTCTATGATCGGCCCTGGCAGACACTGAAGCAGGGGATCGCAGGCACCCGATCAATCGACCGAGCCGCCTCGCAGCAGCCGGCCGATCATGTCCAACGGGTAACCGCGATAGCTGAGAAAGCGTGCTTGCCGAGCCTTTTCTCGCTGGTCGCTCGGCAGCTCACCGGCAAACTTGCGCTGCCAGACATCCTGTAGCTGCTGACGCCAATCGAAGCCGCTATCACGCAGCGCCTGCTCGATATCGTCGCGGGCCAGGCCTCGCTGGGACAGCTCCTCACGAATGCGCAAGGGGCCGTACCCCGCGTTGGCGCGCATACGCACGAAGCTCTCCAGATAGCGTGATTCGCTGAGAAGTCCTTCCTCGGCCAGCCGATCCAGCACGGGATCGATGATTTCCGCTGCAGCGCCGCGCGAACGCAGCTTACGGCTCAGCTCGAAGCGACCATGCTCGCGGCGAGCCAGCAGATCCATGGCCGCCCGCCGCACCGCGGCGGGACTATCGAGCACGACCGGCATGCTGATTAGAGATCGGCTTCGGCCAGATCTTCAGCGACCGGGTTGGCTTTGGTGTTTGCCGACACCACCAGCAGCTTGTCACGAATCTGCTGCTCGATCTCGCGGCCGATCTCCGGATTCTCTTCCAGGAACTTGGCCGCGTTGGCCTTGCCCTGACCGATCTTGTTGCCTTTGTAGGCATACCAGGCACCGGACTTCTCCACCAGCCCCTGCTGTACGCCGAGGTCGATGACCTCACCGTTGCGGTAGATACCTTTACCGTAGAGGATCTGGAACTCGGCCTGGCGGAATGGCGGTGCGACCTTGTTCTTGACTACCTTGACCCGCGTTTCGCTGCCGACCACCTCATCGCCTTCCTTCACCGCGCCCGTACGACGGATGTCGAGACGAACCGAGGCGTAGAACTTCAGCGCGTTACCGCCAGTAGTCGTTTCCGGACTGCCGAACATCACGCCGATCTTCATACGGATCTGGTTGATGAAGATCACCAGGCAGTTGGCGTTCTTGATGTTGCCGGTGATCTTGCGCAGCGCCTGGGACATCAGGCGAGCCTGCAGACCCACGTGAGCATCACCCATCTCGCCTTCGATTTCCGCCTTGGGCACCAGCGCGGCCACGGAGTCGACGATGATCACGTCGACCGCATTGGAGCGCACCAGCATGTCGGTGATTTCCAGCGCCTGTTCGCCGGTATCCGGCTGCGACACCAGCAGGTCGTCGACATTGACGCCCAGCTTGCCGGCGTAATCGGGATCCAACGCATGCTCGGCGTCGACGAAGGCACAGGTAGCGCCAGCCTTTTGCGCCTCGGCAATCACCGACAGCGTCATGGTCGTCTTACCGGACGATTCCGGACCGTAGATCTCGACGATGCGGCCCTTGGGCAGACCGCCGATGCCCAGCGCGATGTCCAGGCCCAGCGAGCCGGTGGAAATGGCAGGAATCGCCTGGCGATCGTGATCGCCCATGCGCATGACCGCGCCTTTACCGAACTGCTTTTCGATCTGGCCCAAGGCAGCAGCCAAGGCGCGCTTCTTGTTCTCGTCCATTACAATCCTCACTTGATCAAGAGGGCCAGAGGCCACGACAACTGTATAAGTAGACAGTATTAGAGCATAGGCAAAAAAAACCGCCTAGCCCTGAAATGGATTTTCTCCGCCCGCAAGCTGGATCAATCCGACGAGCGCCGCTTCCACACTCTGCTCACGTACGGCTTGCCGATCACCGCCAAACAGGAAGCGTTGAGCTACCAGCCGATCCCCATCCGCCCAGGCCAGCCATACGGTACCGACCGGCTTTTCCGGCGAACCGCCGCCCGGCCCGGCAATGCCGCTGACGGCTACCGCATAACGCGCGCCGCCGCCCCGCTGCGCGCCACGGACCATGGCCTCGACCACTTCGCGACTGACCGCGCCCACCTGGTCGAACAACTGCGTGGGCACCCCCAGAAGATGGGTTTTCTGGAGGTTGGAGTAGGTCACGAAACCGGCCTCGAACCAGGCAGAGCTGCCGGCCACGCGGGTGATCGCCTCGGCGATGCCGCCACCGGTGCAGGATTCGGCCGTCGTGACCTGGGCCGCCTGTGCACTCAGCACGACGCCCAGGCGCGCCGCCAGATCGGTCAGGGATGACATGGATGAACGCTCCGAATAGACCAGTCGAACCAATACCTTAACAGGCCTGCCGGATGCTGCAGTCCGGCTATTGCGGACGCAACGCCCGATGACCGCTCACCGGTTGGTCCAGTGCCTCTGCATGTCGAGGAACAGGAAAGAGGCGCTCCAGGTGATCAGCACCAGCCCGGTCAGCGCCTCGATCCCGGTCAGGTACCGGATCGGGCCGTGTGGCTGGATGTCACCAAAGCCGAGCGTGGTAAAGGTCGTGAAGGAAAAATAGACGCAATCCAGCAAGGCACCGGAGAACTCACCGGACAATGTTCCCCAGCCTGGCAGGTGATGCATGACGAAATAGGCGAAGGCGAATATCCACACCTCGACGGCATGCGCGATCAGCGCGCCACAGACACCGAAGACAATGCCAACCCGGTGATTGAGCAACGACTTTTCCCGGCTGATCGACAGCCGCGACAGGAATTCGTAGTGGACCACCACTACCGTTATCACGATGAACACGTTGACCAGCGTGACGATAATCAGACTCGGCAGCGCTTGCATTGGATCGGTCATTGCCTCGCCTCTATTCATATCTGCCAGGCAACCGCTTGCCTGCGCCTTCCATGCATGTCACGCCAACGCTGGCGGACGAAAAGTACGTCCCCGATCGCTCACCAGCCCATGCTAACCTTGCCGGTTTGATTCGGCCGGCACAAACCGGGCCGTCAGCCATGACCGCAAGGTCGCCGGGGCACGCATAGGCCGCTGCGGCCCTTCCTGCATCCATCTTCAAGTATCGAGCTATATGTCGTCACAAGACCTGTCCCATCACACGCCCATGATGCAGCAGTACTGGAAACTCAAGCGCGAGCATCCGGACCAGCTGATGTTCTACCGCATGGGCGACTTCTACGAGCTGTTCTACGAGGACGCCAAGAAGGCTGCCAAGCTGCTGGACATCACCCTGACCGCCCGCGGCCAGTCCGGCGGCAGTGCGATTCCCATGGCAGGCATTCCCTTCCACTCCGCCGAAGGCTACCTGAGCAGACTGGTCAAGCTCGGTGAATCGGTGGTGATCTGCGAGCAGATCGGTGATCCGAGCACCAGCAAGGGGCCGGTGGAGCGGCAGGTGGTGCGGATCATCACGCCCGGCACCGTCAGCGACGAAGCCCTGCTCGACGAGCATCGCGACAATCTCCTGGCCGCCGTGGTGGGCGACGAGAAACTCTTCGGCTTGTCGGTGCTGGACATTACCAGCGGGCGCTTCAGTGTTCAGGAATTCGGCGGCTGGGAAACCCTGCTGGCCGAAGTGGAGCGCCTGAATCCCGCCGAGCTGATGATCCCCGACGACTGGCCGGCGAACCTCCCGCTGGAAAAACGCCGCGGCGTGCGTCGCCGTGCGCCCTGGGACTTCGACCGCGACAGTGCCTTCAAGGGGCTCTGCCAGCAGTTCGGCACCCAGGATCTGAAAGGCTTTGGATGCGAGAAGCTGACCCTGGCCATCGGCGCGGCGGGCTGCCTGCTGACCTACGCCAAGGAAACCCAGCGCACCGCGCTGCATCACCTGCGCAGCCTGCGTCATGAGCGCCTGGACGACACCGTGGTTCTCGACGGTGCGACACGACGCAACCTGGAGCTGGACATCAACCTCGGCGGCGGACGCGACAACACCCTGCAATCGGTGGTCGACCGCTGTCAGACCGCCATGGGCAGTCGCCTGCTCAGCCGCTGGCTCAACCGCCCACTACGGGATCGCGGTGTGCTCGAAGCCCGTCAGGACTCGATCACCTGCCTGCTCGAGCACTACCGCTTCGAACAGATCCAGCCGCAGCTCAAGGAAATCGGCGACCTCGAGCGCATCCTTGCGCGGATCGGCCTGCGTAACGCCCGGCCGCGCGACCTGGCGCGCCTGCGCGATGCACTCGCCGCCCTGCCCCAGTTGCAGGATGCCATGCGCGAACTGGTAGCGCCGCATCTCACCGAGCTGGCCACCACCATCCGCACCTTCCCGGAACTCGCCGCGCTGCTGGCCAAAGCCATCATCGACAACCCACCGGCGGTGATCCGCGAGGGCGGTGTGCTGAAGACCGGCTACGACGCCGAGCTGGACGAGCTGCAGGCGTTATCGGAAAACGCCGGCCAATACCTGATGGACCTGGAAACCCGGGAGAAGGCCCGTACCGGCCTGGCCAACCTCAAGGTCGGCTACAACCGCGTACACGGCTATTTCATCGAGTTGCCGAGCAAGCAGGCCGAGTCGGCCCCGGCCGATTACATCCGTCGCCAGACGCTCAAGGGCGCCGAACGTTTCATCACACCCGAGCTGAAGGAATTCGAGGACAAGGCGCTCTCGGCCAAGAGTCGCGCCCTGGCCCGTGAGAAGCAGCTCTACGAAGAACTGCTCGAGCGGCTCATCGACCACCTCGCGCCGTTGCAGGACAGCGCCGCGGCACTGGCGGAACTGGACGTGCTGAGCAACCTGGCCGAGCGCGCGCTGACGCTGGACCTCAACCGCCCGCGCTTCGTCGAGCATCCCTGCCTGCAGATCGAGCAAGGCCGTCACCCGGTCGTCGAGCAGGTGCTGCAGACGCCCTTCGTCGCCAACGATCTCACGCTCGATGACGAGACGCGGATGCTGGTGATCACCGGCCCCAACATGGGCGGTAAGTCGACTTACATGCGGCAGACCGCACTGATCGTCCTGTTGGCGCAGATCGGCAGCTTCGTGCCGGCCAAGGCGTGCGAGCTGTCGCTGGTGGACCGCATCTTCACCCGCATCGGCTCGTCGGACGATCTGGCCGGCGGCCGTTCGACCTTCATGGTCGAGATGAGCGAGACCGCCAATATCCTGCACAACGCCAGCGATCGCAGCCTGGTGCTGATGGACGAAGTCGGCCGCGGCACCAGCACCTTCGACGGGCTCTCGCTGGCCTGGGCCGCTGCCGAGCATCTGGCCAAGCTGCGCGCCTTCACGCTGTTCGCCACCCATTACTTCGAGCTGACCGTGCTGCCGGAAAGCGAGCCGGTGGTGGCCAACGTGCACCTATCGGCCACCGAGCACAACGAGCGCATCGTGTTCCTGCACCACGTGCTGCCGGGACCGGCAAGCCAGAGCTATGGCCTGGCGGTGGCGCAGCTGGCCGGTGTGCCTGGCGAAGTGATCCAACGCGCACGCGACCATCTGTCGCGGCTGGAAACTACCAGCCTGCCGCACGAAACGCCGAGAATGCCCGCGGGTCAACCGGCTCCGCCGATGCAGAACGACCTGTTCGCTAGCCTGCCGCACCCGGTCATCGAGGAATTGACACGTATCAATCCCGACAATATGACTCCGCGCCAGGCGCTGGACCTGCTATACAACTTGAAAACACGCGTCTGACGGCTAAAAAAAGCTGCTAGAATCGCGCGCATTTTTTGGATACATGCGGCATTTGCCTGGTGCCGCCGTAGCCTGCCGAACGGGGGCGTCATTGCAACGCCACCTGACACGCCCGAGGAGATAGCTAGAAATGACCTTCGTCGTCACCGACAACTGCATCAAGTGCAAATACACCGACTGCGTGGAAGTCTGCCCGGTGGACTG
The DNA here is from genome assembly GCF_019090095.1 of Stutzerimonas stutzeri. Classification (NCBI taxonomy): domain Bacteria; kingdom Pseudomonadati; phylum Pseudomonadota; class Gammaproteobacteria; order Pseudomonadales; family Pseudomonadaceae; genus Stutzerimonas; species Stutzerimonas stutzeri. The sequence goes on along the minus strand of NZ_JAGQFP010000002.1, from coordinate 1,602,625 downwards.
CTTCTACGAAGGCCCGAATTTCCTGGTCATTCACCCGGACGAATGTATCGACTGCGCGCTCTGCGAGCCTGAGTGCCCGGCGCAGGCCATCTTCTCCGAGGACGAGGTACCGGACGACCAACAGGAATTCATCGAGCTGAATGCCGACCTGGCGGAAGTCTGGCCGAACATCACCGAGAAGAAGGATGCGCTGCCGGACGCCGAGGAATGGGACGGTGTGAAGGACAAGCTGCAGCACCTGGAACGCTGATTCGGTCCAGACGCCAAAACAAAAATGCCCGCAGATGCGGGCATTTTTGTTTCGCCGGTATCAGGCGCGGTCGATGCCCTTCTTGAGGGTGTCCTTGGCCTCGCCCTTCACCTGCTGAGCGTCGCCTTTGATTTCCTGGCGTTGCCCTTCATTCTTCATGCGCTCGTTGTCGGTCGCCTCACCGATGCCCTGCTTCGCTTTGCCGACCGCTTCGTTGAGGTTGCCTTTCATCTTGTCTTCGGTACTGCTCATGGCATCTTCCTCTTGCTTGATGGGTTATTCAGTGGACTGAGCCCGATGCCAGATAGTTTCGATTTTCCGAGTAACGGTATGGGTGACGGCCAACCAACGCGGCTCAGCTGCTACGCGCCTTCACCAGACGGTTGAACAGCGGACGCCCGGCCAGATGCAGGAACACCGGCGCGCCGGCAATCAAGTAGAAGTAATAGGTCACGAAGCGCCAGATCAGAATGGCCGCTGCGGCGGTCGATTTACCCACCAGCGGCGTGAGCAAGGCCGCCGAGGCCAGCTCGGCACTGCCAGCCCCTCCCGGCAGCAGGCTCAGTTGTCCAGCCGTCAACGCCAGCAGTTGAACGATAAAGGTCCAGGCCCAGGCGAGCTGACTGCCCAGCCCATGCAATGTGAGATACAGCACGCTGTAGCGCAGCAGCCAGTGCAGGGTGGTCAGCCCGAACACCGAAAGCAAGACAGCGCGCGGCAGACGAAAGCACTCCAGCAACGCATTACGAAAGCTCAGCACCTTGCGCGCCCAATAGCGCTTGCGAGTAGCCTTCATGCCCAGCCGGCCTACCAGCCAGCCGTTGAGCCGGAACACCTGCCGATGGAAGCGCCCGAGCAACCCCAACAACACCATCAAGCCGATCAGCAGCGCGGCGCTGAACCCCAGCAGGCTGGCGATATAGTTATTGAGCGAGTGGGTCACCGCATAGATCAACACCCCCACCAGCGCGCAGGCGAAAAACAGCAGATCGGTCAGCTGTTCGACCGCATAGGTGGCAGTGCCCCGGGCCGGCGCCACGCCTTGTCGTAGCAACAAGGCCATCATTGTCAAGGGGCCGCCGGCGCCACCCGGCGTGGCGCAGATGGCGAACTCGGTGGCGACCACCACGCCCAGGGCTCGGCGTTGCCCCAGCCGCCGCCGGCCCACCAGCAGGCGCAGACGGAACGCGTTGAGGTACCAGCCGAGCAGGACCATACCGATCATGCCGAGCAGCAGCCAGGGTGGAAACTGCAGCAATCGCTCGAACAGCCCGCTGCCGCCCAGCAACAGAGGAATCAGCGCGGCAACCAGCAACGCGCCCAGCAGCAACCACCAGCGGCGGCTCATGCCACCGCGCTCGAGGTCGACAGGTATCGGCCCAGCCAGTCGATCTTGGTGACCGGTTGCCTGCCGTCGGCGAGCAGGCGCGTCAGCAGGTCCAGCCAATAGCGGCGCGAAAACTCGTGGCGCATGTCGACCGGATGCAGCCCCAGGCGCAGCACCGGCGCGTGCCGGTGGCGCTCGAGCATCCGCTCGCTGACCAGGCGCGAAACCCCACGGCGCCAGGCACTGCGTGCGCTCCAGACCAAACCGGGTGCATCGATAGCCCTGTATTCGGGCAGCAAATAGAAATGCCCCGGGTCGCTGGTATAGGTCAGGCCGGTCTTGGCCAGCGCCCGCCTCGCACCGGGCCCCAGCAACCAGGCGGGGGCCACGAAGCCATGCAGCGGCCATCGCAGCCGCGCAAACAGTTCGATGCCCTGCTGCAGACGCGCCGACGCCTCGGCCTCATCCAGCGGATAGAACTCGCCCTCATGGGTAAAGACGCGGCGCATGAACCAATCACGGGGCGAGCGCGGTGCTGGCGCGTCGTCGGCGTGACGATAACCATGCAGCACCAGCTCGTCGCCGCGCGACAACCGACCATCGAGCATCCGACAGAATCCGGGATGCGCTTCGAGGGGGTTGCGTCGGTGAAAATCCGGCACTACCAGCCACGAGATCGGGACGTTGCCCAGCGCGTCGACCGCGCGAACGAACGGCTCGTAATCCACCCAGGTTTCCGGGGCGACGTCATGCAAGACCAGCATCAGACTGCGTTCAGCCATGTACGGCAACCGGCAGCTCGGCCGTACCCAGAACGGCGTGATAATGCGCAAGCAAACCCGCCACCACAGCGTCCCAGGCATGATGGGCCTCGACGTGCTGACGGGCCTGGGCACCCAGCAGGCGAGGATCTTCCTCGTACAGTTCGCGCACCGTCTGCGCCATAGACGACGCATCCAGCGGGCGGCAGAGCCGGCCGGTATGGAACGGCACCAGTTCCGGCAACGCGCCAGCCCGGGCAGCAATCACCGGGATGCCACTGGCCATCGCTTCCAGCGCCACCAAACCGAAGGTCTCCTGATTGCCGGCATGCAGCAGCACATCGCAGCTGGCCATGTAGCGCGCCACGTCGGAAGCGGGACAGAAGCGGTCAATCACCGTGACGTTCTTCGGCACGCGATGGGGCATGCTCGACCCCACCAGCAGCAGGTGATACGGCTTGCCGAGCAACCGAGCGGTCTCCAGCAAGACGTCGATGTTCTTCTCCCTCGAGCCACGCCCGGCAAAAATCAACAGCCGCGTATCCTCATCCAGCCCGAGCGTGCGGCGTAGCTGCGGATCACGCCGATCCGGCCGAAAGGTCTCGAGATCGACACCCAGCGGCTGCACGTAGACGTTGCCGACGCCAAGCGCCTTGAGCTTTTCCGCCATGACCGCGCTAGGTGCCAGCACCCGATCGAAACTGCCATACAAGCGGGAGACGTAGCCGTTCATATTGGTGCCGAGCCAGCCGCCGATGCGATTGCTGACCAGTAGCGGAAGATCCGAGTGATAGAAGCCGATCACCGGCACATCGAGACGGCGCCCGGCATCCAGCGCGGCCCAGGCGGTCATGTAGGGATCACCGACCTCGATGACATCCGGGCGCAGCGCGCGCAACTGGTTGCGCCAGGGCGCGCGCCGTACCGGGAAACGATAGCCCTTGCCAAAGGGCAAGGCAGGCGCGGGAATCTGGTAGATACCGGCCTGATGGCTGTAGCTGTCGCCCGGAACCAGAATACTGTGGCGAACCCCCGAATACAGTTGCAGGCGGCGATGCTTGGCCTCGAGATAGGTACGCACCCCACCACTGGCAGGTGCGTAGAACATGGTCATGTCGGCGATGTGCAAGATGAAGCGTCTCCGTGAGGTCTCGATGCGCAGCCTTCGGACGGCGAACTGACGAAGGGCGGTCCACCAGCCTCATCAAGCCAAAGCCAGACCCGAAAGATTCCGCAATGAAATCAATGGACCACCGGGCTAGACGGTTGTTCGCAAGCGTCTCGGCTTATCGATCATTCACGCTCGGCGGCCATCACCCCTCGACGCGCTTGTCGCCTTCATTCTTGCCCTCGACGGAGGCGTGCTCGATTACCGCGTTCATCTCGGCACCGAACAGCAGGACGGCAGCGGAAATATAGAAATAGAGCAGCAGTACGATGACCGCACCGATGCTGCCGTAGGTGGCGTCGTAGTTACCGAAGTTCTGCACGTATAAACCGAAGGCTACCGAAGCCGCGATCCAGACGATCACCGAGAGCACCGAGCCGGGCGTGATGAAGCGGAACTTCTGCTCGACATCCGGCGTGACGTAGTACAACAAAGCCACCACCAGCATCATCAGGATCACGATCACCGGCCAGCGCAGCCAGGTCCACAGCACCACCACGATCTCCTTCAACCCCACCTGGGCGGCAAGCCATTCCATCACCTGCGGCCCGGTCACCATCAAGCCGGCCGTGGCAAGCAGGATCAGCGCCATGCCGATGGTGTACGCGACCGCCAGCAGCATCAGCTTCCAGGTCGGCCGTCCTTCCTGTACGTCGTACGCCTTGTTCATCGCGTTCATCAGCGAGCGCACGCCGATCGACGCGGACCAGAGCGCAACGAGGATCCCCACCGATAACAGTCCGCTTTTTTGCGTCTGCATCTGGTCGATCACCGGATTGACCAGATCCAGCGCATCGGGCGGCAGCACCAACGACACCTGCTGACGCAGCCAGTCGAAAAAGTTCTGCAGATCCAGCATGCCCAACATGGCGATGAGGAAAAGCAGAAACGGAAACAGCGAAAAAATCGCCCGATACGCCAGCGCCGAGGCATAGGTCGTCATGTCGTCATTGCTGAACTCCTTGAAGGTGCGTTTCAACAATTCGAAACCGCCGATTCCGCGAGTCTCCAGCAATGCCATTCCTCATCCCCCAATCGTTAGAAAGCACACCCATTCAAAAATGGGACGACCCGGCTCTGCAAGAGTTCGCGGGTACCGCCCCAGCGGTCGCGTTGACGACATCACCAGTGCCAGACGCTGTGGGCGACCCTCCACACAATGCTGAATGTGCTCCATAGGGGCCGATTCGGCAGCCGTCGCGATCCGGCCTTCCAAGGAACTTTCTGCCCGGTCGACGCTCTTGATGGAGTCTCGATTCAGCGACCCGCTGACTGAGGTACTGCCGCGCGGCGGGTTTGTTTCGAGCCGCGACTCGCCCCGGCAGTTGCCGCCCGAATACGCCAGACATGGCTAACGTCGTTATTTACGGCCGCAGGAGCAACGAATGAAATCGGCATGTGCAACGGACGCCGTCCAACCAGGAATGAAAGCCGACCTCATCAAATATGCCAAGCTGATCCTCACCAAGGGCAGCGGGGCTGCCGCGACGCTGGGCCTGAACATCCTGCTGGCGCGCCTGCTGGTTCCCGAGCTCGCGGGCACGGTGTTCTTCTGCGTGGCGCTGGGCATCTTCCTGTCGTTGGTGGCACGACTGGGGCTCGATATCGCATGCCTGAAAAACATCTCCTCCCTGAGCGAGGGCCAGCAGCGGCGCTACTTTCATCGCGCACTCGGCCTCGCTGCCCTGATGAACGTGCCGGCCTTTCTGATTGGCCTGGTGGTGGTGTACTTCTCCGAAACCACCCAGGCATATTTCGCCCACGCCAGCGTCCTGTTCGCCGTCACGGCCCTGGGCGTTTCGTTGCTCAGCATCGCCAGCGAAACCCTCAAGGCCAAGCATAGAACCAGCGAAGGGCTGTTCTGGCAGACCGCCTTCCAGCCCACCCTGACACTGTTGCTGGTATCGGTCACCAACAACGACCTGAGCACCGTGGCCGCCTGCTTCGCCATCAGCTATGCCTTGGCGATCGCAGGCTCGATATGGCGTGCCAGCGCCAGCCTGCCCAAGGCGGACGCCACACCGGGGCTGGGCTGGCGCGAGATGCTGGTGCTGTGCGTGCCGCTGATGCTGATCGCGGTGATGAACAGCGTCATCGAATTGTCCGACACGCTGCTGCTCGGGGTACTGCGCTCGGCCAGCGAAGTCAGCGTCTACTACGTCGCGGCGAAGATTGCCGCCCTCTCGACCACGCTGCTGTTCATCATCAACGGCACCATCGGCCCGCACATCTCGAAGTGTTGGGCGCAGCGCGACCATGCCGGGGCATTCGCCATGGTGCGCAAATACTCGCGGTTCATGCTCGCCCTCGCCCTGGTCATCCTGCTCGCCATCGTCCTGCTGCGTGAATACATCCTCACGGTGTTCGGCCCCGAGTACCGCGACCAGGGGGTGTTCCCGTTGCTGGTGCTCGCGCTGGGCTATTTCTTCGTCCTGGCGGCGGGCCCGCTGGGCATCTTCATGACCATGACCGGCAACCATCGTCGCTACCTACACAACAACATCGCCGCCTGCGTGATCAACCTGGCGCTGAACCTCATTCTGATCCCGCGCTATGGCGTCAACGGCGCCTGCTTCGCCACGGCCGTGGCGCTGACCGTGAAGAACACCCTGCTTTATTTACAGTTCAAACAAATCGAAAGGAGTCCGACGCCATGACTGACCGGGTTAACGTAATCGCTTACGGAGCCTATGACCGGCACAACTATGGCGACCTGCTCTTTGCCATCGTCCTCAAGCGTTATCTCGAAGCCAATGGCCGTTTCCGCGTTCTGGTCGCGGCAACCAAGAAGTCCGACCTGTCCAGCTATGGCGCGCTGCCGACCATCCCGCTGAAAAAAGCGCTGGAGGCGACACGTCAGCAGCCGAAAACGATGCTCATCGTAGCGGGCGGCGAGTGCCTGACGGCGCAGTGGGAAAGCATCATCGGCTACCTGGCGCCGCAGGCGATCTACTACCCGATCAAGGCGAGCCCCTACCTGATCGGCCACAAGGCGTTCATCCGCCTGAGCCGCCTGTTCACCTCCATTCCCTCGGACATCCCGCTGGTGCTGGGCGAGCGTGATCTGCCCGGCTACAAAGTGATGTACAACAGTGTGGGTGGCAACGAGATCAGCCGCAAGAAGCCGCTGATCCACGAGGCGATCAAGCGCAACCTCAACGACTGCACCTATGTCTCGGTACGCGACCGCGAGACCTCCGCCGAGCTGGACAAGCTGGGGATCAAACACAACCTGGTGCCTGACAGCGCCATCCTGATTTCGGACATCTTCGTGCAGCCGACGACCCCGGACGAACCCGGGCACATCGTGTTCCACATTTCCGATCACCATGCCAAGCGGCGCATCGAAGCGATTGCTCAGCAACTGACCGAGCTGAACGTCACCACCGGGCTGAAGATCGCCCTGCTGACCATCGGTAAAGCACCGGGGCATTCCGATGACGGCCCGCTCGACAAGCTGCACAGCCTGCTGGGCGATGAGCGCGCCTACCGCGTCGACAGCGGCAATATCGACGACATCATCCGCTGCATCGCCACCAGCAAACTCTACTGTGGCACCAGCTTGCACGGTGCAATCACCGCGCTGGCCTATGCCGTACCGCAGATCGCTTTGCTGCCTCAGCGCGTGATCAAACTGTCGAGCTTCCTCGAAACCTGGGTACCGAAGCAGTCGTGCGGATTCGCCGAGGTGCCACAGATCAGCCAGATCGGCGCCAACCTGATCAAGGCCTTCGGTGACACACAGCGAGCCGAACTGCGCGCCGTGGTCGAGGCCATGAAGAGTCGCGTGCGTGCCAACCTCGATCACATGGTCGAGCTCTATGATCAGGCGCCGGCCCGCGACGAATCGCCTGACCGGGGCAACAAGGCGCGCGCCGCCGTCGCAACCAACTGACGTTAGCATCCGTACCGCGGCATAGGGCCTGGAACAGGCGGCCTTGTGCCGCGCCTGCATACCGGACGGGCAGCATCGTCTGATCGTCTGATCGGCAGCGGCGCTCGCGGCCCCCTGCCCTTGCGGGCCGCCCACCGTTCGAATACCCCAGTGCCCCCTACTATTTCCGAGTGCCGGCCTGACGCATTCGGGCCCACCATCGCACCCATATGGGTCTACGCTTGCTGGACGCAATACGACATCAACTGCGGGTCGGCACGAGACCGAGTGTGCCGAGCCGAGCGCTGAACGACGCCGACCAGATTCGACGCGCTCACCTCGACGAGGTGCCCGGCCGTCCGCCCTGCGCTGCGGAGGAGCCCTATGAACAGCAAAAATACCATCTGCCTCTGGTATGACGGCACCGCGCTGGAGGCCGCAACCTTCTATGCCGCCACATTTCCCAACAGCGCCGTCGGCCCGGTCATGCATGCACCTGGCGACTACCCGTCTGGCCAGGAAGGCGATGTGCTGACGGTTGAGTTCACCGTCGCGGGCATCCCCTGCCTCGGCCTGAATGGCGGCCCTGCGTTCAAGCACAGCGAGGCGTTCTCGTTCCAGATCGCGACCAACGACCAGGCCGAAACCGACCGCCTGTGGAACGCCATCGTCGACAATGGCGGCGAGGAAAGCGCCTGCGGCTGGTGCAAGGACAAGTGGGGGCTGTCCTGGCAAATCACCCCACGGATCCTGACCGCCGCGATAACCGGCCCCGACCGGGCTGCGGCCAAGCGCGCATTCGACGCGATGATGGGCATGAAGAAGATCGACATCGCCGCCATCGAAGCGGCATTGGCCTCCTAGGCGATGCTCGCCTGAGCGCCGGGGCGCTGCGCAACGCCCTGGCCATAGGCAACGCCAAGCGGCCTCGGCTGGCGGCGCCGCGCCTATGAACGCAACAGGCGTTCAGGCTGCCGCCAAGCGCGGCGTTTCCCAGCACCGCTAGTCTTCGAAGCGCCCGCTGCCCTCGCGATCGCCCCGGTAGCATTTGGCGACTGGAAACGCCGGCAGCCAGGACTCGCGGCGAACGACCCAGCTTTCATAGGTCGGCATCAGTTGATCCGGGGAATCCAGCGCGCCCAGGTGAACCTCGACCTCGTCCCCGCTGCGTGCATAGACCGACGAGCCACACCGGGGGCAAAAGTAGCGACCGGCGTACTCGCTCGCCTCCCCCTCGATCGTCACCGCCTCCTGAGCGAACACCGCCGCCGCATAGAACAGCGCGCCGTGGTGCTTACGGCAGTCCAGGCAATGACATAGACCGACACGGTACGGGCGCCCCGTTGCCACCAACCGGACATTGCCGCACAGGCAGCCTCCTGTGAATGAATCCACGAGCTTCTCCTCAGAACGTTCAAGAGGTGTTGACTACCCGGAGCGATCGATACGCACACCGCAAGTGCCGAGCGATCAAAGGCGTATCACCGCCCACGCCGACACTACGCCCAACGGCCAGACAGGTAAGAAGCGTAGAAGACTGGGGACCAGTCATTGCAAACGAAGTGGCAGCGGTAACGAGGCCTGGACCGAGACGAACTGTTGCTGCCATCGCCCGCCATTACGTCACGAGGCGAGACGCCGGCCGGCATGCACAGGCTCGAAGTGCTTACACCGCAACGCACCGGCATGATATTGGGCGTCTCAACACGGCTCAGCCATGACCGCCCGAAGCTGGTTTTACTGAGGTGATGGACAAGACTTGGGCATCCGCCAGAACGAAAAAGGGCTAGCCGAAGCTAACCCTTTGATCGTGGTGCCGGTGAGAGGAGTCGAACCCCCGACCTTCGCATTACGAATGCGCTGCTCTACCTACTGAGCTACACCGGCTTGGAGCGGCGCATTATCTGATTTCGCCGATGCAGACTCAAGGCCTGCATCGGCGAAATGACGTCGCGTCTCGCGGCGTCGTGCAGCGTCACAGCCCGGCGGGTGAGCCGGTGGAGTTGGTGGTGCCACTGGTAGTGGAACGTCCCGCGTCGTGGTTGCTGTTGTGCTTGACCTGTTCGGCCATTTCCTCGCCTTTGGCCGATACCTTCTGGTACCCCTGCTCGGCCTTGTGGCGAAGCCGATCGGTCATGCGGTCGCTGACTTCACCCAGCGCTTCGTCCTCACGACGCGTCGGTGGCACCGAAGCCGCCAGCAAAGCGCCTAGCGCGATGCCAATGGCACCGAGCGCCAAGGGTTGCTCCTGCAGCAGATGGTTGAAACCACCACGGGCGCGGTCAGCACCGCCGCGCAGCCGCTCGGACGCGTGGCGCCTGGAATCGCTGGCCCGGCTCCGTGCATTGCCAAGCGACTCGGACACGCTGTGGCTCATCTGGCTGGCCTTGTCCTTGAGCTCGGCACTGTGCTGCTTGATCCCGGCCGTTTTCGCCGAGAGCTTTTCACCCATCGACGGACCGGATGAGCTGGCGCCGTAACCGGTGGTGGTCACGTTCGAATGTGGCTGGCGATTCTGCCCGGCCATCATCCACAGCAGGCCGATGGAAGTCAGCACCGTCGGCACCGGATTGGCCTTGACCGTGTTGCTCAGGTTGGAGAAGAACTCCCCGCCCCCGCCTTTCACGTAGCCCAGCGCCGTATCGATGAGCTCGCCCGGAGACAGTTTGTTTTCCAGCGCATGGACGATGTTGCCAATCTCGGCTCGCTGCTGGTCGATCTCCCGCTCCAGCTCGGCGGGATCCTTTTGTGCTTCGGCATCTATCTGGTTACGAGTGCTCATGACGTGTGCCCCCTGACAGCTTCTTTATCCTTGTTGACCGAGTGGATGGTGCGCTCGGGCTTGAATGACGACGCCTCGAACTTCTTCTTGCCGGCGGACACCATGATCAGGCCGATCACCACGACGACGCCGCCGACGATCAGCGCGGCAAGCCACGGCTCCATGACCTTGCTCAGGCCATAGACTGCAGACATCAGCAGGACGATGAAGCCGCCGAGCAGCACGGCCCCGCCCGTGGCGACGCTGGCGGCGCCGGCCTTGGTCGCGCGCAGGGATTCGTTCAGCTCCGCTTTGGCCAGCGCCAGTTCCTTGGTGATCAAGGACGGCACTTCGTGGGTCAGCTGCCGCAGCAGGCCGCCTACCGAGGTATCGTTCTCGGGACGCATGGTCGGCTCAGGCGTGCCGAGCGTAGTGGTGGTCGTTGTTGTCTTGCGTGCTTCGCTCATGGGTATAGCCCTCCGTCAGTACCTTTACCGTCTCGACCGGAATTGGAGCCAAGTCCATTCCCCGAATTGGAGCCCAGGCCAGTGCCGCCGCCCATGCCGCCAACGCCAGCGGAACCTGTACCCAGACCTGCGCCAGTGCTGGTCGTGGTGGTTCCGGTGCTGGACGCGGAACTGCGGGAAGTACCCGCTACTGATGAAGTGCCTGCGTTGCTGATGCTGCCGACCGTTCCCGGCTCGCCGGTGCGCAGGCGATCGTTGAGCGCGCTTTGTTCGGAACCCTGCGCATCGAACGATGAGTCGTCACGAACGCTGGAGGACTCCGAGTAGCCGTAGTCGCCTTGGCTGGCGCGCTTGCCGGAGGCACGGGCAAAGCGAGTGAGCCCGAAACCGAGAGCGACACTGCCGGCGATGAACAGACCCGGATTGTTACGGGCCAGCCGGTTCACGTCCTGGAACAGCTCATCCACGCTTTTGCCACGCAAGTCATCGGAGAGCCTGACCATGCTCTGAGCCATGGTCGACACATAATTGGAAAGTCCCAGGCGGTCCTGTTCTTCCAGCTCGTGGGCTGCCGCCTTGGCGCTTTGTGCGACCTTTTCAAGCTCGTCGGCCGCTGTTTCGCGATAACCTTCCAGCTGGCTCTTGCCTCGGGTTTTCACCTCGTCGGCCGCTTGCCTGGCCTTCGCCTTGGCATCCTCGGCGATCTGGCCGGAGGTTGGACCGGATGTCGACTGGCTGCTGGTCGAGGTTGAAGTTGAGGTTGAAGCGGCGGAGTTGGGGCCGGTCTTGGGTTGGCCACCGTAACCGGTGATTTCTTCGTCGGGTGTCGTCATTTGGATTCACCTTTGTATGGCTTGGCCGTAAGACCACGGTCCGTAGGAACACAGTCGCAATGGCAACGGCGAGCTGCGTATTTAAGTGCGCACATATAAGGTGACCGGGCCCCTATTTTCGAGTTCCATTATTTCGAACCGCTCGAAGGGGCCAAACAATTTGCAAAATTACGGAACTAACGGCTGCATCTCTAACAACAGCGTTGATAGCAACTTGACGCATTATCGCTACGAGCCGCGTAGTTACTGCCATTAAGCGTAGCGCTGAGGCCATTAAGCGAAACGGCCAACGCTGCGATAATAACCTTCTGTTATTCAAGACAAACTTCCAGGACCAACGGCGAGCGAAACCGCAGCCGACGAGTTGCATGCTCTATTAGCCCAGCACCGCGGCGAGGCGCAAAAAAAAACGGGCCCGAGGGCCCGTTTCTTTATATATACCGGTCCGGTTACAGCGGGCCGATGGTGGAGCAGGTCTTCTTGGCCGAAGCGTACTTCTGCAGCGGGGCCAACTGAGGGCGGTACTTTCCGCTGGAGACGTCCAGCGCCATGATGTTTTCACCCCAGCGAGGACCGGCAGCCCAGTAGGTGCTCGGGATGCAATTCTCGGCCAGGTAAGCCAGCAGCTTGTCGGTAGCGACCACGGCGGACGGGGAGAAATCCGGAATGCCATGCTCACCCAGATAGCCGCGCAGCTTGTTGGCTTTCAACCACTCGACCCACGGCTTGACCCGCTCGACGCCCAGGTTCGGGGCGAAGGTTTCGGCGGTGTTGCGATAGGTACCCGAGAAGTCGCTGTCCAGGTACTGGTGCGCTTCGTAGACCAGGTTGTTCTTCGGATCACGCATCCACGGGTCGTTGATCAGCTGGGTGTTGTACTTCTGCCAATGGTAGGCGCTGGAGTAACGGTCACCGGCGATCATGATCCACTTGGTCGGATCGATCGTACGGATCGCTTGCCCGGCAGCCTGAGCAGTCTGCGGCCAGAGGTTGTTGCCGGTGTTGTACGGCTCGTTCATCAGACCATAGCCATACAGGGCCGGGTGCTTGGATACCTGTACCGCGATCTTGCGCCAGGTTTCGGCGAACTGAGCGCGCGGCACTTCAGGAGAGTTGATCACCTTGCCGTAATAGCGATAGTAGTTGTGCATATCAAGGATGACCTTGATGCCGTACTTCTGGGCGTAATCCAGCGACTGCTTGATGCGCGCCAGTTCAGCGGCGTCGAGTTCAGTGCCCAACTTGGGCTGGATGCGCTCCCAGAGGAAGCCCAGGCGCACCAGCTTGAAGCCAAGGCCGGCGTGACGCTTGTAGTAGGACTCGTCGGCGTAGGTATAGCCCTTGTTATAGATGCCCGGAACGTTCGCCGGGTCGAACACGCCCGAACCGAAGTTCACGCCGACCAGATCGATACCGCTGCCATCGCTGACCACCGGTGTGGTGGGTGCCGGAGCCGGTGCTGGCGTTGGCGCAGGGGCCGGTGCCGGTGCAGCGGGGCTGGTGGGCGCCGTCGTGCCGCCGGTGCTGGACACCACGCTGATGGTCTTCGGGTAACCCACCGCGCTGCCGGACAGTGTCGAGCCGGTCAGCATGATGGACAGGTGATCACCCACGTCATAGACGGCAGCGACCTGGCGAACCTGGCCATCAGCGAGTTTCACCGACGCACCGACCACGAAGGTGGATTTGTTGGCGCCCGTGTCGGGGATCGAGAAGCCGGCCGCCTTGCGGTAGATGCCATTGTCCCAGTCCGAGTTGGTGAAGCTGTTCAGCGCGGCGGAATAGGTCGTGCTGGGCGCGGGCGCGGTCGGTGCAGGAGCCGGAGCCGGAGTCGGAGTCGGAGCCGGCTGAGTGACGGCGGGCGACGTGGTGGTGCCAGTGCTGGTCACCACGCTGACGACTTTCGGGTAACCGACGGCGCTGCCAGACAACAACGAGCCACCCATCATGATCGAGAGGTTGGCGCCCGTATCGTAGACGGCGGTGATTTTACGCACCTGACCGTCCGCCAGCTTAGCCGACGCACCGACAACGAACGCAGCCTTGTTGGAGGCGGTATCGGGGATGGAGAAACCGGGCGAGCGACGATAGATCCCGCGATCCCAATCGGTGCTGGTGAAATTGTTCACAGCCACCGAGAGGGTGCTGCTCGGGGCGGGCGCTGTTGGGGTCGGAGCCGGAGCCGAGGTAGCCGGTGCTTCTACGGACGCCACCGCCGTGCTGACGGTATGCGGCGCGCCGACCTTGGCGCCATCGAGCAGGGCGCCGTCCACATAAATGCTGAGGTTGCTACCAACGACGTACACCTTGGTGATCTTGCGTACTTGGCCGTCGGCAAATTTGATCTGAACACCCGGTTTGAACGCAGCGATCGCGGCGGAGCTTGCCGGGACGGACAGCGCGGCAGTCCGGCGCCATACACCATTGAGGAAATCGTTGCTGGTGAAGGTATTAATCTTCGAGGTGAACGCGGCCGTCGAAGACGCGCTTACGGTGATGGCAGCAGCCGCTTCGCCAGTGAACACAACAGCGCCGAACAGGGCAGCAAGGGCGATGGAACGAGCGAGTGCGCGGGGGGCACCCGTCAATACGTTGATAGACATTCAGTCTCTCCGGAACTTAATACTTCAAAAGGCCGAAGCCTTTAAAAAAGTGGCGGGAGTTGTAATTAAGTCGTGCAGGCGCTTACTGGAGCAGGGGCATCATTCGCGCAACCGGACGAACCGCGTTGCAACGAACGCCGGACTACCAGTGGGTTAATCCGGCAATCCGTTGCGTGGCGCCTTTATAATAGGTTTATCGAAACACTCAAAATTTTTTTGACGGGTTTAGATCGCCAACTCTACGTCACATTTTTGACCGGCCATTAATCCGCTATTAGAACATGTCCAATTGCCATCAATCTTGATAGTGCTTCAGCCGCTTTAAAACGTTTCGCTAATAGCTCTTCGGCGTCATTTTTTTGAATTAACCGCGTCACAGAATCCAGATTCTGCTATGGATCTAGCCGACGAACGGTCAAAGCAAGGCAGCCCCGTTTCCGGTCCGCTTATAAGAGAGGAAGAGGTGTTTCCGCCTGCGTTATTCCTCGCAGCCCACCGACAGACTGGGGAATCGTTTATGGCGCAGCAGAAATTCAAGGTTGGCGACCATGTCCGCTGGAATTCAGAGGCAGGCCATGTGACGGGGCGCATCGTCCGGGTGCATACGCAGGACACCGACTATAAAGGTCACACGCGCCGAGCGAGTCCGGATGAACCGCAATACGAGATCGCGAGCGACAAGACAGATCACGTGGCGATGCACAAGGGAAGCGCGCTGAGCAAGATCGAATGACTGCCCACGAGCCGCCGCAGATCTGGACGATTGGCCATTCCACCCGCACGTCCGAGGCGTTCATCGCGATCCTGGAACACTTTGGCATTCAAGCCATCGCCGACGTCCGTCGCTTCCCGGGCTCGAAACGCTGGCCGCAGTTCGCCTCGGCAAACCTTGAGGCCGCGCTCAGCGAACGCGGAATTGCCTATGAGTGGATCGAGCAACTGGGTGGGAGGCGTCGGGCCGCACCGGGACCGAGCTCAAGCGGCTGGCGCAATGCATCGTTCCGGGGGTATGCCGAGCATGTGCGCAGCGAGGAGTTCGCCGCCGGGCTGCAGCGCCTGCTGCGCCTGGCCAGTGAGCGACGCACCGCGATGATGTGCGCCGAAGTGCTCTGGTGGCGCTGCCACCGCGCCCTTGTGTCGGATGTGCTGAAATTGCGCGGCGTGGAAGTGCTGCATATCCAGGACGAACAGCACCTGACAACTCATCCGTTTACCACACCGGCGAGGCTTGACGAGGATGGGTTGACCTATGACGAATCTGCCGGCGTGCCGCTGAAGACCTCCGTCACGCGATAAGCCCTCCCCTCGGTGGACGCCAGCCGTATCCGTTCCGGTATTCGCGCCGACTGCCTGCCTCGCCCATGATCCGGGTGCGCTGAACTTTCCAGCTTTTATCGCTTCCTATGAACCCAACAGCCGCCAAGTCGCGCGGGAACGAGACCCGTCGAGTCAGCCGTTTGGCCGATGCTCGGCGGCAATACTGAGCGCACGCTTGTCTAGCAGCTGCTCATCAGGGAGGAGAGCTCGATGTCAGACCTTTATCGAGTCGGCAAGCGCACCGTGGCCAAGCTATGGGTCACGGGTGATGCTTCGTCCAAGGTATTCAAAGGCATGGCTACGCTGGCGGTCGGTAATGGGCTGGCCAGGATCGTTGGCCTGGCCAGCATACCGATCCTCACGCGGATCTACGCCCCGGAGCACTTCGGGGCGCTTTCGGTATTCACCGCCCTGCTGCTGATCTTCACGCCACTTTTGACGTTGCGCTACGAACTGGCTGTGCCGCTGCCGCGCAGGGACGGCGCCGCCATGACACTGATGGCCATCTCGGTCTGCCTGGTCGTGGTGATGACTCTGGCCATGGCGGTGCTGCTCTGGTGGACAGGGCCCGCGCTGCTGAAGCTGGCCTCGGCCGAGGCACTGATCCCTTACGTCTGGATTCTGCTGGTCGCGCTGTTCAGCGCCGGGCTGTATGAGGTGTTGCTGATCTGGGCCGTACGGCGGCGCGCCTACCCGGCGATCGCGCGCACGCAGCTCCAGCAAAGTGCCGTGGGTTCAATTGCAAAGATTGCGTTGGGATTACTCGGACTGAAGCCGCTCGGGCTTCTGGCGGGCCAGGCGTTGGGCGCCGGCGCGGGGACGATGTCGCTGATTCGGCTGTTTGGGAAGGATGTCAGGGGCTATTGGCGGCATGTCACGCCCAAGCGGGCCTGGTGCATGTTGAGGTACTACCGGAGTTTTCCGATCTATCGGCTGCCGTCACAGCTGCTGCAGCTCTTTGCCAGCCAGGCACCGTTGCTCCTGACCGCCGCGCTCTACGATGCCCAGACCACGGGGCAACTTGGGTTGGCGATGATGACGCTGGCGTTGCCGATGAACCTGTTGGGTCACTCGACCAGCAAGGCGTACTACGCCGAAATCGCCACCATCGGGCGCAAACGCCCAGACGCTATCCGACGCGTGACCTACTCGGTGATCAAGCGGCTGCTGCTGCTCGCGCTCGCGCCGACGCTCTTGCTGCTGTTCTTCGGCGCCCCGCTGTTCGGGTTGATGTTCGGGGCCCAGTGGAGCCTCGCGGGGGAATTGGCCTCAGTACTGGCGCTCTACCTGCTGTTCCAGTTCATGCATGCTCCGGTATCCCACTTGTTGTCGGTGTTCGAGGGCCAACGGCTGCATCTGATGCTGAACCTGCAGCGAACTGCACTGACGATAGCCGCCTTCGCGGCCGGGTATGTCCTGGACCTGCCGATCAACACGGTGATAGGGCTCTACGCGATCGCCCTGTCAGCGCATTATCTGTTCAGCCTGCTGGTAACGCTGAGAGTGATTCCACGCGCGGCGGGATAACTTGCACCATGCAGCGAAGCCGCCCTTCCCTGGCGAGCTTGCTCAGCGGCGGTCAGGGTTCGCGCTTGAGCGCGTTCCAGCCGTCTACACGACGCGCGCCGGAAAAGACGTTGCGCGACAGGTAGAAGAAGAACAACGGAATGCCCACCGCGTAGCGCTTGAACAAGCGGCGCGGCTCGATGAGCATGCGGAACGCCCATTCCAGACCAAAGCGGCGGAACAGCATCGGCGCACGCGGGAAGCGCTGCGCCGAAAAGTCCAGGATCGCCCCGCCACAGATCAGCAACGCGCGGGTGTTCATCGCCTTCTGCAGATGCAGCGCGACATGCTCCTGCTTGGGCATACCCATCGCCAGCACGATGATCGGAAAGCGCCCCGGCACATGGTGCTGCCGGTAGAACTCCAGGTATTCCTCGGCCCGCTTGAAGCCATCGATCGCATGGAAGCGACGATCCCCGAAAAGCTTGCGTGCGCCATCGCTCAGCCACGGCTCGCGGGTGCCCATGGCAAACAGTTCATAGCGATCCTCGGAATCGCCGACCAGATCTTCGATCAGCTCAGGGATAAAGTCGGAGCCGTTCAGGTTGGCCTTGGGGTCGCGCCCATTGAACAGGCAGGCGATCTTGATACCGATACCGTCGCGCAGCAGGTAATTGACCTGCAGAAAACTGTCCAGCACCGACGTGTGGCGCTGCGCGATGTTGTACCCGTGCTGGTTGAGAAAGCCCAGAATGGTGGGCGACTCCCGCTTCTTCAGCTCGGAAATAAAAGGGCCTGTGTCCGTCTCATCCAATAGTTTCAGCTTCCCTATCAAAGGATCCATCCTTTTGGTGACGGGATTTTTCATAAGTAGCTTCTCTGTCTGCAAAACGAAATGTATGTCGGAACCTTGCGGCGCAGCACGCCTAGCGTCGTGTCACGCCCGCATGGAAGATTTGCCGGGAAAACTGAACAATGCCGGCCTGTGCCGGACAAACGAAGCAGCCGCCGTGGCGGCATCTTCCACATGAGCAATTGAGGTAGTCAGATGTTAGGGACACGCAGCGCTTCGAAACGATCAAAAGGAATACTCCTCGGACTCGCACTTGTGCTCGGGAGTGCCGCCAGCGAAGCAGAAAATATTGACCTGATCGGCCTGAATATCGGTGGCGCCGCGTTTTCTGGCAATGTGATACCAGGCAAATATAAAACAAATTATTTCTTCCCAGCCCCCGGCTATCTTTCGCAATGGAAGGCCAAAGGCATCAAGACCATTCGCTTCCCTATCATGTGGGAGCGTTTGCAACACGAGCTCAATGGTGAACTTGATGAAGACTATGCGCGGTTGATCGAGGAGACATTTGAACAAGCCGCCGATAACGACATTGGCGTCATCCTCGATATACACAACTATGCCCGCTACCAAAAGCAGCTCATCGGAACCGATGCCGTGCCGATATCCGCCTATGAAGATCTGCTCGAGCGTATTGCCAAGCGCTGGAAAGATCAGCGCGGACTTTACGCTTACGACATCATGAACGAACCGCACGGCGCCGATAAGTACTGGCCGGCCGCAGCGCAGGCGGGTATCGATGCCATCAGAAGGCACGATAAAGAACGCCCCTTGTTCATTGAAGGTAACTTCTGGTCCAGCAGTTATCGCTGGCCGAAATTCAATGATCCGCTGCTGCAATTGAAAGACCCCTCCGACAAGTTGATATTTTCCGCCCACCTCTACCTGGACAAACACGGTAGCGGACAATACAAGGAGCCGCTGGAGGATGACTTCGACACCATGCTGGGCGTCGAGCGCGTCAAGCCCTTTGTCGACTGGTTGATCAAGCACGGCAGACAAGGCCATATCGGCGAGTTTGGAATTCCCTCCGATGATCCACGCTTGCTCGAAGCGATGGATAATCTGCTGGCCTACCTGCAACAACACTGCATCCCCATGACGTATTGGGCAGCGGGTTCGTCCTGGGGCAAATACAAGCTATCCGTCGAACCGCAGGATGGTCGCGACCGACCCCAGTGGGCGGTTCTCGACAAGTACATCGGCCAGGGTAATTGCAGCCGCATCGGACCGATCCAGTAAGACGGTCCGTTACGGCCTTGAGCCGTCAGCCTTTCGAAGAGGGCGCCGCTGGCGCCCATTTGCTCAGCACCGATCTGGCCTTGCCGGCCAGCTTGGCCTTGAGGCTATAACTCTTGCGCAAGGCATTGGCCTTGAGGTTGTAGACCTGGCCCGGCACGTACATCTCGTTGGTCTCGATGCAGTACACCGGCTTGCCGCTGAGCCTCATGATTTCCACCGCCTGCTTGACCTCGCTTTCGACGAACAGGCGCGCCAGCGGTTGCTTGGCATAGACCTCCGCTTTGAACTTGTGATGTATGTTCAGCCGGCGGCGCTCCTCAGCCGTGGGCAGGTCTAGCATGTGCAACGTTCCATACTGCACGCCGTTGCGCGCCAACCACTCCTCCGTTTCGGCACGATATTTCTCGAGCCGGCTGGTCACCAGGTGCGCGACCTTGACCGAAGGCACGAATAACGAACGAGTGCCCGTGAGAAAGGCCCGGTAGTTCGGCCCGTCATCGTTCTCCTCGAGGGTCGGATCGACGCACAGCACGCCATCGATATCCAGACACGCCTGGGCGAGAAAGGGGTGGTGCATGATGTTCCATTCGAACACCCGCGGTTGTTCGACGAGCTCGAGATGCATGTCCACCAGGTGCCGATTGTGCCGTTCGGCGAACGCCGCCAAGGTCACCACGCTGCCTTGATAGGTCGCGCGCACCTGCTCCAGCGCTGCCTGCATCGACTTGGCCGACGAGATGCTGTCGTCGACCAGCAGGACCTTCTTCGCATCCATCGGCTTGAGCAGTTCGGCGTGCTTGTAGGTTCGGGTATGACCTTTCTTGAGGTCGTCGTTGCGCAAGAACGAATACAGATCCGTCAGTGGCAGGTTCTGTTTCAGTGCGATGATGCTGGCAACCAGCATCCCACTGCGCGGAATACCGATCACCAACTCGATATCATCTGGAATCTGGCTGGCGCACTCCGTGCTGAGCCGCGACAAGTCATTCAAGCTTCGGTAATTCATCGAACACTCCTGCACCCTGTTCCAAGGGCCCACTTGAAAAGGGAACCCTGCTATCCATCCTTT
Source organism: Stutzerimonas stutzeri (assembly GCF_019090095.1). Classification (NCBI taxonomy): domain Bacteria; kingdom Pseudomonadati; phylum Pseudomonadota; class Gammaproteobacteria; order Pseudomonadales; family Pseudomonadaceae; genus Stutzerimonas; species Stutzerimonas stutzeri. The sequence continues at coordinate 1,582,594 of NZ_JAGQFP010000002.1, read as the reverse complement.
AACGCCCCAAGGACGCTCGTAATTGCTTGGTATGCGTATGCACGTAGTGCAATACATAAAGGGCGAACGCGTTAGGCTTCGAGAACTTCAGGAAGCGCGTTCTGATATCCATATCTTCTCGAATCGCTTCGAAGCGTCGCTTGTGCGAGACACCGCTGGTGTCGAAGATACAGAGCGGAAAAGACAATTGCAGGACATCACGCTGCAGATCCAGGCCCTGCAGGAATTCCAGCAACAAGCAGTAATCGGCGGACAACTTGTAGTCGAGCCGGAACTTGAACTGGCGAAGCCGCTCATTCTCGAAATACATGGTCTGATGGCTGGCCGGTAATCCCAGAGGCGCACGCTCGATTGACCGCGCACTGGTCCGCTTCAAAACACCACCGGCTTCCTGGCGATAGAAATCACCATAGATGAACTTCGGCTTGGTCGTCGCCTTCGAAAGTTCGTCGTTGATGCGCGCCAATACCGTCGGATCGGCGAGCGAATCGCCACTGTTGAGAAACAAGGTATAACCAGGCGTTTCGACGGCGCGCTGACGACCTTTATCCATCGCATCATAGATGCCCTTGTCCGGCTCGATGGTTATTTCGGCCTGACTGTCATCCAGATTGTTAAGCCACTCGCCACTGCCATCCTTGGATGCGCCATCGATCACGATCCAGCGAAAGTTACGGTAGGTCTGGTTGGCAAGACTCAGATAGGTTTCCTTCAGGCCAGCCAGATTATTCCAGTTTATAGTTACGATACTGAAACGGACCATAATTCACCTGTTCGAGATTGGCTATAAGAGGAGTATCCGCCGTCTGTAGCTTGGCGTAATAAAGGAAGAATGCGGCGGCCATGCCATAGACGTCGCCGGAGAATGTCAGTGCATTGGACAGGGCGATATTGAGCATGCTGACCACGAACGACAGTTGCAGCGCAGCCAGAAGACTGCCCTTGTTGGTGCACTGACGCATTATCCAGATGAAGCCGCCATAGAAGATCAGCGCGATGATCGGGGTCAGGAATCCATAGCGATAATAGACGCCGAAGATGCCCACATCAGCGAGATAGAAGTGCGAGTTATAGATCCGTGAAAACCCGCCTTGCCATTGCAGCGACAAGGCGCCCATACCGATGTAATCGTTAGCCCCGATCGCGTCGAGGATGATGGCCACGGTCGTGTCACGTACCCCGGGCGCAGATGTCGCGTCGAACAGCAAGGCGTCGAATCGGGCGTACTGCTCTTGGTAGAACTCGGGCACCAGCAGATAAGACACCACCAATATGATCAGGCCCAACGCGCTCATTTTCATCAGCGAGTCGATACGCTTGCGGAAAATCCACACCCCTGCCAACGCCCAGACAAGCATCGTCTGCCGGGTCTGCATGACCAGCCAGAGATAGGCGACGAAGTAGAGCAGGATCAACAGCCTGCCGAGCGTCACCCGCTCCTTCATGCTGTACATCACCATGAAGGCGGCCACCGTGACGAAGGGCGAGCCAATGCGGAAGCGGTTCGGCCGCAGCAGGTCCTCGTATTGGGTCCAGTCATCGACGGTGAAGGACGCCACCTTGTTCTGCGGAATGATCCCCAGGTAATAAGCGAAGCCCAAGGTGGCGCAGAACAGCGCGACGTACAGGAAGTACTTGCCCAGCTCTTCCTGGGTAGGGCCCGCTTTAAGCAGCAGGAACAGCGTGGGGAAGAACACCAGGTACTGGAAGAAGCGCCGCTCCTCCAGCAACCCATAGGCCAGCGGCTGGCCGAAGTTCAGGTTGGCCAGCACGGCGGATATCAGCGGCAGCAAGCAGCCCATGAAAATGATCCACAGGCTGGTCTTGGACTGATAAACCCACTTCCATGCTACGAACAGGCAGGCCGTGGCGGCGACCACCATCAGCAGGAACAGCTCCTGGAAATACGGAATCCCCGCCCGCTTGTCATCCGTCAGGAAGAAGCAGGTGGAATTCAGCAACAGCAGCATGAACAGCAGATTCTTGTACGCCAGAACTTTCCTTAACAAGCGCTTTCCCCATTCTCCAGGTGTAACGTGGCGAACACTGAACCGAACCGACGACCTGAATGGCGCCGGTGAGGCAATTCGCCACGACGTGGCGTCATGTGCCATGGATGGACAACAGCAGCGCCGAAAAAGTCCGCAGGCTTAAACCTTAGGCGGCGACGGCGACCAAACCCGCGGCACGACACGCGTCCTTGCGCGGTCGTGCGGCGGCGCACTGGCGCAATCGCCGATCAATGACGAGCCAGGTGCTGGTTTTCAACGAACCAGCGATAGGCGTCGCGCAGGCCGTCCTCCAGGCTGATGCTCGACTGCCAGCCGAGCGCCTTGAGGCGAGAGACGTCCATCAGCTTGCGCGGTGTACCGTCCGGCTTGGAGCTGTCGAAGATCAGCTCGCCCTGGTATTCGGTCACCCGGGCGATGGTTTCCGCCAATTCTCGAATGCTGCAATCGACGCCGGTGCCCACGTTGATATGCGACAGCATCGGCTGGGTATGGGCTCGGTAGAGCTGGTCGTCCAGCTCCATCACGTGCACGCAGGCCGCCGCCATATCGTCCACGTGCAGGAATTCGCGCTGCGGCTTGCCGCTGCCCCAGATCACCACCTGGTTGTCGCCACGCTGAGTCGCTTCGTGGAAGCGCTTGAGCAAGGCGGGCACCACGTGGCTGTTTTCCGGGTGGAAGTTGTCGTTGGGACCATAAAGGTTGGTCGGCATCACGCTGCGGTAGTCGCGGCCATACTGGCGGTTGTAGCTCTCGCACAGCTTGATGCCGGCGATCTTGGCCACCGCGTAGGGCTCGTTGGTCGGCTCCAGCACGCCGGTCACCAGCGCCTCTTCCTTCATCGGCTGCTCGGCGAACTTCGGATAGATGCACGATGAGCCGAGGAACAGCAGCTTCTGCACGTCGTTGCAGTGCGCGGCATGGATGATGTTCGCCTCGACCATCAGGTTCTGGTAGATGAACTCGGCCGGATAGGTGTTGTTGGCATGGATGCCACCGACCTTGGCGGACGCCATGTAAACCTGGTCGATCCGGTTCTCGGCGAAGAATGCGTTCACCGCGGCCTGGTCGACCAGGTCGAGCTCTTCACGCCCGCGGGTGATCAGATTGGTGTAGCCCAACGCCTGCAGGCGACGGACGATTGCCGAGCCCACCATGCCACGATGTCCCGCGACAAAAATACGTGCGTCACGATTCATGTTCAGTTCTCCACACTCACTGGAATATCAAAGCCGTGCTCTTTCAGCAGGGCGTGGCGCTGGGCGACCTTGAGGTCTTCACGGACCATCTCGGCGCACATTTCCTGCACCGTGATTTCCGGGGTCCAGCCGAGCCGCTCTTTGGCTCGGGTCGGATCGCCTAGCAAGGTTTCAACTTCAGCCGGCCGGAAGTAGCGCGGATCGATGCGGACGATCACATCGCCCACGTTGAGCGCCGGCGCCTTGTCCCCTTCGACGCTGGCGACGATGGCGCGTTCATCTACCCCACTGCCTTCGAAGCGCAACTGGACACCCAGCTCGGCGGCCGACCACTTGATGAACTCACGCACCGAGTACTGCACGCCGGTGGCGATGACGAAGTCCTCGGCCTGCTCCTGCTGCAGCATCATCCACTGCATGCGCACGTAATCCTTGGCGTGGCCCCAGTCGCGCAGCGCATCGAGGTTGCCCATGTGCAGGCATTTCTCCAGGCCCTGGGCGATGTTCGCCAGGCCGCGGGTGATCTTGCGGGTCACGAAGGTCTCGCCACGGCGTGGCGACTCGTGGTTGAACAGAATGCCGTTGCAGGCATACATGCCGTAGGACTCACGGTAGTTGACGGTGATCCAGTAGGCGTAAAGCTTGGCTACCGCGTAGGGCGAGCGCGGGTAGAAAGGCGTGGTCTCCTTCTGCGGAATCTCCTGGACCAAGCCATACAGCTCGGAGGTCGACGCCTGATAGAAGCGGGTCTTTTTCTCCAGGCCCAGCAGGCGGATGGCCTCCAGAATACGCAGCGTGCCCATGCCGTCGACATCGGCAGTGTACTCGGGCGACTCGAAGCTCACCGCGACATGGGACTGCGCGCCGAGGTTGTACACCTCATCGGGCTGCACTTCCTGGATGATGCGGGTCAGGTTGGACGAGTCGGTCAGGTCGCCGTAATGCAGAACGAAGTTCTGATTCTCGACATGATGGTCCTGATAGAGGTGATCGACCCGCTGCGTATTGAACAACGAGGCGCGGCGTTTGATGCCATGGACCTCATAGCCCTTTTCCAGCAGAAACTCAGCGAGGTAGGAACCGTCCTGGCCAGTAATCCCGGTGATCAGCGCGCGTTTCTTTTCCATTTCAGAGTACCTGTAGGTTCCAGATGACAAGAGGTGATGAGGCGAGACGACTGGCGGGGACTGGCGCTATCAGATGCCGGACACCCTTGGGTCGGTTCGGTCGATTGTTGGCAGTGGACGTTAACGAAGCATGACCGTCCCGCCCGTGGCGGACGTATGGACGGCTCATGCGAGCATTTCCTCGTACAGCGCCTGGTATTGGCGAGCGATGACCGGGCTGTCGAAGGTGCTGGTTATTTTGTCCCGCGCGTTGCGCGCGAGCGTCGGATAGTCGGCCTCGCCGGTGATCCACTCGACCCCCTCTGCGAGGCCCCGGGCTTCAAACGGTGCGGCCTTGTAGCCATCGTGCAGGTGGGTGACGATGTCTTTCGGCCCCGTCGCATCGAAGCACACTACAGGGGTGCCGCAGCCCATGGCCTCGGCCAGGGTCTTGCCGAAGGCTTCCATCAGGCTCGGCGCGATGAACACGTCCGCCGCCGAATACAGCAGGCGCAGCGAGATGCTGTCGTGCAGATAGCCGAACGAGGTGTAATCGAAACCCAGCCCATCGGCGATGGACTGGTCCAGCTTGCCGAAGAAGCACAAGTGGTACTTGGCCGGATCGAGGTGCTCGAGCATCTCGAGGTACTTGCCGAAGCCCTTGTAGGTGTCCTTGGCGCTGGTGCAGCCGGTGAGGATGATCTGCTTCTCGGTGTTCAAGCCGAGCAGCTGGCGTGCCAGCGTCTTGTCCAGCGGGAAGAACTCGCTGGCGTCGACATTGTTGTGAATGGTGCGCACGTCGAAGTCGCGAAACAGCTCGCTCTGCCGGGCCTGTTCGGAGACCCAGTCGCTGATGCCGATCATCTTCATCGACTTGGGCAAGTACTTGCGCTTGCGGTTGAGCACGAACCGCGACAGGTCCCGGTCGGATGTGCTGCCGAGCTGCTCGCAGCTGCCGCAGCCGGTGGTGAATCTTTCGCAGCCCATGGCGTAGTGGCAGCCGCCAGTCATCGGCCACATGTCCCGCATGGTCCAGACCACTGGCTTGCGCAGCTTGGCCAGGTGCTTGATATCGACGAAGCCGCCGTTGATCCAATGCAGGTGGATCACGTCAGCCTCGCGGCATTCGGCGCTGTCGGTGAAATCGGCGCCCATGACGCCCGCGCTGAACATGCCCGATGGGCGCCCGCGATACAGGCTGGCGAATGCCTGGTCGGCCTGGCTGCGGGCAATGCTGATGATCTTGTCCTTCTTGCTGCGGCTGACCGACACCACCGAGGTGTCGCCATGGGTGACCTGGCTATTGGTATAAACGCGCGAATCGACTCCCAGCGAGCGCAAGCCCTGGTGCAGCCAGTAGGCACCGCGTGCGGCGCCACCGGTCAGCTCGCCGGCAACCAGATGTAAAACCTTCATATCAATCAACACTCTCTTGCGGGTGCAGGGTTTCGCGGCGCAGCGCCGCGTACCACCGCCGCGACGCGATCAGCACGATCGCGATCAACGAGGAATAAATGACGATGCTGGCGACGGCGAACGCCTGCACCGTGGCCAGCGCATTGCCGAGCAGCAACGCACCGCCGAACAGCGACATCACACGCAGGCTGGTGCTGAAAATTTCGAACAGCAGGAAGCGGCCTTGCAGCGAAAGCGCCGGTACCGCTACCACACAGGGCCGCGAGACGAAGATCACGTACTCGGCCAAGGCCAACCAACGGGCATACTCACCGGCCACGTGCCATTGCTCGCCGAACACCAGCGCGAACAACCAGGGCCCGATGACGGCAACCAGCGTGAATGGCACCAGACCGACCAATCCCAGCGCGGCGGTGGCTTTGAGCAGCATCGCCGCAACCGGCTCGCGGTCATGGATGGCGCGGCTGATGCGCGGGTAATAGACATCGGCAACCGATTTGCCGATCAGGTTGGTCGGCATCGTCAACGCCTGTTTGCACAGGGCGAAGAACCCGGCCGCGGCCGGGCCGAAATAGGCGGCCAGCACCAGCGTCGGCAGGTGCTGCGATACCGCGTTGATCAGCATGACCGGCGCGCGATACTTGGGAAAATCGCTGTGCCGACGCGCCAGTTCGAGCATGCCCGGGCTGACCTGCTCGGCTTCATCGCGGTGGTTGTCCGCATGCGGCTTCGCCCGCAGCATGGCCAACCCCAGCATGGCCGCATGCAACGCCTGCTGCAGCGCGGTGGTGCAGACCAGTACCAGTGCCGAGGACTGCAGCAGGCCGGCAACGGTGCGCATCGTGTTGAACAGCAGCGAATGACCCACCGCCACGCTGGCGGTAATGCGGAAACGCTGGGTCCGGAACAGCCATTGCTGGCAGATCTCCAGCGCCGCGCCGCAGAACATCACGAACGGGATGAGCATCAGGTAGGGCTGGATGATGCTGATGTCCGCCATGCCCGCCAGCCGCTCGCCGAACAGCTGCAGCGCGAGGGCAACCAGGGACGCCAGCACCAACGCCGTCAACAGCGCCAGGCGTACCAATCCACGCGCATCGCCATCGCGCTTGGGCAGCACGATGGCGATCGGGTAGGTCAGCGCAGCGACCGGGATCAGCATCATGGTCACGCTGAGGAAGGTGCCCAGCACACCATAGGCCTCCGGCCCGTAGATGCGGGTGATCACCGGCATGAAGGCCAGGGTGATCGCCTGGGCACCGGCGGTACCGGACACCACGGTGACGATGTTACGCAGCAGCTTGCTGCGCAGGCTGCCGTGCCACAGCGCGGCCAGGCGCTCCCGCATGGGGGAGGCGCTGCGCGACATGCCGGACTGCTCGATGGCGCTCACTCGCCGCTCCTCGCTCAGGCCTGGACCGGCTGGCGACCGACGCCGTAGTAGCTGAAGCCTTCGCGCTTGACCTGTTCGCGGTCGTACTGGTTACGTCCATCGATGATCAGTGGCGTGTTCAGCAGGCGTTTCAGGGCACGGAAATCCGGGCGGCGGAACGGCTTCCACTCGGTGACCAGGCACAGCGCGTCGGCATCGATCGCCGCCTCGTACTGGCCCTCGACGATCTGCAGGCGGCCGTCAGCGAACCAGGCGTCCGGAAACTCGCGGCGCGCGGTCTCGCGAGCCACCGGGTCGAACGCACGCACCTTGGCGCCCGCATTGATCAGGCTGTTGATCAGCACCACGCTCGGCGCTTCGCGCATGTCGTCGGTGCCGGGCTTGAACGCCAGCCCCCAGACGGCGAAGGTTCGGCCTTCGAGGTTGCCGTTGAAGTGCGTGGAGATCTTGTTGAACAACGAATGCTTCTGCTGATCGTTGCGCGCTTCCACCGCCTGCAGCAGCTTGGGCTCGAAATCGTTCTGGTGGGCGATGTTGATCAGCGCCTTGACGTCTTTCGGGAAGCAGGAGCCGCCGTAACCACAGCCGGCATAGATGAAGTGGTAGCCGATGCGCTCGTCAGAACCGATGCCCAGGCGCACATTCTCCACGTCCACATCGAGCCGCTCGCAGAGGCTGGCGATCTCGTTCATGAAGGAGATTTTCGTCGCCAGCATGGCATTGGCGGCGTACTTGGTCATTTCCGCGTCGCGAATGCCCATGAACATGGTCCGCGGACGGTTACGGATGAACGGCGCGTAGAGCGCGCTCATCACTTGGCGGGCGTGCTCGTTGTCGGCACCGATGACGATACGGTCGGGGTGCATGAAGTCATCGACCGCCGCCCCTTCCTTGAGAAATTCCGGGTTCGACACCACCGAGAACTCGATGTCGACGCCGCGCGCCTCGAGACGCTCGGTTATGGCCGCGCGCACCAGATCCGCGGTGCCGACCGGCACGGTCGACTTGTTCACCACGATGGCCGGCGCGTTCAGCGTATCGCCGATCTGACGGGCCACTTCCAGGACATAGCGCAGGTCCGCTGAACCGTCTTCACCTGGCGGCGTACCGACGGCAATGAAGAACACTTCGGACTGCTCGACCGCCTCGCTCAGTGACGTCGTGAAATGCAGGCGACCGGCCGTATGGTTTTCCGTGACGATCTCTTCGAGACCCGGCTCGTAGATAGGCAGAATGCCCTGCTTGAGATTTTCGATCTTGGATTTGTCGACATCGACGCAGTAGACCGTGTTGCCCATTTCCGCGATGCAGGCACCGGTAACCAGACCGACGTAGCCGCTTCCAACGACGGTGATGTTCATAGCAGGATCCTCGATTTAGACATTTAAACGGGCGTGCCTCGGCGCAACCCTGGCGGGGGCCGTTGGCGCTATTCGCTTGCTGGGCAGTGTCAATCCGGGCCGGCATCCGCGTAGGCGGCGTCCGGCCCGGCAAGGGACAGTACGAGCCGGATCAGACCGTTTGCTGCTCGCTATACCCGTAGTGGTCGTAGTAGCCACGGAACTGACCGTTCTTCTTGGCCTTCTCGATGTCGACGTGGTTGAGCACCACCCCGATGACCGGCGCGCTGCTGTTCTGCAGCTGATTGACGCCCTTCTGCACGTGCGGAATCAAGGTGCTGTCGGACTTGACGACGTAGATCACCGCATCGGCGAGCGTCGAGAGGACGGCCGCATCACTGACCGCCTGGCTCGGTGGCGAGTCGATGATGATGCGGTCATAACGGCCCTTGACCACCTCGAGCAGCTTGGCGAAGCGTGGCGAAGACAGCAGTTCCAGCGGATTGGACGGCACCGCACCGGCGGCGATCATGTCGACGTTGCCAACGCTGTGGATGCACTCTTCGAGCTTGGCGTTGCCGCCGATGAGGTTGACCAGGCCAGGGGTGCCCGGCTTGAAGTCGAACGACTTGTCGAGGGTTGCGCGACGCAGGTCGGCGTCGATCAGCAGGACGCGATGCAGCTGGCCCATGGCGAACGCCAGGTTGGCCGACACCGAACTCTTGCCCTCGTCCGGCGCCGTGGAGGTCACCACCAGTACCTGGCGCGGCTGGCTGGCTTCGCTCAGCAGCAGGTTGGTGCGGATGGTCCGCACGGCTTCGCAGAAACGCTTGTCGCTGCTGCGCTCGAACAGATGGCTGACGTCCTTGCGCAGCTTGCGCGGCACCTGCGGAACGATGCCCATGACCGGCAGGCCGAGCTTGTTCTCGACTTCCTCGGAGCTCTTGAAGGTGTTGTCCAGGATCTCGCGGATGATCGCCTGGGCGACGCCGAGCACCAGCGCCAGGAACAGCGCCACCACCAGGATCAGCTTCTTGTTCGGCGCACTGGGCTCGGTCGGCGGGATGGCCGAATCGACCACCCGAGCGTTGGTGGAGCTCAGGTCGGAAGTCGCCGTGGTCTCCTGCAGACGGGTCATGAAGGTGTCATACAGCGCACGGTCGCTCTCGACCTGGCGCTGCAGATCACGCACCTTGAATTCCTTGCGGGAGATGTCCTGGATGCGGCTCTTGTTCTCGTCGAACGAGGAGCGCAGCGAGTTCTCATTGGCCACGGCCAGTTGATAGTTGCGCTCGATGCTCGCAACCACCTGCTCGACTTGTTGCTTGAGGCTGGCGGTGGCGGCATTCAGATCGGAACGCGCCGACACCATCGCCGGGTGGCGATCACCATAGCGACGCGACAGATCTTCCACCCGCGAACGGGCATGCGCCTGGTCGGCCTTGAACTGTTGGATCAGCGGATGCCCCAGCACCGCCGGCACGCTGGCAAGACGCTGCCAGCCCTGGCTGCGCATCGACTCGACCTGGCGATACTGGCTCTCGGCCTCGGCACGCTGACGGCGTGCATCGATCATCCGGTCGCCGGTCAGCGACAGCTCGCTGGCGCTGATGGTGCCGACACCGTTCAGGTCGACCAGCCCCTCGGCATCGAGATAGGCCTGAAGCTTGTCTTCGGAGTCCTGCAGGTTCTGCCGCAGGGACACCAGGCGGTCGTTCATCCAGCTGGCAGCGGTCATCGACATGTCGACCTTGGCCTCCAGCTGCGCTTCGATGTAGGCCTGGGCCAGCTGATTGGTCGCTTGCGCGGCGGTCATGCGATCAGCCATGGCGATCGACAGATAGACCAGCTGGCTCTTGCCCTCCACCCATACCGACGTGCGCTCCATCAGCGACTGGGTGGCGAAGTCGAGAATCTCGGCTTCGGTCGGTGGCGTAGGCTCTTCGCCGGTCAGCGAATCGATCATGCCGCCGATATCCAGCAAGGGGCCTGGCTGCTGCCGCAGGTCGAACTCGGGGTGTTTGGTCAGATCGAGATCGCGCACCACGCGCTCGGCAACGCCACGGCTCTGCATCAGGCTGAGCTGGGTTTGCAGGTATTCACTGAGTTCCACCGGGGTATCCGCCGCCGGTTGGAACGACAGCACGGGTGTGCCCTTGGTCTCGATCAGCACCGAAGCCACGGCTTTGTAGATCGGCGTCATCCGTGCCAGCAGGAAGACTGTCAGCAGCGCAACGACACCCACCAACAGGACGATGCCCCATTTGCGTGACCAGATGGCATGCCAGATTTTCTTCAGGTCGATGAAGTCACTGTCGGTAGCAGGCCCTACGGGACGCTGCCAGGGTCGATCCGGGCGAACTGGGCTGTTCATCAGAAGAATCCTTCGTCGATATTGATCGTGTCGCCGGGGCGAACCTGAGTGTCCATGGTGGCCTTCTCTTCGGCGCGGCTACCTTCGGATCCCCGCACGATGGTCATGCGCTTGGTCGAGGCGCGCTCGGTCAGGCCACCGGCCAGGGCGATCGCGCGATCCAGGGTAAGACCGGGCTGGTAGGGATAACCGCCGGGCAGCTTGACCTCGCCGGAGATGTAGAACTCCCGGTAGTTGACCACCGAGACCGACACCCGCGGATCGATCAGGTAACCGTCCTTGAGCTTCTCGACCAGCACGTTACGGACCTCACCGGGCGTCTTGCCGTTGGCGTCGACTTCGCCGATGAAGGGGAAGGTGAAGGTGCCCGCGTCGGTCAGGCGTACCTCTTCGAACGAGAGGTCGGGTTCGCCGTGGACGCTGATGCGGATCACGTCGCCCGAGCCCAGCTTGTACTGCGCGGCGCTGGCGGTTGCACTGAACGCCAGCAGCAACAGCACGGACAGAAATTTGAAGATGTTCGGGATGCGCATGTTCGGCTCCTCCTTAGGCACTGGTTAACGTCCTACCCGGGCCTCAAAGGCTCAGGTCGAAACTCAGCAGGTAAACGTTACGGTCATAGGTTTCCGAGCTCAGGTTCGAGTCGTTCTCCGTTCTGAGGTACGACAGGGTCACGTCGATCCAGCGATCCGGTGACCAGATCACCCCCGCCCCGTAGGAACTCCGTTCATCGTTGCGGCCGATGCCTTCGTAATCACGGTCGGAGAAGCGGTACTTCAGCTCGGTCGCGATGCGCGAGGTCCACTCGTGCTCCCAAGTGGCCAACGTCGTCCAGTCGTTGATGGTGCTGGCGCCGTCGTCACCTTCGTCGAAGGCCCGCCGCGAGGTCAGGTTGAACACCGAATAGGTCCGTGGCTTCCAGGTGACGCCGACTTCCCACATCGGGCTGGTGAAGTCCTTGCGCTGGTCGCTGTCGAAATCCTTGCGCTCCGCGCCGAGCTTGAAGCTGCCGGAGGTCTTTCCGGTGGCGTCCCAGGTCGCACCGCCCAGCAGCGCCAGGTTGGTGCTGTCGCGCAGGGCGCTGCTGAGTTTGTAGTCATGGTCCGTGTGGCGAACCTCCACGAGCGAGCGCGTCTTGGCGCCCAGGCGATGAAACCAGATGGAGTTGAACATCAGGCTGTCGCGCTCTTCGGAGGCGTTGATGTTGCCGCTGTTGTGGTAGCGCAACTGTTCGTAATTGGTGCCGAACTCGAGCTGGTTGCGTGCGCTCTGGGCGCCGAAACGGTACGCGGCACGGGCAATCGCACGGCTGTACTTGTCGTTTTCGGTGGCGTCTTCGGTGTCCGCCGTCTCTTCTACGCGGTGGTAGGCCAGCCCCCAGCTAAGCCGGTGGCGCGAGGTGAACTCGATGACGCTTCTCAAGTTGAGATGGTGGTCGGTGTTGCTCGCCTCGGAATCGGAATGAAAGATATCGCTGTTCAAGGAGTACTCGAGCTCGTACTCGCTGTTGCGATTACCCGTCCCCAACAGAAAGGTTGGATTGATTCCGGTGACCCAGGAGGCCTGCTCGTTGTCCGACAGCCCGCGATAGTTGTCGTCATAGCTTTCGCGTACGACCAGGGTCGGGGTGAACTCGAAACCGCCAAGTTGTATGTCCTGTGGCTCGTTCACTGCCCAGCTATCGGTAGCGACAAGACACAGCAGCGATACACCTGGAAGCGTGATGTTCCTCATATGGAATCCCTTCTCGGAGATGGATTTTTGTTCATGCCTCGACTCCAGCCGCGACGCAGGGGCTCTTGTGAGCAGGCATAGACACGCAACAGACCGCAAATATCCCTGACAGTTGCACAATCGATGAGCGGTGCCTTCGGCAGTGGCCTGCAGGCGCCACCGCAAGCCCTCTTGCACCGCGTTTCAACCACGCTACCGCCCCAAGGCAAGCGCCCTGTAGCGGAATACGAACAAAGCCGCCGCTCGCTTCGACCGACCGAGTCGGCGAAGCAACGCGTCGTTATAGTGATTAACGGACCCGCAACGTCGCGGCGTGCCGAACCGGTTCGATACTTGCCAGCCCAACCTGAATCTGGTGCTGCCGGTTGAGCACATTGAGCAGCAACATCACCCGTTCTTCCCCATCCATGGCCAGGAAGATCGCCTCCATCTCGGTACAGGCCCCAACCCGGACCTGTACCCGATCCCCGCTAACCAGCACGGGAGACGGCGCAGCCGTTGCGCAACGCTGTCGAAGTTGATCGACGATCGCGTCCTGCACAAGACACGGCTGACCGCAGAAGCTGACGACCCGATTGACACCGCGCGTCGAGCGCAGCGACAGCCAACTGTCCTGCGTGCCCATGCGCACGAATACATAACCGGGAAACAACGGTTGCGACTGCTCGCGCACCTTGCCAGCAGACAAGCGCTGCACCATCACGGTCGGGGCGAAGCATTCGAAACCCTGCCTGGCGAGGTGCTCTTGAGCACGTGCGTCCTGGCGCGGCTTGCACTGCAGCAGGTACCAGGCCTTAGTCGGCAAATCGATGTGCCTATCCACCGCGTCTCCGCCTGCACTCATGCATTCAATGAAGGTCGACCAGCCCTGGCTCACCAGGCGCCTTCACTGGACAGGCCCGATCCAGAGCAGTTCCGCCTTGTTACACGCAGCAACACTTGGAAGGACGACCGGTCATCTCGACCGCCGACGAGCGAGCCCTCGAAGACCACCATCGAGCCAGGTGCAATAAGGGGCCTCTGCTCGGTGCAGAGGCGATAGCGGCAGGCGAGCCCTGGCGTCGAGGCGGGTCGGGCTCGTGGGGGATTCCAGCGCAGCGGGATAAGGAAAATCGCGCTGGGCGGTAGAGTCAGGCGAGTTCGATACGATCGGGGTGGATCACGATGCGGCCCTGCTTGTAGAGCCCACCGATGGCCTTCTTGAAATTGCCCTTGCTGACCCCGAACAACCGCGCGATCTCATCGGCGGCGGTTTTGTCACTGACGGCCAGGCGGCCCCGGTTTTCCTGCAGCTTCTGCAGGATCAACGCCTGCAGGGCGTCGCCCGCCTCGCTACCCACCGGCTGCAGGCTCAGGCTGATCTTGCCGTCGCTGCGCACGTCCTTGATATAGCCCTTCTCATGCATACCACCGCGCAGGAACTTGAAGGCTTCGTTCTTGTGGATCAGCCCCCAGTGACGCCCGTTGATGATCGCCTTGTGGCCGAGGTCAGTGCGCTCGACCACCAACAGATCGACAACCTCGCCGACCTTGTAGCGCGCCGGCGTCTTGTCCAGATAACGGTCCAGACGCGCCGTGGCGGTGATGCGGCGGGTGTGCTTGTCGAGGTAGACGTGCACGACGCAATAGTCACCCTCGTTCAGCGGACGCTTTTCCTCGGAATGCGGTAGTAGCAAATCCTTGGGCAAACCCCAATCGAGGAAGATTCCGACCCGGTTGATCTCCACGACCTTGAGGCTGGCGAACTCACCCACCTGCACCTTGGGCTTTTCGGTGGTGGCGATGAGCTTGTCTTCACTGTCGAGGTAAACGAACACGTTGAGCCAGTCATCGACGTCGGTAGGAACGTTCTTGGGTATGTAGCGGTTGGGCAGAAGAATCTCGCCGTCCGGCCCGCCATCCAGATACAGGCCGAACCCGGTGTGCTTGACGATCTGCATACTGTTGAAGCGCCCGATTGCGGCCATTGCACTGATCCTGAGGTTCGAAGGCGGCGATTCTAACAGGCCCGCCCGGCACGGCGCGCCGCCACGAACAGCCGGCAGCCCGTTCCGAGGGGATGACGCCTACCTATTGCGGCAAGGCATAGCCGATGACCGAGTCTCCGGCGCGCGTGCCGAGCGAGCCGTGACCGCCCGCGACGACCACTACCATCTGCCGACCAGAGCGGCTCAGGTAGGTCATCGGCGTGGCCTGGCCGCCGGCGGGCAGCCGCCACTTGGCCAGCTCCCGGCCGGTGCTGCTGTCATAGGCACGCAGGTAGTAGTCCAGGGTGCCGCTGACAAACGCCACACCGCCGGCCGTGAGCATCGGTCCGCCGAGGCTCGGCACACCCATCTTGAATGGCAACGGGACCGGCGCACGGTCGCGCACGGTACCGTTCTTGCGCAGCCAGTGGGTTTTGCCGGTACGCAGATCCGCCCCGGCCACATACCCCCAGGGCGGCGCGGTACAGGGCAGGCCAATCGGCGAGACGAAGGGCTTGAGCTCGACGGCGAACGGCGCACCGAAATTCTCGTTGAGATGCGGCGCCTTGTCCGACACATAGGTGTTCTGATCGTTTTGCCGAGGGATCAGGGTCGAGGTGAACGCCAGGTAGGCCGGTGTACTGAAGACCATCTGCCGGACCGGATCGACTGCCACGCCGCCCCAGTTGAAAACCCCGAAGTTGCCCGGGTGCACCAGCGTGCCCTGGGTCGAGGGCGGCGTATAGCGCCCTTCATAGCGCAGCGAGTGGAACTGGATGTGGCACAACATCTGGTCGACGAAGGTAGCGCCCCACAGGTCCTTGCCCCTCAACTTCGGCGGTGCGTAGCTCAGCGCCGAGACCGGCTGGGTAGGCGCCGTGTGGTCACCCTCGGCAGCGCCCTGCGGGGCCGGCACTTCACGGACCGGCAGGATCGGCTCACCGGTGCGACGGTCCAGCACATAGATGTCGCCCTGCTTGGTCGGCGCCACCAGGGCAGGCACCGGGCCGGCCTTTGTGTCGATATCGACCAGACTCGGCTGTGCCGGCACGTCCATGTCCCACAGATCATGGTGCACGGTCTGGAACACCCAGCGCAGCTGACCGCTGTTCAGGTCCAGCGCGACGATGGACGACGAGAAACGCTCGGTGTGCTCGTCGCGCTCGCCGCCCCATTGATCCGGGACCTGATTGCCCAGCGGCACATAGACCAACCCCAGCGCTTCGTCCGCGCTGGCGATGCTCCAACTATTCGGCGTGCTTTGGCTGTAGGTCTTGCCCTCGGCAATCGGCTCGGTCTGCTCGGGATTGCCCGGATCCCAGTTCCAGCGCAGCTCGCCGCTGATGGCGTCGTAGGCGCGGATCACACCCGACGGCTCGGTGGTCGACACGTTGTCATTGACCGCCCCGCCGATGATCACCAGCCCACCGGCGACCACTGGTGGCGAGGTGGAATAGTAGAAGCCTTCTTTCACGTTCGGCATGTTGGCCCAGAGATTCACCTCGCCATTGCGACCGAATTCAGGGCAGACCTGACCTGTTTGCGCGTTCAGTGCAATCAGCCGAGCGTCGGCGGTCGGCATGAACAGGCGCTGCGGACAAGCCTGGCTATCGGAGGACGCCTCAGTGGCGTGATAGGACAGCCCTCGGCATGTCAGATGCTGGCGGTTGGCCGAGTCTGGGACCTTCGGGTCGAAGCGCCACCGCTCCTCGCCCGTATCGGCATCCAGCGCGATGACCAGATTATGTGGCGTGCAGAGGTACAGGCTGTCGCCGATCTTCAGTGGCGTGACTTCGTAGGTTGTTTCATCCGGATCGCTCGGCCGGCGCTGGTCGCCCGTGTGGAAATGCCAGACCGGCTCCAGGCCATCGACATTGGCGGGCGTGAGCTGCGCCAGGGGTGAGTAACGCGTGCCGGCCTGAGTACGGCCGTAGGCATGCCACTCGCCGTCCGGCACGTTCCCGGCCGAGTTCCCCGAGCCTGCCGAGGCCAGTGGCGGCGGCACCATGCCTTTGACGTCATGGCTGTCGGTGGAAAGCGCCTGCACCGCCGTTGCGCCCCAGAGCGCGACCGCCAGCATCAGCACGAGGGCACCACCGCCCCAGGCGCGCGCACCGAAATGCAGCCAGCCCAGCCGCTGCGCGATCCAGGGCGTCAGAAACCACACCCCCAGCGGCACGATGATGCTGCCGCGTGGCGCCAGCTGCCACCAGTCGAAGCCGACCTCGTAGATGGCCCACCCCAGCGCGGCGAGCATCACCAAGGCATAGACCCACAGGGCCGCGCGGCGCCGGGCCAACAGCAAGCCACCGGTGAGCAGAAACCCCACCGCCAGCAGCGCGAAATACCAGGTACCGCCGAGCATGATGACTTTCCAGCCACCTAAGGCGAGCGCGAGCCCCAGGATGATGCACAACACTGCGCTGATGACGACCGCCACACGCCCTCCTTATCGTGTATTCAGATTGCGACGATGATGAAGCGGCCGTTGCGGCGATCATCATCGGCGAGCGCAAGGACAACCCGGAACGCCCGCATTGCAATTGACCGGCGGTCGGCCAGAACGCTCCCTGCCTGCGCGAAATTGGTGCGTGGGCTCAGCGCGCCTGCAGCCCGACCCGTAACAGCTTGCCGCGCGGCGAGTCGGTCAACAGGTAGAGATAGCCGTCCGGCCCCTGGCGCACGTCGCGGATGCGCTCGCCCAGCGATTTCAGCAAGCGCTCTTCATGAACGATCCGATCGCCGTCGAGCTGCAAGCGGATCAACGACTGGTCCACCAACGCGCCGATGAACAGGTTGTGTTGCCACGGCTGGAAACGATCGGCGTCATAGAAGGCCATTCCGCTGATGGCCGGCGAGCGCTCCCAGACGTAATGCGGCGGTTCGCTACCCTCGGCTGATTCACCCTGGGCTTCCGGTATCGGCCGTCCGCTGTAGTCGATGCCATGGGTCGCCAGCGGCCAGCCGTAGTTGCGCCCGGGCTGCGGGATGTTGATTTCGTCACCGCCGCGCGGGCCATGCTCGTGCGTCCAGAGGCGACCGCTCCAGGGGTTGAAGGCCGCGCCCTGCTGATTGCGATGGCCGTATGACCAGATTTCCGGGCGAGCGCCGGCCGTACCGGTGAAGGGATTGTCTTCGGGTATGCGACCGTCCGGGTAGATACGCACCACTTTCCCCTGCAACTTGCCCAGGTCCTGCGCAGTGGGCCGCTGGTTGTTCTCCCCCAGCGCGATGAACAAATGGCCTTCGGCGTCGAAGGCCAGCCGAGAACCGAAATGGACGCCGGTCGACAGCTTCGGCTGTTGCCGGAAGATGACGGTGAAATCCTCGAGCCGGGTGTTGTCGTCCGCCAGCCGGCCACGCCCCACGGTGGTGCCGGCCTTGCCGTCCTCGCCCGCCTCGGCATAGCTGAGATAGACCAGGCGGTCCTGCGCAAAGTCGGGCGACAGTCGCACATCCAGCAAGCCGCCCTGGCCGCGCGCGTAAACCTCCGGAACGCCATCGAGCGGCTCGGACAACTGCCCCTGGCTGTCGACGATGCGCAGCCGCCCGGGCCGCTCCGTGACCAGAATGCCGCCCTGCGCGGGTAGAAAGGCCATGGCCCAAGGGTGTTCAAGCCCTTCGGCCACGGCTTCCACCGTGACGCGTCCCTGCTCGCTGTCGAACGATTCGGCGGCGGTGGCGGCCGGAACGGCGCCGGCCAACAGCAAACTGCAAATAAAGGCGCGACGGGCATAGCGCAACATGGGAAATCCTCCAACGCGTAAGCATGAGCCTTTAGCAAAGACCATGGCCGCCGGTAAACGCTTCGGAAAAAGTCGCCCTATCGAATAATCGGACAAAAACTAGCCAGATCTGTATAATGGCCGGTTCGACTGACCAAAGGAACCAGATGACGATGGCCTCCAAGACCACCACCGCCAAACGTAAACCCGAACCCGCCAGCGAAACCAGCCAGTCGCTGGCCGAGCAGATGGCCGCCTTCCTCAAGGCCGGCGGCGAAGTCCAGAAGATCCCCAACGGTGTCAGTGGCCAGACCCAGGGCCCGTCTCGCCAGATCACCATCAGCAAGAAGTAACCCCGCAACAGCCTGACCGACGCGCGAGCTTCCACTGCCCTGTGCCGTAGCGCAGTGGCTCGCCAGGTTTCCCCGCCGAAACACCCCCGAGCCCGCCATGACCGACCCGATACGCTTGTCCAAACGCCTCGCCGAGCAACTCGGCTGTTCCCGGCGCGAGGCCGAGCTCTACATCGAAGGCGGCTGGGTCAAGGTCGATGGCCAGGTGGTCGAAACGCCCTTTTTCAAGGTCGGCAGCCAGCAGATCGAATTGCTCCCCGGCGCCACCGCGACCGAAGTGCCGCCCATCACGCTGCTCCTGCATAAAGCCGCAGGCCAGCCCACCGCCGCCAGCCCGGCCGACGCGCAACGACAACTTTCCGATGCCAGCCACTGGACCGGTGACGGCGCACGCCTCGCGCCGCGCGAGCGGCATTTCGCCCGCCAGACCGCCCTGCTGCCATTGGAGCCGGACGTCAGTGGCCTGGTGCTGTTCAGCCAGCAGCGCGAAGTGATCCGCCACCTCGCCGATCCGCGCGGCAAGCTCGAACAGGAATACGTCGTCGAAGTGGCCGGCGAAGCCGAGGAAGGCGGCCTGGCGCTGCTGGCCAAGGGCATCGGCCATCGCGGCAACATCCTGCCCAAGGCCAAGGCCAGCTGGCAGAGCGAGACCCGCCTGCGCATCGTTGTCCATGCACCGCGCGCCGGCGACCTGCGCCAGCTGTGCGAGGCTATCGGCCTGCAGATGCTCAGCTGCAAGCGCATCCGCATTGGCCGCCTGTCGATGGCCAAACTGCCGGTCGGCGAGTGGCGTTTTCTCGGCGAGCACGAACGCGTCTAGACGGCTGCATCACACCCCATGGCGCTGGCGACTCGCGTCGTCTGGCCGCTCGGCTACGCTGATCAGCTTGAAACGGACGCAAGCCATTCGCGGTCTGCATATCAAATGCCCTCTCGGCCGGCTGCTTCGTCACCCACCGCAAAGGTTCGCCATGCACAGACTCGTTCTGCTTTTGATTGCCCTGCTGCCCCTGTATTGCGGCGCGCAACAGCGAGTCGAGGTGTGGACCTATCATCTGTCGCCGCCGTTCATGCTCGAAGACCGGCAAGGCCTGTCGCATGCGTTCGTCGACATGCTCAACCAGGACCCCGGCAACCACGACCGCTTTCGCTTCGAACTGGTGGAACTGCCGCGCAAGCGATTGGATGAGCGCCTTGCCCAACGAAAGCCCGGCGTCCTGCTCTGGGCGACACCGAGCTTCTTCAGCGCCAAGCAGACCGCCAACGGCAAATGGTCGCAGCCGTTGCTCATCGACCAGCAGGTTTTCGTCTCGCTGCCCGACACGCCGTTCGAATACGAAGGGCCTGAGTCGCTTCATGGGCTCGTGCTCGGCGGCGTACTCGGCCACCAATACCGCGCCCTCGAAGAAGACATCGCTCGCGGCGAGATAGAACGCCGCGACGTTCAGTCCGACCTGCAGAACATCGAGAAATTGCTGTCGGGTCGTATCGACACCTTGCTGATTCCTCGCTCCACCCTGCTCTACTACCGCAAGGAGCAACAGCTGCGCGACCTCTATGTCTCGACGGCGCCGCTGTACCAGTTCGCGCGGCATGTGCTGGTCAACGGACCGCTCGACGGGGCCGTGGTCAGCTACCTGGAAGAATTCCTTCGCGTCTTGCCAGACAATCCCGAATGGCAGATTCTGCTGTTCCAGTACGGGCTCAAGGCCATCGCCAACGAGCCATAAGAGCGCTGAACAGAAACGCCACATGCCGGTCAGAACACGCGCTGACACCTCTAACAACAGCAAGAGAACCAGGCCGTAATGAAGAACCTATGGGTCATCGGATTGCTCATCGTCCTGGGAGGCTGCGCCTCTCAGCCGTGTGACCAATCGCGTAGCGACAGCTCGTGCCGCGCGGAGCGGCTGCTCTATCAGAACGATCTGTTACAGGCCAAGATTCTCATCGCGATCGGCGATGAGGACGGCTATGAACTTGCCGATGCCTTGCTCAAGCGAAGCGCTCGCCTCGATGAACGGGGTGAGATCGAGTTCTATCAAGCGCTGCTACTGATCCGCCAGGGGCCGCAACCTGAACAGGTCCTGCAACTGCTGGAGCAGGCCCGGGCCAAGGGACACCCCCACGCCGTGGCGCTGCTGTACAAGATCTACCAGGAACCCTACCTGCTCGACGAACGCGATGCCGCCAAGGCGGAGCTGTACCGCCAGGCCTATTCCGAACTGGACGTTGCGCAGAGCGGCTACCCCTCGTTCGACAAGGCGCTGGAGCTGGTCTCCCAGCTGGTCGAGCCGCCACCGCCGCTTCCCGAGCGGGTCGATCCGTGCGTCAACCGCTGTCTTTGAAACGCCCGCTCAACCTCGCCCATCGTCTGCGCTTGCCCCCCACAGCGCAGACGATCGCTCTGCCAACCGCCCGGCCCAATAGCCCATCACGATGACGGCGTGCAGTGGTCATTCGGCCGCTGCAGGCGGCAGCACAACGCGCGCCGCCCGGTATCGCCAGCCTCGCCTCAGGATTTCCTGGCCGCCCTGCAACAAACCGTTGCGGTCTGTGCCGAACCGTCGCCACGCCCGCTGTTCTACTGAGCAAGCGATATCCTTCCGATGATTTGGCAGAAACATGAGGGCTTCGATGCGGACTCGTCAGGTACTGGGCTGCAAGGCCTTGCTGGTAGTGCTGGCGCTCACTCTGATGGTGACGGCTTGTAGCCGGATGAACCTGGCGTATCGCAACCTGCACCTGCTGATCCCCTGGACGCTAGACGATTACCTCAACCTGAATCGCGACCAGCAACAGCGTTTTCGGACGCAGTTGCGCGAGCATCTACGCTGGCACTGCCGTACCCAGCTGCCGAGCTACCTCGTCGACATCGAGCAACTCCAGACCCAGGTCCGCCAGGGAACCGTCGACGACACCACCCTGCGCACCGGCTACGCGCGCGCGCGGCAGGCGATTCACGCCATAGCCGTTGAGATAACCCCAACGCTGACGCAGCTTCTGGCCGATCTCGACGAGACCCAGGTCCGCGAATTCAACGAAGCCCTGGCAGACGATCGGCGCCAGAAGCAAGAGGAATACCTGAAGCCGCCGCTCGACCAGCAGATCCGCGAGCGAGAGGAACGCATGGGCGAGCGGGTCGAGCACTGGCTTGGCCGCGTCAGCCCGGCGCAGCGGCAGCGCATCCTGACCTGGTCCTTTGCACTGGGCGCGCAAAACCAGCGCTGGCTGGACAACCGGGCCCGCTGGCAGCAGATGCTGAGTGACGCCTTGGCCGATCGCCAAGGCGCCGGCTTCGAACGGCGCATTACCGAACTGCTGCAGGCCCCGGAGACGCTTTGGAGCGCCGACTACCGAGCTGCCTTCGACCGCGCCGAGCAACTGACCATTGACCTTGTGCGAGATCTCTACGAACTGTCCGATGCCGGCCAGCGCGACCACTTCATGGCCCAACTGGAAGACCTGCGCAAGGACCTGGGCTCGCTGGACTGCCTGCCTGAGCCCGACTGACCCTCGACGCGATGCGCGCAGCGCCGCGCACGCGGCTAGCGTCGGCGACGCAACAGCAACAACCCGGCCCCGATCAAACCCACCGCGATGCCGCCAGCGACCAGGAGATAGTCTTGACGCGACTCGTCGGCGCGCCACCCGCCATCGATTCGACGCTCGCCCAGCGCCGGATGAAAGAGATTGCCTGACGAAGGCGCCACGCGATCGGCGCGCCGCAGCGCAGCCCCGGTGAGCAGCCCCGACAGCTTATCGAAGCCAGGCATGATGAAATGCGTGAAGCGCAGCAAGGTGGCCATCATGCCCACCGAGGTGGTGTGGCGTGGGTGCAGTGCCAGGCTGACCATCGCCTCGGCTACCTGGCGCGGGTCGCAGAGCGGTGGCGGCGGTTGCAAGGAGCGGCCTGCATAGTTGCCGCCGTCGCGAAAACCGGGGGTGTCGACGACCGACGGGTACACATCGCACACATGGATGCCTGGCCATTGCACCAGCTCCCCACGCAGCGCATGGGAGAACCCGCGCAGGCCGAACTTGCTGGCCGAATAGGCGACGGCGTAAGGCTGCGGTACCCAGCTGCCGACCGACAAGGTATTGATCAGCACCCCGCCATCCTGCTGCTTGAAATAGGGCAGCACCACATGCGCCCCGCGCAGATAGCCGATCAGATCGGTCTGCACCACCTGCTCGTGAGCATCGAGCGGCGTTTCGTCGAACGCCCCGACCGCACCGACGCCGGCATTGTTGACCCAGACATCGATACGCCCCCGCCCGAAGTCGGCAGCGGCGCTGGCCAGCCGCTCCACCGAGTCGCTGAGGGTCATGTCGGTGACAACCACCAGTGCCTCGCCGCCGCAGGCCCGGCATTGCGCGGCAACCTCCTGCAGCGCCTCGTCGTCGCGTGCCGCCAGCACCACACGGGCCCGCTGACGCGCAAAAGCCTGCGCCGCTGCTCGGCCGATGCCGCTGGAGGCGCCGGTGATCACCACCACGGCGCCGTCGAGCGTGGTTCCAGAAATAGACATGCTCATACCCTCCTGCTTCGCGTCTCCACAGCTGACAGCCAGGGCGAGGCAAACATTCCCCGCCGTGTGGATTAACGCGTGCCGGCAGCCGTACGGCTCAGACCATCTGCAGCGGTTGTCGACGGGCGGGCGGTGGGAAGGCCGCGTCGAGCGCACTCAGGTCCTCGGCTGACAGCTTCAACTCGGCCGCCGAGGCATTGGCGCGCAGATGCGCCGGGCTGGCCGACTTGGGGATCACCAGCACCCCGGGCTGACGCAGGGCCCAGGCCAGCGCAACCTGAGCGGGCTGGGCGCCGTGCCGCCGCGCGACCTCGACCAGTACCGGGTGGCGCAACAGATCACCGCCCTGCCCCAAAGGACAGTAGGCCATGATTGGCATGTCCTGCGCCTGGCACCAGGGCAGGAGGTCGAACTCGATGCCCCGTTCGGCCGGGTTGTAGAGCACCTGGTTGGTCGCGCAGGCCGGCGAGCCCAACTCGTGCATATCGTCCAGATCGAAGTTCGATACGCCCCAGCGGCGGATCTTGCCTTGATCCTTGAGTCGCTCGAAGGCCTCGACCGTTTCCGCCAGCGGGTACTGGCCGCGCCAGTGCAGCAGATACAGGTCGAGGTAGTCGACACCCAAGCGCCGCAGGCTGCGCTCGCAGGCCTGCGGTACGCCCTGCCGGCTGGCATTGTGCGGATAGACCTTGCTGACCAGAAAGACCCGATCACGTCGGTTGCCAATGGCCTCGCCGACCACTTCTTCGGCGCCGCCCTCGGCGTACATCTCCGCGGTATCGATCAGGGTCATGCCCAGCTCGATACCCTGCCTGAGCGCGGCCACCTCATTGCTGCGCTCGGCGGGATTCTCACCCATGTGCCAGGTGCCCTGGCCGATCACGGGCACGGCCGTACCGTCGGCCAACGTCAAGGTGCGCATCAAGCCTCTCCTCGTGGTGCGTTCTGTTCTGCAACCGGCTCGGCCCAAGGGTCGTAGGTGCCGAAATTCCACAGATGCCCTTCGAGGTCGCGACAACTGAAGCCGCGGCCACCGTAGTCTTCATCCTTCAATTCGATGACGATTTCGGCGCCGGCGGCCTTGGCCTTGGTGTACAGCGCATCAGCACTGTTGACGATGACGTAGATGCTCTGGGTGGCGAAGCCACCCACCTCATCCGGCTGCCGGACCTGGCGGCCATAGGGCGAGTCACTCACCGGGCCCAGCATCAGCATGCCGCTGCCGAAGCGTAGCTGGGCGTGAATGATGCCCGCCTGTGGATCCTCGACCACGCTCTGCCGTTCGAAGTCGAACACTCGACACAGCCAGTCCAATGCCGCGGGCACATCGCGATAACGAAGACAGGGGATCAGGTTCGACGTGGTGTTCTTGCTGTACAGGGACATAGAAACTCCTCCGATTGCCGCGGCGTCGCCAGTAACGCCCACCTAGCATGTGGACCGATACCGCGCGCGACGTTCCCACAGCTATAAGCGTTCGGCCAATCCGAGGCGAATACCCAGGGCGATCAGCATCGAGCCGAGCACCCGATCCAGCCATTGACTGAGGCGCTGGTTGCCACGCAACGCCGAGGTCGCTCGGGCCGCCAGCAGTACCAGGCTGCACTCCACGACGATCGCCACCAGCACCACCAACACCCCGAGCCCTAGTAACTGCAGCGCTACCGGGCCCTGATCGGGGCGTACGAACTGCGGCAGAAATGCCATGAAGAAGATCGCGGCCTTCGGGTTGAGCAGGTCTACCAGGATGCCTTGGCGGTACGCCTGCCAGGCGTTGGTCCGGGGGAGGGCCTTCATCGGCAGTGGCGTACCGCCAGCCGAGCGCAACGCCTGGATGCCCAGGTACAGCAGATACGCTGCGCCGACATACTTGACCACGGCGAAGGCCAGCGCCGAGGTCGCCAGGATCGCCGAAAGCCCCAGCGCAGCCGCCGCGACATGCACCAGGGCGCCGCTGCATACACCGCACGCCGAAGCCACGCCGACACGCCGTCCGCCGCTCAGGGTGCGTGACAGGACGAACAGCAGATCCGGCCCTGGCGAGAGGTTCAGCGCCAGCGCAGCCAGGAAGAAAACCAACCAGAACGCCGGATCAGACATCTCGCCCCTCACTCGCCAAAACGAAAAAAAGACAATGACTCTAGTCCAGCCAGACAACCGCTGCCAGCTCCGCTCAATCGCGTTGACGATGCACTTCGTCGGATAATTGGCACCACTCACAAGATCGACTTTTTATTGTCACTACACTGAACTACCTTTTGTTCGGCAGTGTCAAAGCGCCAGTGCCGACCAGGAACTCAGGCGCAACCCTATCGTCACCTCGCAAAGGAAATGCACATGAACGATGAAGCCTCCGTGGCGCTCGTCGCCTCCTCTACTCGTCTCGTCCTGTTGTCCAACAGCGAATCGCTGGACGGCGCGTTACAACCGCTGCTCATGGGCTGCGCAGCGTTTCGCCTGATCCGTAGCGCCACGCTTCGCCCAGGGCTGAGCGACGCGGACCTGATCCTGGTCGACGTCGGCAGCTTCAGCGAGGCCGATTGCCTGCGCCTGCTCAGGCAGTTGAGTGATACCCCGACCGCCCTCATCAATGTTCATGCCGAACAGGCGCCGCGGTTGCTGGAGCGGCACCCGTGGCTCAAGGGGGTGTTCTACCCGGGCACCAGTCGCATCAACTTCAGCCGCGGTATCAATGTGATCCTCGACGGCGGCGACTGGCTGCCCCGCGCCCTGATGGAAAAACTGCTGGGCCGCTATCGCCAGCTGACCCAGGCCTCGCGCGTGATCGATGACCTGTCGGTTCGCGAAAAGCAAATCCTCGCACTTGCCGGCAAAGGGCTGTCGAACTCGGAAATTGCCGAGCGCCTGCACCTGAGCACTCACACGATCAAGAGTCATATCCACAATGCCCTGAGCAAACTGGGCGCATCCAACCGGGCTCAAGGGGCCTCGCTGGTGATGGGGCATGTGAGCGAGGCCGGGATATGAAGGCCGCCTGCCTGGCCCTGATGCTGCTGGTCGGCATTCCGCAGGCATGGGCCGACGAGGCC
This sequence comes from Stutzerimonas stutzeri, assembly GCF_019090095.1. Classification (NCBI taxonomy): domain Bacteria; kingdom Pseudomonadati; phylum Pseudomonadota; class Gammaproteobacteria; order Pseudomonadales; family Pseudomonadaceae; genus Stutzerimonas; species Stutzerimonas stutzeri. Next base: position 1,556,396 of record NZ_JAGQFP010000002.1, on the reverse strand, counting down.
GAACTCAAGGGGTTCATCACCAACAACACCATTTCGCGATCCGGCCAGGAGTTCTATCGCAAGTTCTGCGAGCGCCTGAACGACACCAGCAAGCTGGACTTCAACCTGGCCGTCAAGGAACGGCCCTCGGCACGCTGGGGCATTCTGGTCTGGGTCGAACACAACGACCAGCCGCTGTATCGCCGCTTTCTCCAACCGAACGTCAGCGACATGGAGCAGACCGCCTATGACGCCGCCGACTTCGTGGTGGAAGAACTGAATCGCAGGAAAATCGAAGCCTTGTTCGAAGACACCATTGACCTTGCAAAGGATGAGTTATGAACCGGCCACAACAAAAATCCACCGGCATGCTCCTGGCCGGTTTACTGCTCAGTGCAGGCGCCAGCGCCACCGAACTGGTCTACACCCCAGTCAACCCATCGTTCGGTGGCAGCCCGCTGAACGGTGCCTGGCTGCTGGGCAACGCCCAGGCGCAGAACAGCAAGAAGGATCCGGATGCGATCGATCGCTCCAAGCTGGCCGGCACCTCGGCGCTCGACCGCTTCACCAGCCAGCTCGAATCACGCCTGCTCGCCGACTTGCTGAACAAGATGGACGATCCCAATGGGGGGTCGCTGATTACCGATGATTTCATCGTCAACGTCGTCAACCTCGACGGCAACCTGACGGTGGAAATCACCGACCGGCTGACCGGCGAGGTTTCGGAAATCATCGTCAACGGCTACGGCGCCATCAACTGACTGCAAGGAGTGCAAAGGCCATGAGAAGCCTATTCGTCGCCATCGGGATGATGGCCGTTCTGCAGGGCTGTGCCGTTCGCGAGCCCATGTCGGCGGACCAGCAAACCCCAACCCTTACCCCCCGCGCCTCGACCTATCAGGACCTGCTCAACCTGCCTCGTCCCCGCGGCCCGCTGGTCGCGGCCGTCTATGGCTTTCGCGATCAGACCGGACAGTACAAGCCAAGCCCGGCCAGTTCCTTTTCCACCGCGGTGACCCAGGGCGCGGCGAGCATGCTGGTCGATGCCATGCAGGCCAGTGGCTGGTTCATCGTCCTGGAGCGCGAAGGCCTGCAGAACGTCCTGACCGAACGCAAGATCATCCGCGCCTCGCAAGCCAAGCCGGACGTCGCACCGAACATCCAGTCGGAGCTGCCTTCGTTACTGGCGGCCAACATCCTCATGGAGGGTGCCATCGTCGCCTACGAGACCAACGTGCGCAGCGGTGGGCAGGGTGCGCGCTATCTGGGTATCGGGGTGTCGCAGGAGTATCGGGTCGATCAGGTCACGGTCAACCTGCGCGCCATCGATGTGCGCAGCGGCCAGGTGCTGTCCAACGTGATGACCACCAAGACCATCTACTCCATCGGACGTAGCGCCAACGTCTACAAATTCATCGAGTTCAAGGAATTGCTCGAGGCCGAAGCGGGTTACACCACCAATGAGCCGGCCCAGCTCTGCGTGCTCTCGGCGATCGAGGCAGCGGTCGCCCACTTGATCGCACAGGGAGTCGACCGACGTCTGTGGCAAACCGCAGACAACACGCCGGCGGTGCAACAGGAACTGGCGAAATACCTCTCGACACCGAACAGGCTGTAACGGGTTCGCGGCCGGCACCCGCCAGCCGCGAAAACAAGCGCAACGATTTCAGTCGTTCGATGGATTTGCCCGGTCGCGGTTTGGGCCAGGATGACTTACCGCGAATTAATCAGGGATGACCGATGAGCCAGGTGCAATGGATTGCCCGCAGCGCGCTGTTGCCGTTGTTCGCCGCGCTGACCTCCCCCCTTCTCCACGCCGCCGGCCTTCAGACCTCGCTGGACCTCGCACCCAGCGAGCTCGCCGTCGCCCCGCTTCGCGCGGGCTCCCTGCCCCAACCAGCAGCCACCCTCAGGGCTGAGAACCGCGCGCTCGCCGCACAGGTCGGCAGCCACTCGATCGCAACCGTCACTCAGGACGGCCAGGCGCAGGAGGCCTACATCCTCCAAACCGGCCATGCAAACGAAGCGGCCATCGAGCAGTACGGCCATTACAACCAGGGATCAATCGTTCAAAGCGGTGCCGCCAACCAGGCCCGTATCGAACAGTTCGGCGCGTACAACAACGCGCTGATCGAACAGACCGGCACCGGACATCGTAGTCGCGTCACGCAGCATGGCCAGGGTCTGGATCTAGCGGTACGTCAGTACCGCTAACGCAAAAGCACCACCGGGAAGTACCGCTGAAAACATTCCATGGAGAGACAATAATGTTCAAGATCAAACCCCTTGTAGCTGCCCTGCTGACCATCGCTGCCACCCAGGCATTCGCCGTCGACAACAGCGCCGAGCAACGCCAGAACGGCATCGACAACCTGGCCCAGGTAGAACAGAACGGCGGCAGCTCCAACATGGCCACCCAGCTTCAGAGTGGCTGGGGCAACGACGCCATGGTCGAGCAGAACGGCTCGCACGCAGCGTCCACCCTGCAGACCCAGATCGCCAATTTCCACCAGGCGAACATCAACCAGACACTGGCCGTACACAGCAGTGTCGAGCAATGGCAGAACGGCCAGAGCAACAACGCCGACGCCAATCAGACCGCCACCTGGGGCAGCCGCATCGAGCAGCGCCAGCATGGCTACGCCAACGCGGCGGATACCGTTCAGACCGGCACCCATGACACGACCGCCGTGACCCGGCAACTAGGCGCTCAGAACGTTGCCTCCAGCTACCAGGCCGCCACCCACGGCAGCCAAGCGGCGCTGTACCAGGCCGGCAACTTCAACGATGCCAATGTCGATCAAACGGCGAGCGTCAACGACCGTGCCTTGATCGATCAGCAAGGCAACGACAACACAGCCAGCGTCGAGCAGAGTTGGAGCCTGGGCTCGGTCGCCGAAGTCGAGCAGGTCGGTAATCGCAATGATGCGGCTGTGCACCAGACCGGCACGCACCACGAGGCCTATACCTATTCCGGCGGTGATGACAACAACCTCAACGTCGACCAGCGCGGCAGCAACCAGAACGCCTTCGTCTACCAAGCCGGCAACGAGAACGATGCCGACGTTGCCCAGCGGGGCCGCGGCAACACTGCCAATACCGATCAGAACGGTTTCGGCAACGCAGTGGCAATCGATCAGGACGGCCGCAACCAGCTGGCCACCGTTGGCCAGGCCGGCAACTACAACAACGCCATGGTCGATCAGCAGGGCAAAGGCAACGAGCTGAACTTCAACCAGTCGGGCATTCTTAACCGCCTCACCGCTGTTCAAGAAGGTGAAGGCAACCGGATCACCGGCTCGAGCAACGTCGCCGGCAATGATGTCGACATTGCCCAGGACGGGGATTTCAACCTGGCCAACGTCAATCAGTTCGGCGCCAGCAACGCCGCAACCCTATCCCAGTACGGGGAAAGCCAGCTGGCCACGGTGATGCAGAACGGCAGTGGCAACGAGGCGCTGGTGGCTCAGAGCGGCATGGGCAACAACGCACTGATCAGCCAGGCAGGTTTCAACAACATGGCGGTGATCAACCAACACTGACATCCGCCCACCCGAGCGGCCGGCCCCGTGCCGGCCGTTTCCTGTTCCGCCACGCCATTTGCGCCGCTGCCAACGCGACACTGGCTCCTGACGCAGTGAGCGATCCCACGGCAGATGCCGCTACCGACAACGGCGGCCAGCCCCGGACGAGGCGAGCCGGCACGCGCTACAAGCTCCTCCTCGTACGCCATCACGTCGATAAAACGATGTAAATCAATGCGTTTTGTGGTATTTCCGCTGCGCCTGAGCGCCAGCGCACGGCGCTGTCGCGGCGCATGACGCCCGCTCGGCCATTCATAGCCGCAGTGCCAACTGCACCCAAGGAGTACACCCATGAAACGCAGCCTCAGCACCGCCGTTCTTGCGGCGGGATTGGCTTCTGCCGGCCAGGTCATGGCCGACCCCATGCTTTGGCAGGACAACAGCCTGACCTATCTATACGGGAAGAACTTCGCCGTCGATTCCGGCGAGGACGGGCGCGAGGCTTCCATTCAGCAAACCATCACCTTCGAACATGCCAGCGGCTGGGCCTGGGGCGACATGTTCCTGTTCGTCGACCACAAGTGGTTCAACGGTCATTCCGGTAACGATGGACGCACCTACTACGGCGAGTTCAGCCCGCGCCTGTCACTGAGCAAGACCACTGGCCGGGACTTCAGCTTCGGTCCGGTCACCGATGTCCTGCTCTCGGCGACCTACGAGCGCGGCGAAGGTCGCAACCGCAACTACCTGCTCGGTCCCGCCGTCGACCTCGCCGTGCCGGGCTTCGATCGCCTGTCGGTCAACACCTATTACCGCAAACCCGACGGCATCACTGGCCAGGCCAGTGGGCAGTGGCAGATCACGCCGACCTGGGCCATGACCGTTCCGGTGGGCAAATCCGACATCCTTTTCGATGGCTTCATCGACTGGGTCGTCAACGATGCCGGCTCGCGCTCGAAAGGCGATTTCGTTGCGAAGAACCTGCACATCAACCCACAGGTCAAGTACGACCTGGGCAAGGCGCTGGCGCGCACGCCCGGCAAGCTTTACGTCGGTATCGAGTATGACTATTGGTCGGACAAGTACGGGATCGAGGACAGCCACGCCTTCAACACCGACAACAACGTGACCAACTTCATCGTCAAGGCGCACTACTGACCGCTCGCCGCCGCGGCTACCGCGGATTCAAGCGCCTGAACACCAGTGCCTTGAGTCCGCTGTCCGGGCTGATGTCCGGAAACTCCGGCGGGTTTTCCAGCCGTTCCTGAAACTCCAGGGCAGGCGCTTCGGCCGTCATGCCCTGGATGAGGAAGTCCGGGCCGGTATCCGGATCATTGATGCAGGCCAGTACCGTCCCGCTCTCGGTGAGTAGCTCAGGCAGGCGCCGCAGAATCTTCTGGTAGTCACGACCGAGCGCAAAGCTGCCCTTCTGGAACGACGGCGGGTCG